>JBCDHX010000034.1:0-44943 GCA_038749535.1 Bacteroidota bacterium
TCTAGACCTTTTGATTCGTTTTGGGGCAATGCCAAAATGAATAGCCCGTCGGCTTGAGACAAATACCATGCTCATGTCGCTGAAAAATTGAATCATTTGATAAATCAAAGAGCAAAAAGGAATTTGATGCGTTTGCCCTGAACAAACATAAGCTTTTTATCTTTATTCTGAAAGATTGTATATGAATACCCGCCTTTTATCTTTTCTGTTTTTTGTAGTCATTGCCGCTGCCTGCGATGACTTCTGCCCACCTGATGAGCAAGTCGGTGAACTAGAACTTACGCCTTCGACGCTTAGTTTCAATCCGTACACAGATGATAGTCGCTTGGTTTTTCTGAATGCAAATGGCGATTCGCTTGTATTCACTGCTCCCGAAGGTGTGGCGCGACAGATTGATCAATTGTGTGTCCAAGAATTGTGTACAGAACCAAAGATCAAAGGGGAAACGACTTGCGAGTTTTTCACTTCTGAGACGGAGCGACTTGTCTTTTTCGATGAAGACCAAACAGCAACCATCGACTTTCTAGTGTATAGCGATGTGGTGGCTGCTAATACGCGACAATTCTACCAAGCGGTGCAAGTTTCGGTCTCTCAAAACCTATTTAGCGAGTTGGCAACTGTAGTGACGGATAGCATCAATGTGGCGCAGTTGGATCGACCAAATTTGAGTGTTTTGAATTATTTTGAAGCTGTCGGAACTATCGAATTGAACGGTCAAACGTATGAAGAGACTTTCGCTTTTGAAGGGACTTTGATGACGATTTATTTGACGCGAGAGCTGGGCTTAGTGGGTTTTGAGACGAGTGAAACAGTCTGGAATAAAATGCTTTAGAGCTTGTCGAGGTTTTGTGAAAAATGATTTGATGACAGCCACAAATCATCGTCACGCTGAGACATAATTTGACAGACAGCTATGAGCAAACCTTCAAAGTATTGTTACCTTTGCGCGCCTTACTAAACATCTCTCAAAAAAGTACTGTTTGGTAAATGTTGTTCTAGTATCATGTATATTGGTACTTCTTCAATCATACAATAAGCCTATATGGATTTTCTAGTGACTGCCGGGCAATTGGTGCTCAGTCTTTCCATTTTGATTGTTTTACACGAAATGGGACACTTTCTGCCGGCTCGCTTATTCAATACGCGTGTCGAAAAATTTTATCTCTTTTTCGATCCTTACTTTTCCTTGTTCAAAAAGAAAATCGGTGAAACCGAATACGGTATTGGCTGGCTGCCACTGGGTGGTTATGTCAAAATTTCCGGTATGATCGATGAAAGCATGGACAAAGAGCAGATGAAACAACCACCTAAGCCGTGGGAATTTCGCTCTAAACCGGCTTGGCAGCGACTCATCATCATGTTGGGTGGCGTGACCGTCAATTTCATTCTTGGATTCTTGATCTATGGTATGGTTTTCTGGGTGTGGGGGCAAGAATATCTGCCCGTCGAAAATGCTGAATATGGTATTCATGCTGATTCTTTGGGTGTGGAATTAGGTCTACAGGATGGCGATAAAATATTGACAGTCGGCGATGCTCCTTTCGATCGTTTCAATCCTGGTATCGTGGTGCGAGAAATCGTCATCAATGGGGCAGACGAAATAGTAGTCAATCGCAACGGTCAAAACGTCAAAGTAGAGGTAGACGCAGCGAAGTGGACAAAGATCTTGTCGAGTTCCACTGGAGATAAAAGTTTGTTTAGTGCGCGCTTCCCGACCATAGTTGATCAAGTCGATGAGGGCAAAGCAGCAGATAAAGCAGGCATCAAATCCGGCGACCAACTCATCAGTGTCAATGGAACACCAACACCTTATTTTCAGGATTTCCGTAAAGCATTGGCGGCTCAACTACCACCGCCACCACCTAGACAATCGCTACTGAAAAGACTTTTTAGCCAATCGCCGCCACCTGCCGATCCTGTTGCGATCAATATAGGTGTCAAGCGAAATAGTGAGACGCTGGAACTACCTGTCGAGCTAAGTCCCAATGGTCGAATTTGGATTAGTGTAGAGACATTAGAGACGGCGACAGAGGAATTTGGATTTGGAGAGGCGATGGCGAAAGGGGTGACAGAAGGGCTCAACTTCTTAGGTGTCCAAATTAAAGCTTTCGGTAAGATGTTTACCGGAGAGATCAGAGCGTCTGATAGTTTAGGCGGTTTTGGGTCTATTGGTTCTATGTTCGGTTCGCTATGGAACTGGCAAAACTTTTGGCGCATGACGGCTATCTTGTCACTCATTTTAGCTTTCATGAATTTATTGCCGATTCCTGCACTGGATGGTGGTCACGTGATGTTCTTGCTGTACGAAATCGTGACAGGACGTAAGCCAAGTGATAAATTTATGGAGATCGCGACGATGATCGGTTTTGTGATTTTGATTAGTTTGGTCTTGTACGCCAATGGATTGGATATCTTTAGGTGGCTGAGAGGGTGATGAAGTTGGCGTAATTGGAGCAACTGGAATAATTATCTAGTTGTCAAATAGCGATATAAAAATCAAAAATGGTCGAATGTCAGATGATGTTCGACCATTTCTTGTGATAGGCGAATCTATTTGTACTCAAAAATTAATATTTCTCTCTAAAAAGTGTACCTTTGCGCCGCTAAAATTATTTCCTAACATAAAGCACATTTTTTTGTGCATCAAAAAGCATTCTTTCAATGCTAGAAGAAGAAAAAAACGAGAACAAAGAAGTTCTTGAAACAAAAGAAGAAGCCATCGTTACCGATGAGGTAGCAGCTTCTGAGGCTGTCGAAGTGACAGACCCAATTGCTAATGCAGAGCAAGCATCAAAAACAGAGACGGTAGAAGATGCGAATGTAGTAGCAACAAACGAAGAAGAAATCATTCAGGTAGCTGATTCTACTCAAGAAGCTGTCGAAATGATCGCAGACGTCACTAAAACACCTCCTACCGAAGTGGTAGTAGCAGAAGAGGAGGAAGAAGAGACTGACGAAGAAGAGGCTGACGAGGAAGAAGTAGAAGAAGCGTCTACGGAGGAAGAAACCGAAGAAGAAGAGGAAGAAGACGAGTTGGTCTTGGAGGAAGATGAAGTAGTGGGTGAATCTGCGCACGATGACTTCAACTGGGAAGCCGGCAACAAAAAAATGGCAGCTTACAGTGAATCTGAAACACAAGAGTATTTCAGTCAGTACGAAGCTACGATGCAGCGTACACTGGAAGGGGAGATCGTCGGTGGTAAAGTTGCTAAAATCAACGATGGCGATGTTATCCTAGACTTTGGATTTAAGTCAGATGGTCTATTGTCTTTGTCCGAATTTAGAGACCTAGATGAGTTGAATGTAGGTGATACGGTAGAAGTTTACGTAGAGCAGCAAGAAGACGAAAGAGGTCAATTGGTTTTGTCTCGTCGTAAAGCAAAGTTGCTACGTGCTTGGGAGCGCATCCAAGACTCCTACGAGAATGGTACAGTCATCAAAGGAACAGTCATCAGCAAGACCAAAGGTGGTTTGATTGTAGATACTAGCGGTTTGGAGACATTCTTGCCGGGTTCTCAGATTGACATCAAGCCGATTGTTGATTACGATGCGTATGTAGGTAAGCAGATGGAATTCAAAGTGGTGAAAATCAACGAAGCTATCAAAAATGCCGTCGTTTCTCACAAAGCATTGATCGAAAGCGATCTAGCAGAGCAGCGCGAAGCAATCATCGCAGGTCTAGAACGTGGTCAAGTTTTGGAAGGATTGGTCAAAAATATCACTGATTTTGGTGCTTTCTTGGACTTGGGTGGTGTCGATGGTCTACTATACATCACAGACATCTCTTGGGGACGTATCAATCATCCGAACGAAGTTTTGAAAATCAACGACAAGATCAACGTTGTTGTACTAGACTTTGATGAGAACAAGAAACGTATCTCTTTGGGTCTCAAGCAGTTGCAACCGCATCCATGGGATGTATTGGACGCAGAGATCAAGGAAGGGTCTACTGTCAAAGGTAAGATCGTCAATATCGAGGACTATGGTGCATTCCTAGAAATCGAGCCAGGTGTAGAGGGATTGATTCACGTATCCGAGGTTACTTGGAGCAATCAGCCAGTCAATGCCAAAGAGCACTTCACATTGGGTGCAATTCACGATGCCAAAGTGGTCACTATCGACCGTGAAGAGCGCAAGATGTCCTTGAGCTTGAAGCAGTTGACCGAAGATCCTTGGAGCACAATCGTAGAGCGTTATCCTACTGATAGTCGCCACACCGGTCGCGTCATGAACTTGACACCTTATGGTGTATTCGTAGAGTTAGAAGAAGGTATCGGTGGTATGATTCATATCTCTGATTTGTCTTGGACGAAGCGTTACAATCACCCATCCGAGTTTACGAAAGTAGGTCAAGATATAGAGTGTGTGATCTTGGAGATCGACGTGAACAACCGCAAGTTGGCATTGGGTCACAAGCAGATCGAAGAAAATCCATGGGATACATTCGCGAATGTTTTCCCAGAAGGTTCTTATCACGATGCGACACTCGTCCGTAAAGACGACCGTGGTGCGATCGTACAATTGCCTTACGGATTGGAAGCCTTTGCACCGATCAAGCACATCCGCAAAGAAGACGGTACGAATGCAGAAGTGGAAGAAGTTATCAAGGTGAAAATCTTGGAATTCAACCGTGACGACAAGCGTATCTTAGTTTCTCACTTGCGCTATTTGGAGGACATCAACCGCGAAGCGGAAGAGCATGTCCGCCAAGAGAAGCGTGCAGAGCGTAAGCAAACACGCGATCAAGTGAAGAAAACGCAGTCGAGTGTAGAGCGTTCTACATTAGGTGATTTGGATGTATTCTCTCAATTGAAAGATCAGTTGAAAGAGAATGAGGAGAACAATGATGACAATGCGTAACTAGATTAGTTATCGTTTAGAAAATAAATGTCTCAATCGATTTTATATTGGTTGGGACATTTTTTTTAGATTCGAAGAACTGATGAACCGCTGAATTGATTACCTAGCGTGTACAATATCTCGTTATCAGTTTTTCAATTTATCAATTAATCAAAAAAAATGGCACAACGAACAGACGTCAATGAACTCGGCGAATTTGGACTCATCGATCACCTGACCAAGAAATTTGCTTTGCAGCAAGGCTCTTCTGTGGTCGGCGTAGGTGATGATGCTGCCGTCATCAAGAACGATGATTTTGTGACGGTCGTCTCTACGGATATGATGGTGGAAGGGATTCACTTCGATTTGATGTATACGCCTTTGAAAAATTTAGGGTATAAAGCCATCGTGACCAATCTGTCTGACATCTATGCCATGAATGCGACGCCCAAGCAAGTGACGGTATCCATCGCTATGTCCAATCGGTTTTCCGTAGAAGCGTTGGAAGAATTGTATGCAGGTATTCATCTGGCTTGTGAACGCTATCAAGTGGATTTGATAGGTGGTGATACAACTTCCTCTCCCAAAGGACTTTATATCAGTGTGACTGCGATCGGGCAAGGAGAGATGAAAAGTTTGTCTTATCGGAATACAGCTAAAGTCGGTGATCTAATTTGCATCACAGGAAATGTAGGAGCGGCTTATCTGGGCTTACAGATTTTGGAGCGCGAAAAGCAAATTTATCTGGAAACAGGCAGTCAGCCTGATTTTGAAGAACAAAGCTACTTGATAGAGCGGCAGTTGAAGCCGGAAGCGAGAAAAGACATGATCGAGCAGTTCGCAACATCCAATCTCGTGCCAACTTCCATGATTGATGTGTCGGATGGTGTCGCTTCTGAAATCTTTCATATTTGTAAAGCTTCTCGTGTAGGTGCATACATCGAAGAAAGTGGTGTCCCAATCCATCCTGAAGCGCAACAAATGGCACTGAAGTTCAAATTAGACCCCATTACTTGTGCTTTGAGTGGTGGCGAAGACTACGAGCTACTATTTACCGTTGATCCACAAGATTTGGAGAAGGTAAAGTTCTTACCGGATATCTATATTATGGGTGAAATCACGAAGCCGGAAGAGGGTATCAAGTTACATACGACGGGTGGCAATATCCACGATTTACAGGCGCAGGGGTGGAAGCATTTTTGAGCTGACTTTTGCTCTGTGTTATTGGTCTTAGCTGGTGACTTGGGTTCAGTGCCTTCATTGGATATTGTATTTTGAAAAATTGTTGAACTGTTGAATTGACCACCTGACTTGTACAGAACTCGTTAGTAACGGACAAAAAATGAGAAACTTATTATTTGACCGTTACTTAGTATCGCAAATTTTGGTTCAATACTGTAAGCTTAATCAATTATACGACTTATCAATTTATCAGTTCAACAATTCAGCATCAAAGCCGACGCAGGAGGCAATCCTCACATTAACACGTCAAAAACGCTGATTCCCTACCAAAACGCTTACCTTGTTTCATCATCTAAATAAGTACCCATACGATGAACGAACAACAAACACCACCCGAAGCGCCACCACCTATCTTGGGCAGTTGGGAACGACTTTATTGGGCAGTCCTCATCATTCATGCGGTCATTATTATTTCCTTCTATCTTTTCACTCAGTATTATCAGTAGCTCATGCATTGGATTGATTGGTCGGTGATGCTCGCTGTTCTGGCGACTATCGTTCTTTATGGTATTTACAAAACACGAAAAGTCAACACATCTCAGAGCTATTTGCAAGGCGATAAGGATTTGCCATGGTGGACGATCGGGTTGTCGATCATGGCAACTCAGGCGAGTGCGATTACGTTTTTGTCTGCTCCGGGACAAGCGTATGAGAGTGGAATGGGCTTTGCGCAGTTCTATTTTGGGATGCCTGTGGCGATGGTACTGCTGTGTATTTTTGTGTTGCCCATCTACTACAAGCTCAATGTTTATACGGCTTACGAGTATCTGGAAGGACGTTTCGATCTCAAAACGAGAACGCTAACGGCTATCTTGTTCCTCATCCAAAGAGGAATGGCGGCGGGGCTTACAATTTATGCTCCCTCTATTATTCTATCTAATATTCTGAATTGGGATTTAAATCTGACGATTGTACTGATCGGTGCAGTGGTGATTTTATACACGATGTTGGGCGGGACGAAAGCGGTGAGTGTGACGCAGAAGCAGCAGATGATTGTGATTTTGAGTGGGATGTTTATCGCTGCGATGATTTTGATTTTTCAATTGCCCAACGATATTTCCTTCGGAGATGCAGTGACTTTAGCTGGAAAAATGGATAAATTGGAAGTGGTAGATTTCAGCGTCGATCCTTCCAATCGGTATACATTTTGGACGGGAATGCTAGGTGGTGTGTTCTTATTTCTCTCTTATTTTGGAACAGATCAGTCACAGGTGCAACGTTACCTGTCTGGTAAGTCATTGGCAGAGAGTCGGTTAGGGTTGTTGATGAATGGGATCGTGAAAGTGCCGATGCAGTTTTTGATTCTGTTTGTGGGCGTTTTGGTATTTATCTTTTTCCAATTCAATCCAGCACCCCTCCACTTCAATCAAGCCAATCTTGATAAACTAGAAGGTACCGCTTACGAAGTACAACAGCAGCAAATCGAAGCCGATTACCTCAACCTGTTTGAGCAAAAGCAAGAAGCCATACAAGACCTCCTAGCAGCTAATGAGACCGCCAATGAAAGCCTAATCACGCAAGAACAAACTCGCCTAAACGGATTACTGAACCAAGAAGACGAACTACGCAGCGAAATGGATCAATTGATTTTGCAGCAAGACAGTGATGCCGAAGTCAATGATGGAGATTACATTTTCATTTCTTTTGTAATGAATTATTTGCCCATTGGGCTGGTGGGATTGTTACTAGCAGTCATTTTCTCAGCTGCCATGTCTTCTACTTCTTCGGAGCTAAGTGCTCTGGCGACGACGAGTATGGTTGATATTTACAGGCGATCTATTCGTCGAGAAGAAGATGATCAGTTCTATTTGCGCTCTTCCAAATTAATGACTCTGGCGTGGGGGATTTTAGCGCTTATTTTTGCTTCTTTGGCTCGCTTGTCTGATAATCTAATTGAGCTAGTCAATATCGTAGGCTCTATATTTTACGGGACGATTTTGGGCATTTTTGTAGTTGCTTTTTTTATGAAGCGCATACAAGGCAATGCGGTCTTTATCGCTGCTTTGATTACAGAGGTATTGGTCATTGCGCTCTTTACACTGGAGCGTTTAGACGTCATTGAGTTGCCTTATTTATGGCTCAATTTGATTGGATGTTTGTTGGTGATGTTGTTTGCGTATTTGATAGAATCGATGAATAGGAGAGAGCAGCACGTTGCGTAAATCACTCGCTGAGCGTCAGCTTGGTTTTCGCAAGCTACTTTTATGTGTAGTTTTTGCTTGGAAATTCAACGGGTGACAGGAGGTGCTATTCCTTTACTGCCTCCAAATCTTTGTACCCTTGATACAGCATTACAAGACCCAAAATAGGCACTAGCACAATGCCGACGAAAAAACCTATGTCATAAGCAGAATCAGTCGCAAAAAAATCAATGCCTCTATCTATAGAACGAATGATGAGTACTACGCCGATGGCAATTCTGATGTAACCTCTTGTTTTGGGTTTCATAGTGCTTTGAATTTGGATGGAAAGATACTAGAAATGAAGCGAAGTCGGTGCACAAAGGATAAATGAATCGGTTTCTTCCATAAGTAGAGTATTCATCAGTTTGCGAAAGTTGAGGGAAGGGAAAAAGCGGGTGGCTACTTTCGTAAACTTGGTGTTTTGTGGTATTCAAGCTTTACGAAAGTCGTCAAAATCTTATTTTAAAACTGATTCTCCCCTCATCAATAGCGTGCAATCAACTGTATCGAATCGTCTTCTAATATGCTTTTCATGACTTCTATATCGCCTTTTATGATTCTAAATCTGGAAAACTCACCATGTAGTTTTAAGAGTTGCATCCTACCTATCTCTTCTTCGTAATATACGATCTTACCATTTGCTTGAACGGGCTTTCTGGAAATAATCTTTATCCAACTATTTTTAGTGATACCAAGCTCTTTTCCCCCGACTATTAAAGCATCATATCGAATCCGTTTATTAACAGATATTTTATCATTCAAAAAGGATGAGTTGTTTTTCCGTACTACCTCTTGTATTTCAAAAATCTCTATCTCGCTTGGAAATGCCTTCTCCACAATCTCACCAATATAGATGGGCATCTGTTCACTCAACATTTTATCAATTGCCTCCTCAGCAGTCACTTTGACTTTTTTGTTGATCTTGACTGCTTGGGTTCGGACAGTTCCGTTTTCAGTTGGAATCGCTAAACTAGGGACTACAAATGCCCCGTTAGATTTTGATCTTGCTTTCTCCGTCACTAACTCAGATGCTACGAGCGTATTGGTAACTACATTGTAGAGATGTAGCGAGATGTTGCAATAGCTAATGTAACGCTTTTGTTCCTTATCGTATGTTGCTCCTAATGAATTTATTGTTCCAGATAGAATAAACTCAGCACCTTGATTTCTGTGCTGCTCAACGATCGTTCCTTCTAAGAAATCAATCTCCTTTTGCTTTTCCTTCTCAGCGTCTACTTTGTCGCGAGCAGATATATCTATTACTTGAAATCTATTATCTTGATTTAGAAGCACGAGTATAGTATTGTGAACTCTACTTGCATTGGTTGCTGATGTGTTTTTGTTCTCTAAAGGCAGCACACCTATTGTAACAGGATACTTCGTTTGAGCAGAAAGAATAAGAAAATTGCTTGATAGTAGTAATAGTAAAACTGTATACTTCATGTAGGAAGAACTATTTAAATGCTATAGATAAAATTGAATTGATCTGTAATCAACTGACTATCTTGTTGGTGACCTAAGGTAACTGATACCGCTAAAAATAAATATAGTAAGTAATCACAGACCTCTCGCCACCCGAAACCCCACCGACCGACTCCGCGTCGTCGGCGAAAGACCACGCCGATGGGTTGTCAATAATTTTTCAGGTCCTTGTAAATAATCGCCGCCGCGTACTGTTCTTTTGCTACCGCTGCGCGGCCCTTTAGGGTTGAGGTCTGGACTGATGGAATAGTAATCTTCATCGAACCAGTCGTGACACCATTCGCGGACATTGCCGCTAAGGTCGTGGAGCTGGAGAGCGTTGGGCGCACGTAGACTACCGACGGGGACGAGTTCTTTTCTGTGCATACCTATTTTAGAGTAGTCGGTTTTGGAGCGTTGAGAGCCGTCAAAGTTGAGACGTCCGGGATCGGCGATGAAAGTGCCGTCGCCAAAAAGGGCTTTTTTGCCAGAAGGTGAGTAGGAAGCGGCGCATTCCCATTCGGCTTCGGTAGGTAGACGATAACCGTTGGCATTGAAGTTGGTAGTCACTTGTCGCCCATTTATGGAATAGACTTTTTGGAGTCCTTTTTGCTCACTTAGCCAGTTGCAATAAGCGACGGCATCATACCAATTTGCATTGACGACCGGCAGTCTTCCATTGCTACTGGGTGTGCACTTGCCAGTCGATTGACAGTACAAATCGTACTCCTCAGCCGTCACTTCATACTGTCCGATTTCAAAATTGTCTAGCTTCACTAGATGCGTATATTGATCGGAGACATTGTCATAACGACCACCCATTCGGAAAGAAGGATTGCGGATGGCTTTGAGTTGTAAGTTGATGTCCACTTTAGCAGCGAGAGGTTTATTCGCTTCTAATTCATTGATTTTCAATCGACTGAGTTTAGCATAGTCCGTTTTTGGACAGCTTTTGATGTAGCTTTGGTAGGCTTCTTGCGTATTTCTCGCTTTCGCAGACTGCCAAAGTTGGGTGCATTTTAGGTCAGTGATGTATTTTTCGGACAAGGTAATATAGTCGCTATTGGGAAAAGAAAAATTGAAGGCTTCGTAGGCGGAAATAGTATGCGATTTTTTGGTGGCTACCCATGCTTCTTGCTCGGAGCGCGTGTCTATGTTTTTGGTGCGATTAGCGAAAAAGATGAAGGTACCTTCGGCTTCTTCTTTGATCGACAGTTCTCCAAATGTATTCATGGAAGGAATAGGAAGAATGGTTTTTAGGTAGTTGGTGTACAATTCGTCATAGCGGAGGTAGCCTTTGGGCAGTGGTGCATTGCTGAGTCCATTGAAAATTTGACGGGCGAAGTTGGAGCGGTCGGGTGTAGGTTCGTCTAGTGCATCAGAAGTTAAGAAAATCCGACTTTTGGAAGTGGCGTATTGCCCGATCATTTTGTCGTAGTTTTCTTCTCCCTTTCGTCCTTGTTTGAATCCTCTACTCTTGCCGTAATCGGGGTCAAAGCTAGCAGAATGACAAGCATCAATCGCCACCAAAATATGCTGACACTCCATCGACTGAATCAAACCGCGTAGGTCGGCATAATTAAGTGAGCTACTGCTCAGTGCATATTCTTCATGGTCGGTGTCCGAGGGTAGAAAATAGCCATTGTTGTACCGGGAGAGCCCATGACCGGAAAAGAAGATCAGGAGTTGTCCTCTTTGATCATATTGTTTTCGCTCGTAGGCTTGCTTGTATTCGGTTAGCTTTTTGTAAATGTCTATTTTGGTTGGATTTTCGACGATTTCTGTCTCAAAATTGTAGCGCTCTTTCAATAAGTCGGCGATAACTTCTGCATCTTTGATCGGGTATTTGAGATCAAAAAATTCACTGCTTTCATACTCCTCAACTGCGAAGAAGAGGGCGCGACTTTCTTTGGAAAAGTTGGTTTGAGCGAAGCTTGTAAAATAAAAATGAAAGATGATTAGAACAAAAAAATAGCGAAGCATAGTTTTGAACTTGAAAATGAAGCAAAAAAGGGCATGAATTGTTCCATACCCTGAATATTTTGTAAATCTTGCGCTTAGTGAGTAGAAAAGACGGTGGCAAATTGTTTTTGATTGTTCTGAGCAGCGATTCGTTCAATATTCTGATATCTGAACTTTTCTTTTTCCGCCCATTGTTTTTGCATTTGGAGTTCTAATGCTCTATCCTTATCGTCCCTTTCATCTTTTTCTTTGTCAATTTGCTCAAGGAGTTTATACACATCATCAATACACTCAGAAGTCGGATCAATTCTACGTAACGTCTCTAATCCTTGTGTGTAACTATTGGAAGCTAAGTATGTCCTGGCAGTCAATAAGTGCTTTTTACATTGCTCATTGATATGCTTTTGATAGATCGTGATGGTCAGTTCTTCTACATCAGAGTGACAATTCACTTCCTTTGGTATAGGCCACAAGATAGTTAGTGCTTCATGCGTCAAGTTGATCTTGTACAACTGTCGAGCTTGATCCATCAATTTAGCACACATTCCATCATAATAGCGGACGATTTCGCTATGTGTTTGATCTAAAAATCTCTTCCAGTGCCCATCAGAGGTTTTAATATTCCGAATGGCAGAGTTGATCGCCTGCTCGGGCGTATTGCCGCTACCTTGCAATTGAACAGTATGATCTGAAAAAATAATGTCTTCAAAAACATACTGTATCGTCAGCGTCAAATTGACGTCTACCACTTTCATCCTTTTCATTCCAGTATCAACTTCTCTAGTATCATAGATTTCAAATTTGGGAGTACAAACCACCCCTTTTGCCATCAGACTCATCATTTCCTGTTTCAATTGAGCAGTAGAGTCGATACGAAGCCGAAAAGCAGAAATTTTTGCTGTTGTGCCATTTTTAGAAATGATAGAAATGACTTTGGTTTGCAATCTACGCAGTTGCTCCGGAGTCAAGATGTCATCATATTCATCTTCAGGCATATAAATACCTACGCTCAACCACTCCGAATAATCGGTATCACTTTGGGCAGAAGAAAGATTAGGTAAACTAAATAGTGCTATAAATAGAATAGTTAGATATTTCATAGTTAACAGGTTTTTTAGTTCATACTGATATAAATAGTTCCGCCACGTACGTCTCGGTCAATACCTAGCCGAGTATCCGGGTCATCGTCCAATTGTACTTTTCGGATGAAGCTACGAATCTCACGGGCGAATAAGGACGGTCGATAATTTCGATTTCGTTCATCACGCAATGGGATGCGTACTTCGTCTACATAGATTCGATTGCCTGTGATGCGTAGATCGCTATAGTTATTCTTAAAAGCATTTTCATAGAACCAATCTTCGATAGCATCTGACAGAAAATCGCCGTCGGTCGTTTCAGAATCAAAGTCGTACCAAGAATTATTATCTAATGTGAAAATCACTTTAACCACACGCCCGTTTTCGCGCATATCGTCGAATTTGGTTTGCATGACGTTCAGAAAATCTTCGATAGTAGAAATCTGAGTCGTCTTGTCTTTTTTGTTTAGAGCTTGTTCTACGAGACGACTAAAATCACCTACATACATATAGTTGCTCGATACCGTTTTACTTCCTAATGCTCGTCCGGTGAACGCATCATAAGCTTCTAGTATCACTCTTGCGCTGTTTCCGTTGCTACCTTTATGACTGTAAGCCTCTACTTCTACATAAATGTCAGCACCGGATGCAGCTATCAATTGCGATTTGACATCAGTCGCATCAGTGCTCGTAAATACCTCGTCTAGTTGCATCGCTTTTAGTTTTGCCACATAATCTATGGTTGTAAAACCACGATTGTCAAAACCTTCCTTGACTTTGGCGATAGCTACTCTGAGATTGATGTCTTTTTCGAGTTCTGTTCGCAATGTATCTCCCTCTTTTGCATGAGGAACAACCATTATCATCGGCTGTACTTGAACAACTTCGCTTTGCGCATGGCTGGTTTGGGGTGTCAAAGAGATGCCGACTGCCAAAAAGCAGCACATCAATATATAGTTGATTGTATTCTTCATTAATCAATAGGAAAAATGCTTTTCGAGCTTTAGAATAGCCAAAAAGCAGGTGATAAGAATGAGTGGGTTTGGCATTTTGTGGTTATACTTATCGTTACAGTCCAAATTTCCGAGTGACACCCTCTTTTTCCAGATGTCTTCTCAAAGCGTCATAATTGACCGTGATCGTTTTTTTGACCACATACAGTTTAGGTCGCTTGTATTCTTGTACAGAGTCGGCATTCTGAGCGGTAATAAATCGCTCATAATCGCGCTCTTCAAAAAAGCGTTTAGCAGCGTCCTCATCTGTACCTGAAGTCGTCGAAACCATCGGAAGTCGAAGCCCGGTATGCTGCGGCAAGCCTTGATACATGATGGTACGAAAGACTTTTTCGTCGGCATCAAATTCTGCTAGATGAGACTTTTCGCCTCGTCCGGTACTACTGACTGTCACTAGACCGGGCGATTCGCTTTCTACAAAAGTGACCTCAGCAGTTTCGGTATAGCCGACAGGTGTTTTGCATTGATAGAGGCTGAGCGACAGTACAGAAAATACCATCGCCAAGTGGGAAGTTGTCATTTTCATTGAGTTGTTTTTTGATGTTTATCTACCAAAGGGTAGGTTCAAATTGCTATTTGCTACTTTGACATAGATGTTGTCTGCCTCTTGTTTCGCAAACAATTCTTTATGACCGGAAAGTACTTTGCAGGAAGCGAAGTCACCTTGAATTTCAGTGACTCTTATCTCTGCCACTGTTTCTTCTAAAGTGCCTGGCCCCTCAGGCGTCTCTATGATGCTAGATGCGACGACCTTGTACTTTTGTCCTTTTTTGAAACCGTATTGTTTCGTGCCGTAGAGCTTGACTTCGTTTACTTTATTGCCTTTGGCGACAAACTGCGAAATGAGTAGCTTTAATGGGTAATATTCATTGATGAGGTCAACGGTATTCTTCTCCAGAGATTTTCTCATCAAATTATTGACACTCAATCCCATTGTCTCGCCGAGCGTAGCTATGTTTTTCATGGTAGCTGCTCCATCTGATGTACCTTCTCCTTTACTGACAAGATCGTCGCTGGCGTCGATTACTTCTGTCGTTTCGATTGCTCCACCCGTGCTTCTACCGCTTGGTAAAAGAATTTGGTTAAATACTTCTTTGGAAGTAGCAACATCTATACCGACTAACTGTACAGCAGCAAAGTTGATATTGTCTCCGGTCTCTATGACATGACCAAAAACCATGACATCAGCACCCATAGCATTTCCTTGTTCCACCATATAGCCATCTATGAAATCCATACTTTTTTGGGTCTCTTTTTCTGCCATAATCGCCTTCCACTTATCTCTATTGATCATGATGAAGCGAGAGGTGGAACTAAAGTACTGAGCGATCATTCCATGAATTTTGTCCGCATCGATTTTCTGAACAGTCTGCGGATTATGCGTGAATTCAGCAATAATAACCGTCGGCTTCTGCTGTGCCTGACTAAAAGTGAAAGAGATGATCAAAAAGAAAAGTGTAAGTAGGAGAGGAGTGATCGCCACTTGAGGATTAAATGGACGACATCTCATTTTTGTAGTATACATACAATTGAATTTGAGGTACCAATTGGCGGAGTTAAATTGTGTTTCTTGAAAGTCCATCAACTTGATACCGGGTAAAATGTAGAGGTTAGTTAATCAAGGTCGAGTTACAATCGTGTTTGTCTGGTTTACTGTGTATCGTCAAGTCAATTGTACAGGGTTCGTAGCATCATTAATTGTCCACACTTCTTTCATTCAATAGCAAGCATACACTCTCTTAAGAGTTAGCGTCAATGACTTTCGGATAGCACAGATAGGTAAGCGCTGTCTGTCTAATTGAATAGCTGTTGGATGAAAAGAATGAGTAGTAGGATGCAGAAAAATCGAACGGCGAATAGGAATGGGTTGCCTAGTTACATCCATGATGGGTTGCTGCTGAATAGGAGATACCATTTTTTGTCTAATGGTTGATAGACCTATTGCTGGCAATAGAGGTGTGAATAGGGTGTATTGCATCAGGTAATTCTTAATAAACATGGTGTTGGTTTGATGAAGTTTTAAATTATTCGCTCTTACTATTCAAGGGATATGAAGGAAAAGATGATAATTTTGATGTTTTGTGATGCCTTTAAATTGATCTTTACTCATCTTTTCTCTTATCAAAACTACAAAAAAATGTTAAAATAGTTCGAGTGTTTTGATTTTTGAACATTCTGTTTTCTAAAATCAGCAAGAAAAGAAATTTCACATTTCATTGATTGTCAACATATTGCCAAATGATTTGATGTATTAATATATTACAGGAAAAAATTGAAATTGTCTTCATCGTTTATGGTTAGAATCACGACAAATTCAGCTAATTCCCGGTTTTCTTCTTATCTTTCACTTCAATTTCGCTCACTTTAAAAGACCACTTTATGCGTTACATTCTTATCGCCTTTGCCTTCCTATTGTCTGTTTCCTTTTCCAATTCTAGTAGTCATCAACAAGAAGTAACACGTCAAAATAAAGACTATGCCCTTTTCTTTGCTGTTGCGGACTATGACCATGGCACACTCCCTGACCTACCCAATGCCATAACAGATGCTGAAAAAATAGCTGAAGTACTGAGCAAGAATTATCAATTTCAGACGGAAATATTAAAAAATCCGACACTGAATGAAGTCGATGACAAGCTGCACGAATACTACCAAAAGTTCAATGATAACACTTTTGATAATAAAGGACAGCTACTGATTTTCTTTTCCGGTCATGGCGTCAAAGATTACGACAACGGTTACTTTCTACCCGCAGATGCTAATCCTGATCGGCTCATACGGTCGGCTTTTGCTTATGACATCTGGCGACCTTACATCAGCACTATGAATGTCCAGCACATTTTAGTCGCAGTGGATGCTTGCTATAGTGTGACCTTCGATCCAACTTGGCAAAGCAGAACCAATCCACAATTTAAGCGGATAGGTGAACTCAGCGAAGCAGACCGCATACTGGTCAATCACAATTCCTACAAGAATAGAATTTTCTATACCGCCGATGCCAAGGAAAACGTCGTACCGGGACGTTCTAATTTCGCCCGCAAACTTTACGAAGGATTGCTGTACTACCGCGACAAAGACATCCCTTTTGTTACTTCCTCTGAACTATATGGTACGTTCATCAGCAAGGCGCGACCTGCACCTCGGGCGGGGCATTTTGAGGCAGATCAGGCAGCGTCCAGTTTCTTGTTCTTTCCTGTCCGACAGCGTGTAGACAAAGACAGTTACAACAGAAGAGAAGCAGACATGGCAGCATTTGAGGAAATTCAAGCTGCTCCCTCTATCGCAAAGTGTGAGGCCTATTTAAAGCAATTTCCCGCAGGTGGATTTAGAAGAGAAGTCTATCATATTCAGTTGGGATTGCAAGAAGATCAAGACTGGCGATTTGCTCAGCTCAAGCAAGATGGCAGCAGCTATTTGAAAAAATATCCGGAGGGTCGATATGCGGCAGCAGCGAAAAAGATGTTACCCAAATCACGTCCGCCATCCAGCACGAGTGGAACAGAAAATCCATCTACTTCAACACCCGCAAAGGAGACAACAGTAGCCTCTGATGATATAACACCTCTTTTTGATGAGATCAATGCTTACATAGCTAAAGGAGATTTGTACAACAGTAAGCTAGAGTCACTGCTGAAAGAAGCGATTGTACTAGAACCTAATAATCCTGGTTTGTATGCTACTTTGGCAAGTGTATATAAGGAAACGAATCGAGTGCAAGATGCCATTGATAAGTACAATGCCTGCTTAGCCATAGATGAGCTTAACTTCAACTGTAATTACGGGAGAGGCGAGATGTATTACAATGAAGCCGCTGTCATTTCTTCTAAAATGCAAGATCTAGGTTTTTCTAAAGCTGATGTGAATGAATACGAACGATTGAATAAAATTATGATACAAGACTTTGAAGCAGCGTTGCCTCACTTTCAAAAGTGCGAAATCGCCAATCCCAATGATAATAACACTTTGGTAGCCTTATCCGAAATCTACGCGCGAAAGAATGATTTTGAGAAATCTAATGAATTTAGAAATCGCCTGCAAAAAGTAAATGCAGGGCAGACAAATACTTCTTATTTTAAGTCGCGCTAGTTTGCGAAAGTCAGCATAGTTTGCGAAAGTTGCGGGCGAGGGGAGTGGGCAGATACTTTCGTAAACTTTGCATCTAGCTGAAGTCAATCTTTACGAAAGTAGCCATCATACAAAAGCTTGTACTTAACTTTCATAAAGCGGGTAGTCCTTTCATGAATTTTTTATCTTGGATTAAGATTTACGAGAGTCGCTTATCTCGAAAGTAAGCACAACTTTCGCAAAGCAAGCACAACTTTCGCAAAGCAGAAAATCATAGGATATGAACTACCATCAACCTTTACATCCTGACCACGTCTATCATGTTTACAATAGAAGCATAGGTGGCGAACGACTATTTCGGACAAATGAAAACCATCAATTTTTCTTGAATCAGTGGGAACGGTATGTTCATCCTTTTTGTAAGACGTATGCTTACTGTTTGTTGCCAGATCATTTGCATTTCGTGGTAGCGGTGCGAAGTGAAGAGGATTTAGCTTTGGAGATTCCCAAATTAAAGACAACTGTAGCTCAACAATGGGAAGCGAAAGAAGCTATAACTGCGGATGTATTAATGCATCAGTTTAGTCGATTATTTAGTAGTTATGCACAGTCCTACAATAAAATTTACAAGCGTCCTGGCAGCCTTTTTCAGAAAGGATTTAAGCGCGTATTGGTAAAGGATAATGATCGTTTATTGCAGTTGGTGCAGTATGTTCACCAAAATCCGCTGCATCATGGATTAACTCGTCGGTATGAAGATTGGGTATATAGTTCTTATCGTGCCTATCTTCGCGATCAATTTACATTAGTGGCTCGGGAAGAGATATTGGAGTTATTTGATGCCAATATAGAAGTTGCTCGAAAGGATTTTTTGCAGTTTCATCAAGAGCAGAAAGACTGGATGAGGATTGAGGGGATAACGCTAGAATAGTTTGCGAAAGTTGCGGGCGGAAGAGTGGGTAGGTACTTTCGTAAACTTTATATTTTACTGAAGTCATGAGCTTTACGAAAGTCGCCATCGCACAAGGCTATCACGCAACTTTCGCAAAGCAGGTAGCGTTTGCAAAACAATTCAAACAACCAAATCAACTAAACATGAAAAAAACACTCCAATTCCTCTTCCTCCTGTTTCCTTTCTATGGATTTTCTCAAATCGAAGACCTAACTCAAGATCTTGACTTCTTTCAAGATCGGCAGGCGTTGTATCAAAAATGGCTCGACCACTCTGGTCTAGGACAAGTTCTCAAAGTAGAAGACATCAAGGTAAAACCAGAAGAACTATCGTTGTATTTGGCTTTTCAGACCGAAGATGTGGATTCTTCTATGATTGCTTGGAAGGCATTAAAGCAGACATATGAAGCGGACTTTCCGATTACGCTGGAGCAGCAATTGTTTTATAAGATGGTGAGTTTGATGGAAGTACGGCAGTCCATCGCCAACATCCAAATTTATGATACTTACGATCTGAAAGTAGAGCCACTGTTTTTTGTGGGTATTTATTTTAATGAAGGTAAAGTACAAGTGGAATCGTCGGGTCATAAATCGATTCCGAGAAATATTGATATTCGGGTAGATAATTTATCTAAAAAACTGCAACTGTCGGAAGGAGAAGTAAGAGAGCGATTTACGAAAGAATATGTGTTTAATACTATTTATGACTATGCCGTCAAACGATTTGAAGGGGAGCAGTGTGGCAACCGACAGCCGAGAGTACAGAAGCTGGAAGAGCAGGAGCAGTTGCGTTTTGAAGTGAGTAATCTATGTCGTGAAGTCCTCGAAAATGCGCCTCAACCTAAATTGTGTCGAGTACTCAATCGCTTTAATTATGGCTGTAACTGGATCAAAAAAGAGAAGCTGGAATTTACGATTAGCTTTATTGAGACACGTAACGGCTTCAACATCAGCGTGCTACTCGATGGTAAATATGGCTCTGGCTATTACGATCAAGTACAACGCGGCGGCTATCAAAGCATGGAAATCGACTTTGATGAAGAAATCCAAAAGTACGCCGACCTTTACACCCAAGCACTAATTGATCTATTGACAAAGAGATGATTACACCTATCCAAACCCTGCCTCAACTCCAGCAAGAACTTCGCCTGCTTGTCGCTGAAGATCGCATCGAACCAGCTTTGGAGCGATTAAAGAAAACGAGTGAGGAGAAAAGCTTATCCACCATTCAGACGCAAACGTTGCAACAAACCGCCAAATGGAGTGAATTCAAGTCTCACCGACTCGCCAATACGTTGAGTTTTGAGCAGTTGAGTGTGATGAAGGCACAGATCGTAGCAAGTACGATAGAGCTTATCAATCAATTGACCGCAGAGCAAAAAGAAGAAGTGACCGCCGAGCGTCCACCGAAAAGTGTGACTGAAAAAACATTGAAAACGCAGGTACTCATTTTGCTTTTGGTGAGTAAGTTAGGTCTCTTTTTTTGGTTGCAATTGCAATGGGAATCGGGCGGTTTCGGTATCGATCAATTTATCGGGACAGTCGGATTACTGATTCCTGTTTTGGCGAGTTATACTTTTCTAGTCATTAAGGATTTTTTTAAGGCTTCGGATAACCAAAGCGAGCCGAAGTATTATTCACGCTCTGTTTTGATTTGGGCATACACTTTCATTTTTATCTATACCTTTTTGATTTTCAACGCCATTTCTTGGAAAGGACAGGGCAATTTGAGTTATGTGCAGATGAATAGCTTGTTAGCAACTTTTGAGGCGGTTTTTGGGGCGTTGATTGGGCAGATGTTGATGGATATGTTTGGGAAGGAGTAGGCGTGTGTCCCTACGAAGTCAACCGCTGAACACTAGCTCGATTGCAGCAATGGACTTGGCTTTGCTCACTTTTGCTTTGACATTCAACGGGTGACAAGTTCAACGGACACAGACTACTTCCGTGCCGGACGATAATTACTTCCATCCAAAATCGCTTGCGGATTTTCAATCGCTAATAATTGTGGAACACTTGTCTCAGGATTGCGCTGCATATACGCTTTGACGATCTGCCAACCAATCCAATTTGCCGTCTTGCCGGGTGATTCTCTAGGCATCCAGGTTGTACCAAATGGACTGGGGACGATGAGCTTATCAAACTCAGAGCGGCGGGTAGAGTAGAGCAGGTCGCGGCGCAAAATTTCATTCCATAGTTGGCGTTCGTTATTGGTATCTTCCATCCACGCTGTTTGTTCAGTTGTCCATTCCATGATGATTTCATCATCCGATTCAGGGAGTAGCAACGACTTGATGTACAGCGTCTTACCGTTACTGATCATATAATCGAGTAGCTGGTTGCCTTTCACCTCTCCGACTGCATTGGAGATGAGGGTTTCAGTCGTTTTGCCGACTAGGTTTTCTTTATCCATGGAGCGTTGTAAGAAGGCAGGAAAGAGCGAATAATCATAGGAATAGTCTTCGCTCAAAAAGAAATCCCAGCCGATGGCGAGCAAGCTGTCGCCATACGTAAAGTTGCCGACGCTATACTCAGAGATGAAAGAGACGATCTGCGGTACGGGTTTGTTGGGAAAATAGTATTTGTAGCGCCCGAGCATTTCGCCTAGCTCAGTTTCTATCGCACTGATGTCGCCATAAGCTGTTTGTGTAGTGTCGTACAAGTATTGTACACCGGGATGCGTCACAAAATCTCGAATACGGTCGGTACGCGAAGTATCTATGCTGTAAGGATCGGCTATAATTTCAGTAAAGACTTCCATGAAATCGGGATATTTGGTAGCCAGTTGGCTCAGTTGATCTTCAAATGAAATATCCGAATTAGTCGTATCTAAAGCAAACAATTCTTGCTCGAAACGCTTAATCTTTACATCGACTGGTGACGTTTCAATATCTGCTACGTCTACATCATTTTGACAAGCAGAAAAAAAGAAACCGATAGCAACCAATAGAAGCAGCGCGCGATGAAGGTGTGTCATAGAGGCGATGATGTGATTTAGGTTCTGTCAAAAAAACTGGTCATACAAAAATTAACATTTGACTATAGGTAACGTGAAATAAATAAATTTACACTGTTGAGAAATAGTTGAAGTGGAAACGTATTGCAAATAGTAGCCCCTCATCTATTTCTCAACACTAAGAATGTGAATTTTTTATTGAACTCAGATCAAGTCATAAAAACTTATTCGTAATGAAAAAAATTGTAGCGGCGATTGTCTTTATTTCTTGTTTAGGTACTGCTTTTGGGCAGTCTGCATATAATGTTCGATTTGGATTACAATTGAGCCCTACCTTTACTTGGATGCAGTCAGATGCGTCTATCGTAAATGGAAATGGACCTAATTTGGGACTGAAACTAGCCATGTTAGGGGAATATTATTTTGCCGAAAACTATGCCGTCACTTCCGGTTTGGGTTTTGCATTCAACCATGGCGGTACTTTGCGGTATGATGCAGAGGATAACTACTGGAACGTAGATAGAAGCTTGCGCAATGCAGACTTGAAATATAGTGTACAATATATCGAAATTCCGTTAGGATTGAAGATGCGGACACGCGAATTTGGCTACTTACGCTACTTCGCTGAGCCACATATCGTATTCGGTTTTCGGTCACAGTCGCGTGGCGACATCAAAGGAGCAGATATTAACGACATCGATATTAAAGAGTTTATCAACCCGATTTCCCTGTCTTGGGGGCTAGGTATAGGTGGCGAATACAGCATCAGCGAAAGCACAGCAATCGTGGGCGGTTTGTACTATCAGAATATGTTCACGGATATGACAAAGGATATAGATATGGGCGACGAATCCGGTAGTAATCTCAGCGCGATTACACTTCGTCTAGGTGTTCTTTTCTAAATTAGGAATCCTCTTGGTGAACAATCTAGCCTTTATGAACTGTTACAACTTTTTTCTTGAACAGTTTCAAACTAATTTATCTATGTTGATGAAATATTTATTATTCGCTTGTTTTGCTTTATTCATGGTCGGCTGCAACAGCAGTGCCGCGCCTGGAACAGATAACGACGATACCGTAGAAGCTCCGGTAGAAGGAGAGATTGCTACTTATGATGAGGACGCATCTGATCCTGATGATATTGACTCTCCTGAAGGCGATAACTTTATGACGGAGATTTTGGAGAAAGACATTCCAAGTCCACGCAAGCAAATGACTAGTACGATGGGTGATACCAAAGTAACTGTCAATTATGGTAGTCCTTCTGTCAAAGGTAGAACGATCTGGGGCGATTTAGAGCCTTATGATGAAGTGTGGCGCACAGGTGCAAACGATGCGACCACTATTGAGTTTTCAGAAGATGTGATGATCGAAGGAGAAAAATTAGCAGCCGGAAAATATGCTTTGTTTACCATTCCTTCGGAAGGCGAATGGACGGTGATCTTCAATAGCAAACCGGATCAATTTGGTGATTACAGCTACGACGAAGCTGATGACGCGCTGCGCGTAAAAGTGACACCAATGGAACTAGACGAATCCGTAGAGCAAATGGCTTTTGAGGTAGAAGATGACAAAATCATCTTGAAATGGGATCGCATGGCTGTTCCATTCGCAGTGACTTCTGCATAAGTCAAATAAGGAAAAAGCTAGTTAAGGAATGTTACCTTCAATAAGTATTAGAAGATCAATCATGTACTCGTGATTGATCTTTTTCTTTTTTATTCAGAGTGAGCAAGCAGAGTACGCTATGACTTCCTACTTCCTACCGCTATATTTTTGTATCAATTCCTCCAATCGTTCGACAGGCAAAGCCTTAATTTTACCTCGATGCCCTTCCATTGTCTCTGCTGCAATCAGAGAATTTAAAATGGCTTCTTCCGTCGCTTCGATGGTCGCCAAAAATAGGGGTGACATGGCGTCGTTATGTAAGACTTCTTGCAAAAGTGTTGGCTGTTCCATTTGATAAGGAATCCGCAAGTCGGTAGCTGTAGAAAATGCAATGACATAATCACCGCTGCCATTAGACGCAATACCACCCGTCTTAGCTAGACCAAGCATGGCGCGTTTGGCGAGCCGCTTTAAGTTTCGAGCATCCAAAGGAGCATCCGTAGCGATAACGATCATGCAGGAACCATCCGCATCTTGATTCAAATGATTCTTAAAATAGTAGTTATCCAACTCAACGCCTACCGGAATACCGTCGATTTGTAATACACCACCAAAGTTACTTTGCACCAATGCGCCCACTGTATAATCACCCAAAGTTTGAGGCAATTTTCGGGATGCTGTCCCTATCCCTCCTTTAAATCCAAAACATCTTGTCCCTGTACCTGCTCCGACGTTGCCTTCTTCTACGATTCCACTTTGGGCGTTTTCGATGGCATTCAAGATGTGCTTTTTCTTAATGGAGCGTGCTCGGATATCATTTAGATAGCCATCGTTTGTTTCGCCCACTAGCGCATTCACCGAGCGCACTTCGTCATTACCTTCGAGGGCGAGTGTATAGTCGATGAGTGCATTGGCTGCGGCAGGTACACTCAGCGTGTTGGTCAGTATGATGGGCGTCTCCAAGTTTCCTAGTTCCTCTACCTGTGAGAAGCCGACCAACTTCCCAAATCCATTGCCCAGATAAATGGCCGCCGGTACCTTCGATTGGAATACATTGCCTTCGTACGGCAAAATAGCGGTCACGCCTGTCCGCACCGATTTACCTTTCACCAAAGTTGTATGACCAACTTTCACGCCTGCCACATCTGTGATCGCATTCCACTGTCCGGTTGGTAACACACCGATTTCAATGCCGAGGTCGCGTAGTCGTTGAGATTGGGCGGAGGTGGAGAGCATCAGAAAGAGAAACATAGCTATTTGCTGCATAAATGATTTGCTTAAAGCGGTCTTGAATCTACGTTCAATTTTCCACTAAGACCACCACTCATCTATCTATCATATTAGACAGCTAGAAAGATCGAACTACCACTACCGTATCAACAACTTTCGTCGTTCTGGTCCTGTAGACACCATAGAGACTGGTGTTTCCAAAGCTTTTTCGATGCCTTCCACGTAGTTTTTAGCAGCTTGTGGCAAATCTTCATACTCGCTTACTGCATCTAGTGACTGCTGCCAGCCTGCCACTTCCACATAGACAGGTTCTATACTCGAAATACACAAATCATACGGTAGATTCTGCGTTTCTTCTCCATCTACTCGATAGTGAGAAGCGAATGGAACAGTGGCAAACTCATCTAAAATATCCAGCTTTGTCATGACCAACTGCGTCACACCGTTAATCATAATGGTGTATCTCAACTGCGGTATATCTAGCCAGCCACAACGACGTGGACGACCAGTTGTTGCTCCAAATTCTTGTCCGGCAGCACGCAATTGTTCACCTACTTCGTCATTCAGTTCTGTCGGGAAGGGACCTGCACCTACACGCGTACAATAAGCCTTAGTGATACCAATGACTTCCCCGATCTGCGAAGGAGCGATCCCTAATCCAGTACAAACACCTGCCGTGATGGTATTGGAAGAAGTGACGAAAGGATAAGTCCCGAAGTCGATGTCCAGCATGGAACCCTGCGCGCCTTCTGCCAAAATTTTCTTTCCGGCTTTGATGGCGTCGTTCAAGTAGTAAACTGCATCCGTCAGTTGCATTTGGCGCAAAGAGTCTATGCACGAAAACCACTTTTCTTCTTCTGCTTCCAAATCAAACTCCACCTTCGGGTAGATACTGCCCATTTGTAGATGTTTGGCACGAAGTTTTTCGTAGCGCGCTTGAAAATCTGGCTGTAGGATGTCCCCGACACGCATTGCATTGCGACCAGTCTTGTCCATATATGTTGGACCAATACCGCGTAGTGTCGAGCCAATTTTATCTGCTCCTTTAGCCGCTTCGGATGCTTTATCCAAATAGCGATGCGTCGGTAGGATGAGGTGCGCTTTCTTAGAGATGAGTAGTCGATCTTTGTAATCGACATGTGCTGATTCTAGCAGATCAATCTCTTTCATCAGGGTAATTGGGTCGATGACGACACCATTGCCAATGAGGTTGATTAAGTCTGGACGAAAGATACCGGATGGAATGGTATGCAACACATATTTTTTGCCGTCAAATTTCAATGTATGTCCCGCATTGGGGCCACCTTGAAAGCGAGCGACTATATCATAATTGGGTGCTAAGTAATCGACAATCTTTCCCTTGCCTTCATCGCCCCATTGTAGGCCTAAAACGACATCTACTGCCATGAATTCTAATTTTTTGCTAAACTGAAGAACTGAATATTGATGAATTGTCAGTTTAGCAGTTGGTCAATTCATCCCTATTTGACAAAGGACGCGAATTTAGATAAAAGAGGGGAGAGTCGTTAATGTATTGGACACAAAAAACGAAAGAGCTGCCGAGTACAACTCGTCGAGAAGTGGTGAGCGGCTCAACTATGGAGTAGCTGATCAGAGCAGAAAAAAATGACGAGACAAAAAGTAAACAAGCAGCAAATAATAATCATATTTGCTGCTTGCATAGACTTTAGCTATCGGCTCACACGTCCGCTAGCATCTCCTTTCATTAGTTTTTCGACTTCATCTACCGTCGATAAATTGGCGTCGCCGTAAATGGTATGTTTCAAGCAGGAAGCAGCTACTGCAAAGTTTAGGGCTTTTTGGTCATCCTCAGGATAGTGCAATAGACCATAAATCAAGCCACCCATGAAACTGTCGCCACCACCTACACGATCTACGATATGAGTAATCTGATAAGTCGGTGCTTGAAAAAGCGTTTCGCCATCATAAAGCACACCTGACCAGCTATTGTGAGACGCGCTAATAGAGCCGCGCAAGGTCGTGATGACTTTTTTGGCACGTGGAAACATCTCCATCAGTTGCTTCAAGACGGACAGATAAGCTTCGCCTTCTACGGAGCCACCTTGTGTCACATCGACATGATCGGGATGCAGTCCGAAGTGCTTTTCTGCATCTTCTTCATTGCCCAAAATAATGTCACAGCCTTTGACCAGTTCCGGCATCACCTCACCGGGTTCTTTACCGTATTTCCATAGCTTTTTACGATAATTCAAATCCGTAGAGACGGTGACGCCCATTTTATTTGCCATTTGGATCGCTTCAAGACAAGCATCTGCTGCGCCCTGAGAGATCGCAGGTGTGATACCGGTCCAGTGAAACCAAGCGGCATCCTTAAATACTTCCGCCCAGTCGATCATGCCAGCTTCTATGGTAGACATGGCAGAATGTGCTCTATCATAGACCACTTTACTACCACGACTGACTGCGCCTATTTCCAAAAAATAGATCCCCAATCGCTCTCCACCTCTTGCAATGTACTGTGTGCCGACACCTCTCTTACGCATCTCCATGAGTGCGCACTCTCCGATGTCGTTGTTGGGGAGTCGAGTGACAAATTCTGTGGATATGCCATAGTTGGCGAGGGATACAGCGACATTGCTTTCGCCACCTCCGTAGATGACGTCAAACTCGCTAGCTTGTGAAAATCGTTTGAAACCTGGCGGTGTCAGTCGCAGCATGATTTCTCCGAATGTGACTACTTTTTTCATAGGTCTGATTCGTTGTGTGAGTAGGATTACAAGTGAGTAATGATTTTGTCTAGTAGACGATGAAAGAGAAAAGATTACTGACTTTTTTAGCTAATTATTGATACGTTCAATCTAGAGAACTACGCTTATACCCAAAAGTGCTACACTTATGAGAAGAAATGGAACACTTGCCGAAATTGGAAATGAAAAAGGAATACCAGTCGTTATACTTGCCTAGCCATTCGACAAGCAAGAAACAACTTAATCATACCTTTGCGACACCTACCGAATAGGATGGAAATCAATATGATAGCATCCTTCCATCTACCTAGACGTATAAATTATTACTATTTCTGAAACCCACTTTATAGAACTATGATACGAGTTACTTTACTTATGAGCTATTGTTTGATAGTGGCAACTACTTTGTTCGCCGATTCATCGAATATTGATAGCTTAAGGCAAGAAATAATAACGAAGAGCGGCACAGAGAAAGTAGACGCGCTATTATACGTAGCAGGACTACATGGCAATCGACGACAAAATGATTCTTTGGAATACTATTCAAAGCGGGCATTAGACTTATCGCTTCGCATTGATTATCCAAAAGGGGAATTAAAAGCACGTACTGGATTAGGTATTGTACAAGTACTAAGCCAAGATTTTTCGGCAGCACTCAATTCATTCGAACGTACTGTAGCGCTATCAAAAGAAACCGACAATATGCGAGGGCTATGTAGCTCACTTAGCAATATGGCGATTATTTACAGCAACACGGGACTTTACGAAAAAGCGATGGAACGTCATCTTGAAGCGCGCGATATAGCCGTGGAGCACAATATCCCAATCGTCGTTGTCAATTCTTACATTAATTTGGGCGTCATTCATTATAATTTCAAAGAGTATCAGAAGAGCGTCAATCAGTTACTAGCTGCTTTGGAATATCTCGAAGAAAATGATATATCTACAGAGCAAATTGGGAGTGCCAATGCGACGATCTACATCAATTTAGTGTCTGCTTATTTAGATGCAGGTCAGCCGGATGAGGCAATCATTTATATTGAAAAAGGGATAGAACACTGCCGTGAGATTAGATACGAGCGAGGTATCAGAAATCAAAGAGCAAAGCAACTCAACTGGTTCAACCAAAAAGGACAATATGTACAAACTGTCGAAGCCGTCGATCAATATTTAGCACTGTTGCCCGATTTAGCTAAGATGGATATACATGAAAAAGATTTCATGACAGATGCCTTTAAAAGTACGGCAATTGCATATGCCAGACTTAACCAAAAAAGCAATGCCTTAAAATTTGTTGACCAAGCAAAAGCCATCGCTTTAGAAACACAAACTTTTTTTAGCCGCAAACGATCTCTAGAAGCTTCCATAGAGGTCAATAAAATCTTAGGCAATTATGAACAAGCCCTCACCGACCAAGAAGCTTATCAAGTGCTCAACGACAGCATTATTTCAGAAAACAAACAAAAGCAAGTAGAAGCCCTCAGTAGCTTATATCAAAGTGAGCGTAACGAACGCCAAATCGCTGAACTCAATCAAGCCAATATTCAAGCCACTTACCGACTCAAAAACCGTAATTGGCAGATTGGAGGACTCGCCTTGGCTTCTTTGATGGTGATTCTTATTGGCTATCTGATTTATCAAAAACGCCTGATGCGCAACAAGCAAAACCTTAACGAAGTCAAACAGCAGCTCCTACGTTTACAGATGAATCCGCACTTCTTGTTCAATGCGCTATCTTCCATCCAGTCTTATATTTTGAGCGGCAAAGACAACATCAAGTCCGTCACTTACCTCGCTAGGTTCGCGGAGCTGATGCGTCAAATTTTAGAGTACAGCCGAGAGACCTACATCACGCTAGAAGACGAAGTCAAAACACTAGACAACTACCTCAGTTTACAACAATTGCGCTACAACAATGAATTTTCCTACGAAGTCATCGTCGATTACAACATCAATCGCTGGGAGACCACCATACCGCCACTGATCGCGCAGCCTTTCGTCGAAAATGCCATACAACACGGCAAAATTCATACGGTAGAGAACGGATATGTACGCGTCGAATTTAGGAAAGTGGACGATCAACTTTTGCTTTCCATCGAAGACAATGGTGTAGGACGAGAGCAGTCCAGAGCAATGGCAGTAGACTATAAATCGACCAAAAAACACCGTTCGCTCTCTACTAAAATCACCAAGGAGCGACTCAAATTACTCCGCCAGCTCGATCAGCAACGAATTGATCTAGAGATCAAAGATAGAGTGGGGCAGGGGACGCAGGTTATTTTTCAGTTGCCGTTGAGGTTGAGGTGAGTGATACTGCCATCTTTCACCACAAACTTCCGATAACTCACCCCAAAAGCCTCTATTAATTGTGTCATCCGTTCCTCATCTGTATCCGTAATAAACACTTGACCAAATTCCTCTTGCAGCAACAACTGCACCAGATGCGTCACGCGCTCGCCATCCAAACGATCAAAAATATCATCGAGGAGTAGGAGTGGAGCTTGACCTGTAGATAATCGAAAAAGGCGATATTGTGCCAGTTTGAGTGCCAAAACAAAAGACTTTAATTGCCCTTGAGACGCGTATCGCTTGAGCGGATATTCGCCTATCAAAAATTGAATATCATCTTTATGGATACCGACCGTACTGCGCTGCAAAATTCGATCTTTCTCGACGGCTTCCTGCAAAAGCGTTTCAAAATCACCGTTTTCCAAAGATGATTTGTAGCGATAGCTGACTTGCTCTTGTTCCGCTGAAATGATGTGATGAAAGTGCTGAAAATGGGTAGCAAAATCATTCAGAAATTGCTGTCGTTTTTCAAAAACGGACTGTCCCAGTGGTATCATCTGCAGATCATAAACTTCCAATAGTTCGGCCTGAAAAGAGCGACGCTCTGCCATTTGTTTGAGCAAAGCGTTGCGCTGTGCGAGGAGTTTGTTGTATTGAATCAATTGGTGCAAATAATTTCCATCCAGCTGCGACAAACTATTGTCCAAAAACCGCCGCCTACCTTCACTCCCTTCCAGAGCAATATTAATATCAAAAGGCGACAACATGACCACTGGGAAGTGCCCCAAGTGCTCCGACAACTTCTGATAAGCCACTCGATTGTGCTCTATCTCTTTTCGCTTGCCAGGGATGACTTTCACCACCACTTGCTCCAGTTTGTTCTCTTTCCAAAACTGCCCTTCCAATCGGAAAAATCCATCCTCTGACTGCTGCCTGACCACTGCTCTATCATTCAGCGCAAAATAACTTTTCCCGACACAGAGATAGTAGATCGCATCCAGCATATTAGTCTTGCCCATACCATTCAAACCCACAAAACAATTCAATTGCTCCGAAAAGTCGAGCGACTGCGTTTCGTAGTTTTTGAAATGGATGAGCTTTATTTGTTGTAAGTGCAAAATTGTTTTTGTTTGAAAAACTGAAGAACTGACAAATTGCTCACCTTATTTGTACGTTTCTCAAAACTCAGGAACACATATGAATTGATCAACGTCTTATCAGTTCAGCAATTCAGCAGTTTATCAAAAAGCAGGATTTAAGACAAATGTGTAAGCATCAAAAATCTCTAACATTCCAAGCACAAGACGCTTATAAACGAAAAATTAGTTGCGAAATAACGGAAATAGAACGACTTTTGAGGCAAGTTTGAGTTTAATAATAAATTCACGATAAGCAGATCAGATATGAAAAAAGTAACCTTCCTATTGGCATTATTGATGACGAGCATGACAGCGTTTGCGCAAGCAGCAGCTACCGATTTTATGCGCAGTACGGGCAAAATCTATGTGGTCGTCGCGGTCATCGTCGTCGTATTTTTGGGCATCGTTGCTTTTCTGATTTATTTAGATCGAAAACTAACCAAATTAGAACGTCAAATTAACGACAATGATTAAAAAAACAGAACCGAAGTCGCAGACCAGCTTTTACGACAGCGTCCAAAACTACTTCGACAAAGCCGCTAAGCATACCGACTTGCATCCCGGCTTGCTCAACCAAATCAAAATGTGTAACGCCGTCTACCGGATGCACTTTCCCGTGCGCATTAACGGTGACTACCGCATCATCGAAGCCTATCGCGCACAGCACAGCCACCACCGTTCGCCGACCAAAGGTGGTATTCGCTTTAGCAATCACGTTAATCAAGAAGAAGTGATGGCTTTGGCGACCTTGATGACCTACAAATGTGCAGTCGTTGATGTACCTTTTGGGGGAGCAAAAGGAGGTGTTAAAATCAACCGTAGAGAATACACACAAGAGCAGTTGCAGACCATCACGAGGCGTTATGCGACAGAGTTGATTCGTCGCAATATGCTGGGGCCGGCAGTCGATGTACCTGCGCCAGACTATGGGACGGGAGCTACTGAGATGGCTTGGATTTATGACACGTATAGAGCATTCAGCGGTGATAACGACATTGATGCAGCAGGCTGTGTGACCGGAAAACCGGTGAGTCAAAATGGAGTGCGTGGTAGAACAGAAGCAACAGGGCGTGGCGTTTTCTACGGCGTGCGCGAAGCTTGTTCTAGCGCAGAAGATATGAAGAAATTAGGCTTATCGGCTGGCATCGCAGGCAAGCGTATGGTCATCCAAGGATTAGGAAATGTAGGATACTACACAGCGACGATTTCTCAGACAGAAGGCGATGCCGTCATCGTGGGCGTAGCGGAAATAGAAGGAGCAATCTACAAAGCAGATGGAATTGACATCTTCGACTTGATGAAGTTTCGGAAAGAGACTGGTTCGATTTTGAACTATCCGGGTGCAGAGAGCTACGGTAGTGAGCAGCGAACCAAAGTCATGGAATTTGACTGTGATATTTTGGTGCCGGCGGCATTAGAAAATCAAATTACCATCGAGAATGCTGATAAGGTGAAAGCGAAAATCATCGCTGAAGCAGCCAATGGTCCCATCACATCAGGCGCAGAAGAAATTCTATTGAGCAAAGGGATTATGATTGTTCCTGATGTCTACTTGAATGCAGGTGGGGTGACGGTTTCCTACTTTGAATGGTTGAAAAACTTATCGCATATGCGCTTCGGACGTATGGAAAAGCGATTCACGCAGAATACCATGAATAGTCTAGTCTCTAAAGTAGAAGAGATGACTGGACAATCTATCTCTGAGCGTGATCGAGCGATGATCGTGCGTGGTGCGGATGAGATTGACCTGGTGCGCTCTGGTTTGGAAGAGACGATGATTAATTCTTATCAGCAAATCCGCGAAATATCGATGAAGCAACCGGAGATAGATGGTCTGCGGACAGCAGCTTTCGTCAGCGCGATCAATAAAATCAGTAGTGATTATATGGCATTAGGGATTTTTCCTTAGCGACTAATGATGAGGTTCACTAGACTTTTGAGATTTAGTAAACCTCTCATTTTAATGTTCTTATCTCTCATTTTCTTACCAAACGCGCATAACATAACCCAAAAACGATGGCACTCGGAACAGCGATCAGCCAATTCAAATAGCGCACACCTTCAAACAAAGGTCGGTCATCGAAAAGATAGATGACGATGTGGAACAGCCCCATCAGCGCAAGCAGCAAGCTGGAGACAGTGAGTACTACAAGACCTGTGTAGAGCAATTTTGATGTCATGATGTTTTCATTTTAGTATATAATTGAAACATCCAAGTTTCAGTAGATGGTTGTCATAACAAAATCTTCTGATAAGAAAATGACAAGTGGTCGAACTTTGCAAAATGCACAACTTCTCAAGTTCAAAATTTGTTACTTTTGCGGAAAATCAAGACATTAAAAGAATATGAATATAAATATCTATTTGCGACTTGCTTTGATTGGCGTTAGTTTAGTCGGCGGTACGATCTTGGCGATCATTTTTGGGTTTTGGTATGCCTTTCCGTTATTGCTAGTTGGTGTTTTCTTACTAGCAGGCTATTTCCTACTGGGAACAGTTCAGTCTGCTGGGACATTGATGCAGATGGGTGATATGGAAGGGGCAGAAAAGCGACTCAATATGACGCTGACGCCTAAGCTATTATACCTGACGAATAAAGCCTTTTACTACATCCTGAAAGGAACATTTGCGATGCAGCGAAAGGACATGGATGAGAGTGAAAAATGGCTAAAGCTGGCACAAGAAGTCAACGTACCGACGGACAATGAGCGTGCTATGATTGAGCTACAACTCGCTAATATCAACGCTACTCGTGGCAAGTGGCAAATTGCAGAAGGGCACTTCCGCAAAGTCAAGAAAATGAACATCACTGAGCCTAATCTATCCGCCCAAATTGCTGAATTTGAAAAGGTATTCGCGCAGCGTGGTCAAGCAAAAGCGGCTACTCGTATGGGACGACAAGGTCACGGAATGCGGATGGGAGGCAAGCGTCGTCGCCCGAAGATGAGGTAGTCTACTTAGAGTATGTCTAAAATTAAATTTAACTGATTATCAATAGTTTGCGGTTCTAGGAAAGAAAAAATTAGTGAGTTTAGCGAGCTAAATGAACTCATTTTTTCAAAGTTAGGTTCGTAAGATATTGGTTATCAGAACGATAAAAATTTAGACATACTCTTAGATAGAACAATCAAAAATAAACAATATCCCGATCTATGATGAGCGTCTAGATGGGGATATTTTTTTGCTTGAATCAGTTGTTAGGCTACCTCAGTCTGTACTATGAATACATGAACGATTATTCACGTAATACTGTTTTGCAGAAAATTATTCACCGACTCCAAATGCTTACAGAACTATACCATACTACCTTATGTACATCGAACAAATATATACAGGCTGTCTAGCACAAGGAGCTTATTACATCCGAAGTGGAGGAGAAGCTGCGATCATTGATCCTTTGCGCGAAACCGCACCTTATTTACAGAAATCAGAAGAAGACGGTGTTACGATCAAATATATTTTCGAGACCCATTTTCATGCTGATTTTGTATCCGGTCATATAGATTTAGCGAAAGCAAGCGGGGCGACCATCGTGTACGGACCTAGTGCAGATACGACTTTTGATATGCACGAAGCCAAAGACGGAGAGCTATTTCAGATCGGTGATGTACAAATCAAAGTGCTGCATACGCCTGGTCATACACTGGAAAGTACCACTTATCTATTGTTAGATGAAAATGGAAAAGAGTACGCTATTTTCAGCGGTGATACTTTGTTTATTGGTGATGTAGGACGACCTGATTTGGCGCAGAAGAAAGGCAAAATGACTCAGGAGGATTTGGCAGGACTGTTGTACGACAGCTTGAGAGACAAAATCATGCTGTTACCGGATGAGGTCATTGTTTATCCGGCTCATGGGGCAGGTTCTGCTTGCGGCAAAAATATGAGCAAAGAAACTTGGGATACCCTAGGCAATCAAAAGAAACTCAACTATGCCCTCCGTGCCGATATGTCACGGGACGAATTTATAGCTGAAGTGACCCGAGGACTGATGCCGCCGCCGGACTACTTCGCCGCCAATGTCAAAATGAATAAAGATGGATACGATAACATCGAAACAGTCATGCAGCGTGGAACACGAGCCCTTTCGCCACGAGAATTTGAGGTAGCTGCCAACGAAACCGATGCGCTCATCTTGGATGTCCGCGACAAAGCTGAATTTGTCAAAGGATTCATTCCCAATTCTATTTTTATTGGACTGGATGGGAGTTTCGCGCCTTGGGTGGGCGCATTGATTCCCGATTTGCAGCAACGTATTTTGATTGTCGCGCCGGAAGGCAGAGCAGGAGAAACAGTCAAAAGACTGGCGCGTGTCGGTTATGATTATGCAATTGGGTATTTGGAAGGTGGTTTTGAGGCGTGGCGCGATTATGGTGGTGAAGTCGATCAGATCGAAACCATTGATGGAACAGCATTTGTAAAAGCTTATGATACAGACTTTAATTTGAATATTTTAGATGTCCGAAAGCCCGGGGAGTTTGACAGCGCTCATCTAGAAACGGCTCAGAATTTTCCGCTCGACTTCATCAATAAAAACATGAGCGAAGTCGACCGATATACACCTTACTATGTCCATTGTCGCAGTGGCTATCGCTCGACTGTTGCTGCTTCTATTTTGAAAGCACGAGGTTTTGAAAATCTCGTCAATGTACAAGCTAAATTTGATGACTTTGCAGCAGCAGGTTTGCCTACGGTGACGCAGGCCTGTGCCAATTCCTAAGTAAACACGAACTTTTGCCTATGAGTCGATACCAACAAATGTTTCCATTTCTGCGATGGTTGCCACACTACAGCCGCCAGAATGCTAGAGCAGACATCTTAGCGGGACTCACTGTTGGTATTTTACTCGTCCCTCAAGGAATGGCTTACGCACTGCTTGCCGGATTGCCACCTATATATGGGCTGTATGCTGGTATCGTTCCGCTACTATTGTATCCTTTTCTTGGGTCGTCGCGCCATTTATCTGTCGGTCCTGTGGCATTGGTGTCGTTGTTGGTGCTGACAGGTTTGAGTGATTTAGCAGAACCTGGGTCGGCACGTTATATCGAATTGGCGATTGCAACAGCACTCATTGCGGGACTCATTCAGGTGGTTTTGGCGGCACTAAGATTGGGCTTTCTCATCAATTTTTTATCGCATCCCGTTATTTCAGGTTTTACTTCTGCTGCAGCGTTCATTATAGCGTTGAGTCAGCTGGGCGCACTTTTAGGGATGGACATTGAGAGAAGCACACAAGTCCATGAAATCATAAGTGCAGTAGCTCAAAATCTGGAAGCCATTCATTTGCCCACTTTATTTATTGGGTTTGGGTCTTTGGTGATGATGTTGTTATTGAAGCGAATAAGAAAAGGACTGCCTTATGCCTTATTTGCTGTGGTGGTGATGACATTGGCATCTTACCTTTTTCAGTGGGAAAATATAGGTGTTGCGACGGTCGGTTTCATTCCTGAGGGGTTACCCAAATTTGAAGTGCCGCTTTTGGACTGGACGACTTGGCGAAGTTTGATGCCAACGGCTTTGACGATTTGTTTCATCAGTTTTATAGAGTCTTTAGCGATTGCTAAAAGCATTTCCGCTAAGAAGAAAGTAGACCGCATCCGCCCCAATCAAGAACTATTCGCCCTCGGCATCTCCAAAATAGCCGGCTCTTTCTTCCAGTCATTTCCCACGACGGGCAGCTTTGGTCGTTCTGCGCTCAATGTAGAATCCGGCGCACGTACAGGTACTTCTTCTATCGTCAGTATCGTTTTAGTTATATTGGTCTTGTTGTTTTTGACGCCTGTCGTTTATCATCTGCCCAATGCAGTCTTGGCGGCTATCATTATGCTCGCCGTAGTCAATTTGGTCGATATTCAAGAAGCCAAGTATCTTTGGAAAAATGACTGGCGCGACTTCATCATTTTCACTATCACCTTTATTCTGACGCTGACGGTCGGTATTCAGCTAGGCGTGATCGTTGGTATACTTTTGTCTATAGGTCTAGTTTTATATCAAACTGCCAAACCACATACCGCTGTCCTCGGACGTGTACCGGATACGCCCCATTATCGCAACATCAAACGCTTCCCCAATGCCATTCAGCCGGACAACGAACTCCTAATTGTCCGCTTCGATTCTCGCCTCTATTTTGGTAATGTCGAGTACTTCAGAGAAGTCATCGATACATTAATTAAGGAACATATGCCTTTGCAACGGCTGATATTGGATGCCTCTTCCATCTCTAGTATTGACTCTAGCGGAATGCACGCTTTGCACGCTATCGTAGAAGATGTTCAGGCTCGTGGCATTACGTTTTGCATAGCGGAAGCAATAGGACCTGTGCGAGATGTGTTGTACAAAACTGGACTGATGGAGTGCATCGGCAATGAGTATCATTTCATGCACGTAAGAGATGCCATTGATTACTTTGAAGGTAAAGATTTGGAGCGTGTGGAGGCTTGCTCATTAAAAGCGCGGCAACAGAATGTCACTTCGTGACTTATTTAGTGTTTTTTGAAGTCACCCGCTGAATACTTTCTTAGCTTCAACTGGAGTAGCGTTTCCGCAGTGTCAACTCAGCAATTCAACGGGTGGCAGAAGATTATTCTCCCAAAAACGGATATCGATAATCCGTAGGCGGCACAAAATTTTCTTTAATCGTTCTCGGCGACAACCAACGATACAGATTCAAGACAGAACCGGCTTTATCATTCGTGCCCGAAGCGCGTGCGCCCCCAAATGGCTGCTGCCCGACCACTGCACCTGTCGGCTTGTCATTGATATAGAAGTTACCAGCTGCTTGTCGTAGTTCGTCGATTGCCAACTGCACCGCTGCTCGATCATTTGCAAAAATTGCGCCAGTCAAAGCATAAGGAGACGTGTCATCGACAATCTTCAAAGTCTTTTCGTAGTCTTCGTCTTCATAGACATATACAGTCAAAACTGGACCGAAAATTTCTTCAGACATGGTCGTAAAGTGAGGATCATCTGTCAAAATTACCGTTGGTTCGATGAAGTAACCGACCGACTTATCGTGCCCGCCACCGATGATGACTTCTGCATTCTTGGCGTCTTTGACATTGTCGATGTAGTTGGCGATTTTGTCAAAAGCACGTTCGTCGATGACGGCATTGATGAAGTTGCCGAAGTCTTCTGGCGACCCCATTTTGAAGGATTCTAGATCACGCTCTAACCCTTCGCGGACGCCTGACCACAAACTCTTCGGAATGTATGCGCGAGAAGCAGCTGAACATTTCTGTCCCTGAAACTCAAAAGCTCCGCGACTCAAAGCTGTTGCCACTTCTTGAGCATTGGCAGAGGCATGAGCGACCACAAAGTCTTTGCCACCAGTCTCTCCGACAATTCGTGGAAATGTTTTGTAGGTATCCAAATTGTTCCCAATCGTCTTCCACAATTGCTTGAAAACACCTGTACTTCCTGTAAAATGCAATCCGGCAAAATCAGGATGCTGGAAAATAACATCTCCCGCTTCTGGTCCGTCTGTGTAGATCAAATTGATGACGCCATCTGGCAATCCTGCTGCTTCGAATACTTCCATAATGATGGCTGCCGAATAAATTTGGCTATCGGCTGGTTTCCAGACACAAGTATTGCCACAAAGCGCAGGCGCACCCGGCAAATTAGCAGCGATGGATGTAAAATTGAACGGCGTGATCGCGAAGATGAAGCCTTCCAGCGGACGATATTCCAGACGATTCCAAATACCGCGTACACTAATCGGCTGCTGCTTATAGATGTCTGTTAGATATTGCACATTGAAGCGGAAGAAGTCACATAATTCCGCCACGGCGTCAATTTCTGCCTGAAAGACATTTTTGGACTGACACAGCATGGTTGCTGCATTCATTTTGGCACGAAAAGGTCCTGCCAGAAGATCAGCCGCTCTCAAAAAGACAGCCGCTCGCTGTTCCCACGGCATATTCGCCCAACTCACGCGCGCGGTCAAAGCGGCATCTATCGCTTGCTGTACGTGCGCTCGATTGCCACGATTGTATATACCCAAAATGTGTGCGTGCTCATACGGCGGATGCATCTCGACTTTGTTGTCGGTATATACTTTTTCGCCACCGACATACATCGGAATTTCAGTCTGTGTGGATTTGAGTTCCTGTAGCGCTGCTTCTACGTCGGCACGTTCGGCTGAGTCGGGCGCGTAGCTCAACACAGGTTCATTGATTGGTAAGGGGACTTGAAAAAATGCGTTTGCCATTGTGTTTTATCTGGTTTTATCAGTAGGGTGTGGTTTCCCACCACGCCCTACTTTTTACTTATTCTATGCTTGCTTCAAAGCTCTGTCTAGTACATTCAAATTGCCGATATATTCATTCCGAGCAACCCAGTTTTTCGATAGTTTAGCCCAAAGTTGTTGTCTATCTATTGCTAGTTGAATAATAGGTTTGCCTTCTTCATCTATCTTACCTTCATCCACTAACTGCCCAAATCCAGTAGCCATGACACTGACGTCAACAACATAGATATGGTAGTGGTCATTAAAATTTTTATCAGCGATCTGAGATTCCAAGAGTTTTTCATCAAGTAAATTCTCATTGTAATCTGTAAGATTAATTTCGGCTAAATCTTCAATCACCCATTTTAAGCAGGCTAATAGGGATAGAACTTTATACTTTGACCTCCACGCTCTGTAATCTATTAAAGCTATATCTCCTTCATCTGAACCAAATGGAGCTAATTCGTTAATACAACTCCAAAAAAAGTCTTCAGGAATTAACTCAATAGCTCTTGGATGTGCTTTATCTTTGTCAATACCGTAACTCTCAAGCGCCATTTCGATAAGAGTCAATTTAAGTACATCAAGTTGACATAGTTTACTCTGAGAGTAGTCCGACATCCGAAATCACAAATCGTAAATCTGTAACCTAATTCTTATTTCCTATTCATCACCTCCTCAATCGCCGTATCGTACTCTGTTTTCCAGCTTCCGATCACCCCAAAATCTTCTCCATCAACGAAAATATCTCCTCTTGTCACTTCTCCCAATCGAGTAAATGGAATGTTGTGCGCATTCAAATAGTTGATGAAGCTGTCTTCCCGACGAGCGTTGATAGACAGTACGTAACGACTTTGTGCTTCACCGAATAAATAGGCATCCTTTCGGAAGTTCTCATCCGTTTCGATATCAAAACCTAAATTGCGCACCATAGCCGATTCTAATAGCGTCACAAACAATCCACCATCTGATACGTCGTGCAGAGAGTGTATCATTTTCTTACGAATCAGTCGCTTGATGTTTTGCTGTAAGCCAAATTCTTCCTCCAAATCAAAGTTCGGTGCTGGTGAATATTTGACGCTATGAATGACACGCAAATACTCAGAACTGCCCATGTCATTGGACGGTGTACCGATCATATAGATGGCATCACCAATATTTTCGAAATCCAAAGTCATCCGATGCTCACGATCATTCATCAATCCTAACATCCCGATAGTCGGCGTCGGATAAACTGGTTCTGTTTTGTCTTTAATGACCGACTGATTGTAAAAACTGACATTGCCACCGGTGACTGGCGTATTGAATCGTGCACAAGCATCACCCATACCTTTGATGGCTTCCACGAATTGCCAATAAACTTCCGGATCGTATGGATTTCCAAAGTTCAAACAATTAGTAATGGCTAATGGCTCACCACCAGAACAAATGATGTTTCGAGCTGCTTCTGAGACAGCAATCATTGTACCTATATAAGGGTTGGCGTAGACATAGTGAGAGTTGCAATCGACGGTGACAGCTAGTGCTTTATTCGTTCCCTTGACTCTTACGAGTGCTGCATCGGCAGGCAGATTGGTGTTCATCGAATTGGTGCGCACCATAGAGTCGTACTGCTCATAAATCCAACGTTTGGAGGCGATACTAGGCGAACTTGCAATTCGGCGTGCCGCTTTTTGATAGTCTTTTGGTTGTTTAATCATGGATGGATTAAACTTATTGATGCGGTCCACATACTTGGCTCTTTTGTATTTGCGCTCATAAACTGGCGCGCCGCCACCGAGTACCAAAGAATCGGCATTGACCTCTGCAACTAGCTTTTCGCTTTCATAAAATTGAAGCATTCCGGTATCCGTCACTTCCCCGATCTGCTCACACTCCAAATCCCATTTGTCGAATACTTCAAATAATAAATGCTCTTTGCCTTTTTCTGCACAAATCAACATCCGCTCCTGACTTTCGGACAGCAATATCTCAAACGGCTGCATATCTTTCTGTCGCGTCGGTACTTTGTCTAATTGGATACGCATACCAACGCCACCTTTGGCACTCATTTCGGAAGTGGAACAGGTGATACCTGCTGCACCCATATCTTGCATCCCAACAACTGCACCAGTTTTGATCGCTTCCAAAGAGGCTTCTAGCAGCAGTTTTTCTTGAAAAGGATCACCCACTTGTACTGCCGGCAAGTCCTCTGCTGAATCTTCCGTCAAATCCGCCGATGCAAAAGTTGCCCCATGAATCCCGTCCTTTCCGGTCGCTGAACCAACGATCAAAACTGGATTCCCGACGCCTTCTGCGGTGGCAGAGACCGTTTCGCCCACTTTGACTGTCCCAACGGACATCGCATTGACCAGAATATTCTGATTGTAGCAGTCTTGGAAATATACTTCGCCACCGACAGTCGGTACACCAAAACAATTGCCGTAATCACCAATACCGCGCACCACGCCTTCCACGAGTCGCTGCGTATGCTTCAATTTCAGATCACCAAAACGCAAAGAATTAAGGGCTGCTATCGGTCGTGCGCCCATCGTAAAAATATCGCGATGAATGCCGCCAACACCCGTCGCTGCACCTTGATATGGCTCGATAGCAGACGGATGGTTGTGCGATTCGATTTTAAAGGCACAAGCCAGTCCGTCACCAATGTCCACCAATCCGGCATTCTCTTCCCCAGCTCCGACAAGCAATTGTTTGCCATCGCGTGGCAATGTTTTCAGCCACTTGATCGAATTTTTGTAAGAGCAATGCTCTGACCACATGACCGAATAGATACTCAGTTCTGTAAAGTTGGGGACGCGCCCCATGACCTCCTGAATTTTCTGAAATTCTGCTTCGGTAAGTCCAAGTTGTTTGGCAGTCTCTACTGTAGGTAATGTCGACATGTATTTTTAAGATGTTAGACATTAGACGCTAGATGTTAGACAGCTGAAAATCATGGTTTCAGCATTTATGCATCATCTATCGTCCGAGCTAATAGTGATAGTTTAGTGACCTTGGAGATTGTATCTCAATTAGGCGCACAAAGATAATTGAGTTTTGATAGAAATGAACTGCTCATGAATCTTGTTTCTCAGAATGATGAATTTGAGCGAAAGCTTTGGTTGTAATCGTCTTTTTTGAAGCGATAAGATCGTCTATTTACACCCTTAAAATGATTAGTTGGACAACTGTATTCTTTTTCACCCGTTACAAAAAAGTTGATCGCCGATCTATCCTACATCTATCAATTGATCACTCATCATACAAACACACAACATGAAAAGAAATCACATCCTCTTTGGGCTTCTGGTATGTAGTAGCATTTTATTTTTAGCCAACTCATCTGGTTCTCCACTCGGTCGTACAGGCGCACCGGGCGATAGTACTTGCGGCTCATCTTCTTGTCATAGTGTGGCTCCTAATCAAGAAGATGCTACCGTTACCATCAATTTTGGAGATGAAGCGATCACTTATCGAGCAGGCGAGACGTACAAAGTCGATATCGGTATTACGGGTGCTCAGAATGCAGCGCGCAATGGTTTTCAGATCGTCGCGCTGAATGCCGCTGATGAAAATGTAGGTGAATGGATACTAACGAATACGGATGAGACGCAAATTCGCTCCAGTAATTCTAATGGGCGTAACTATGTCACTCATACCAGAGCTGGGAATAGCCAAGCTGCATGGACGATGAATTGGCAAGCACCTGCCGAGGATGCCGGACAAATCACGTTCTATCTTGCCTTATTAGATGCCAATGGTGCAAACGGTAGTCGTGGAGATCACTTATACACAGTATCGCAAGCTATTTCGTTAGATGTCCGCAATAGTACAGCAACAGTAGCTGATGATGCACTTCGATTGTTTCCAATACCTGCAAAAGATGTTCTAAACATTCAATATGATGATGGAATCATTTCGACATATAGTCTTTATGACAAGAATGGGCAGCGTGTCCGGCAGTCCACTTTTCAGCCCAGTATCGAAGTCGGTGATTTGTCGAATGGGCTATATATTTTAGAGTTAGAAACAAAAGCTGGACGGATATATCGAAAGGTGATGGTTCAGCATTAGTGTAGTGAAGGTTTCGTGTTAAAAGGGAAGGCTTCATCTGATACAGTTGCTCTTTTGACCATCAAGTTACTTCTCCACCACAGGAAGAGCCTGCACCTGCTGTACATCCATAACAGTGTTGATTCAGAACAATTTCTCTATTGACCAAAGCATCAAAATCGAAGTCGTCTAGATGCTTACTTTTCTGTACGCCCACTTTCAAATCTAGCATTTGATTGAAGTCGCAGTCGTGCAAATAACCATCCCAACTCACTGAAATCGTATTGCGACACATTACGTTTTGTACTGCTTGTGGATTGAAGGCTTGCACTAGTTCATTCATATATTGTTCATAATTACCCGACTCTAGTAAGTATTCCAAAAAGCGACTGATCGGCATATTTGTGATCGCAAACAATCTATTGAAGTCGATATTATATCTGCGCTTCATCTGAGATTTAAATTCTCGCTCTAAACTTGTTTGGCTAGAAGGTAAAAAAGCACCTGATGGATTGTAGACCAAATCTAATTGAAGCCCACTTCCTTCTCTGCCGTATCCTACTGCATTGAGGCGACGTAATGCATCAATTGACTCTTCAAAAACGCCATCACCTCGCTGTGCATCTGTCCTTTTTTTGCTAAAATAAGGCAAAGAAGAGACGATTTGGACTTGGTGATCGGCAAACCATTGTGGTAGCGAATGGTACTTCTTATTGGCGACTATGATGGTCAAATTGCAGCGATTCATAACCGTTTTGCCCATTTTTCGGCACTCTTCTACAAACCATTTGAAGTGCGGATTCATCTCTGGGGCACCACCTGTAATATCGACAGTAGAAATGTCGTACTTTGATAAGATCTCTAAACACAACTGCAAGGTAGCTCTGTCCATATTTTCGACTCGCTTATCTGGACCTGCATCCACATGACAATGCGCACAAACTTGATTGCATAATTTCCCGATATTGATCTGAAAAATATCGATGCCTGTCGCTTGTAATGGGTTGCCTATCTTTTCGGCAAAGGAAGGAAATTGCATATCGACAAGGTCTCTACCGTTGAGTACATTGAGTTGATAGAAAGTATCGGAGAGTTGAGCACCCCGAGCAGAGAGAGATTTGCTAGTCATAGATTTTATATTTTCCGTTATTTGATGAGGTCGTAGAGCAGAAAGAAATTGGTTCTTTGAGGTGCGATATTCTTACATTGTCAATGCTTTCGTATGTTTCATCATCTGTGTTGAATAAACTAGCGTTATGCCCGCTTTCATAGTGGCTGCTACATGAACAGCTTCCATCATTTGCTCTTCGTCTGCTCCTGCTTGTAGACTAGCCGAAGTATAAGCATCTATACAATAAGGACACTGCATAGCGTGAGAAACAGCTAGTGCTATCAATGCTTTTTCACGTTCGGTGAGTGCGCCTTCTTTCATCACTTCACCATAATAATCGAAAAATTTCTTGCCCATATCGGCTTGCCATTCCGTAATATTTCCAAAGTTAGCTAGATCAGCAGGCTCGAAATATTTTTTTTCTTTACTCATAATCGTTTAAATGTGTTAGTAGTAGTTGATACTTTTCGAGGAAAAACTTGTAATGTAGATAAAATAAAAGGATATATATTGTTAAATTTTAGTAGTTACAGACCCCATCAATAGATACGATATCTTGCCACTCTAGAGATCACTAAAGTCTCATATTTTACAGGATTATTTTGAACTGACTTCAAGGTTTTGGCTCATCATCTTTTTCATTGTAGGGAGAATTGTATATTTAGCATCGTCAAATTAAAAACGGTTCTATATGATTTACGATGGTCAGATAGCACAATGCAGTCTGACCATGAGGATCATGGATTCAAAATGTCTGTACCCTCTTGCTTTTCTTTTGAGGGCTTGCACCTTGGAATTAAAGCCCTCTAGTATAGCATTGTTAA
>JBCDHX010000035.1:0-44731 GCA_038749535.1 Bacteroidota bacterium
AGATTAGTACGAAAAACGCTCTCTTTCTCTAAATCGCTAGATAATCATATTGGTGCTTTGAAGTATTTTTTTGCCCATTACAATTTAGAGCAGCAGAAGCTCTGGGATAGATATCATGGTGCGCATTTGTGACACTACCCAATCATTAATAGATAACTATGAGTCCGATTGTATAGCTATTGCGTAGCCAACTGCTGCGCCGTAGCCGCAGCGGGAACACACCACTGTTCGAGTTCTGTGTGGCTACCATGGAAGACGTTCAAGTCCACTGCGCCTTCGATACCAGGCATTATTCCTCTTTGTGCATACTGCCAAAAGACCCACTTGTCTTTATTGGCGAGCTTAGGCTGACGTGAATGATAGCGCGCAATCCATATCGGATACTCGCTAAATTGTCCGGCTAGGTATCTATTGTAAAACTTCTGATAGGTATAAATGACAGGCTTGACGCTATAGTGTAACTCTATGTGTTTCAGGTACATACGTAGCCCCACGATTAGCTCAGCAGCATCAACTCCATCCAAAACTTCCACATCAACGACTGGCGGCAGATCGCCCGGCAAGAGCTCTACTTGTTGTATGAAATGATTGGCTTGTGCCAAAGCAGAGCTACGCGGTCGATAAAAATGATAAGCACCACGCTTGAGACCTACACGCCGACTATTCAGCCAATTATAGGTAAACATAGAATCGATATAATCCTTTCCTTCTGTTGATTTAACATACGCGTAGTATAATTTATTTTTGGCTACTTCATCCCAGTCAATCTGTGACTGATAGTGGGAGACATCTATGCCTTGGACAGGATAGTTGGAGCGTAATTGCGGTGAGTCGTCTACACAGGCTATACAGCACAGCAGACAGGAAACAATGAGTAGCACGTATTTCATAAACAATGGGTAACAACTGAAGAGCTAACAGTGACGTCTTTACATCAAACGTAGAATTTCAAGAAAGGTACAACGAATTTTATTTGCCACAGTGATAGTAACAGCATCAATTCTGTAACGGTTGATTTCATTGACGAAAAGGAAGTATGGTTGTTTGAAAGTCGCTTAAAATGATGTTGTGAGACACTAGGTGAGGAGGAATCTAAGGCATCAATTTTGCCTATAATTAATAGGATGTTTGATAGAAAGGTATTAGCTTTGCAATTCATAACATTGATTTTGCCCCTCTCGGGTAAGATTTTAGAATGATAGGGGAGTGCTGCAACACTCTCCTTTCTTATTTTTCGATCTTTAGGACATACTCACCACATTGAAGCTCAATCGTACAACCTAGAGCATCTAAATAGCTCATCAGTGTATTAACTCGGACGACAGATTTACCACTTAAGAAATCTGATAATCCTGTACGACTGAACCCATGAATCCTGCAAAATTCACGCATTGAACCGTAATTCTCGTCAATAGAAGTTTTGATGAAGGCTGCTATTTCAGCAACGTTCTCCTTGTGTTTGTCCGCTATCATGTACCAAAGATAGGAGGACTATTTAATATTTCCAACTCGGGCAAGTTCTAGGACTTCTATTCGTAGTGTTCTAAGTGAGGATTTCCGCTGAATCACGGACTGCTGATATTTCAAAAATGCCTTCTTCTTCGGTAGAAACACGCTCGGTTTCAAATCCCTTTCATATTCAGCCTCTGCTATTCCGAATAACTTTTTCTCTATCTCCAATATCTCATCTTCCAACGCCATGCTTTCGAGCGCAATATAATATTTTTCATACAAGGCTGTCACATTCCGTTTCTCCTCATTCATTTTCAATCGCAACTGTTCAACTATCGTTCGACGCTTCGAAGCTCTCTTCTTTTTCTCATTCTGCATGGTCAGCAGCTTTCCCGTGTTATAACTGACTGTTGGACGCGGAGCAGTGGCGAAGCCGTCACCACGCGCTACAAGCGCATAGTTTACGCCAACGCTTGGCAGATACTTTAACCAATCACCTTTTGCATTTTCTTGATATTCGATTAGTTCAGCTTCGGTTTGAGCTTGGTAATAGCTTTCGATTGACGCATGAAGAATGGACAGATCAGGAAGCGAATCAGTAGAGTAGGAGAGGAGCGAAGCGAGAAGTAGAACTTTTATCATTTAGCTAGAATTGGATGACGTTTAGTGTTCCTGTAAATCTTGTGGTTGTGGCTATTTGGGTTGAGTTATGATCTTCTATATCAGCTTTAGCGATTCTGTTTTTTGTAGCATCAGCAGACTTTAAAGCTTCTAGTTGGACAACCATCGCTTCCAACTTTCTGTGATCAGGCGCGCTTGGCGCATCCTTCGCTAATGAATTAATATGCGTCTGCATCATTTCGATTTCAACAAAATCTTCCATCTTTGACAACTCCGCTTCTAATTCTTCAATCTCTTTCCAACCTTTCTCATATTCAATTTCCGCAGCTAACAACCGTTCTCTTTCCGCTTTGATATTCGCAGCTAGAACAGCAATTTTTGGATTAGCTTCATAGATGAATTCTTTCGTTCGGATATCGTCCTCAATCTCTTCAATTAGGATTCCATTTTGCCAACTCCAATCTAATAACTCAATCTTTTGACCGTTCGCTAGAAACGGCTCACTCGCTTGGACATGTGCTTTTTTGATGTACGCTGAGCTAGTCAGCCGATTGAGACTATCCGCAGTTATGGCAACAAACGATTTGATCACAAATCTTAATTCTTTATCTTCGACATGCTCAGGTACGATTCGTGTCACTTTCCCGTCCAACTTCATTAGCTGCTCTGAACTCCGATCTATCAGAATTATATCATCCTCACTACTCGCATTCACGACAAAACCTTCTCCACTTCTCTCTTCCGTTCCTTCCTTTACTGTCCATTCCGCTAATAACAAATCATCTGCTTTTTCAAATTCAGAAACCAAATGCGCAGGCGTCCCAAACAGTCGGTTATATCTCGTCCAAAATCCATCCTTCATCAATGGAAACATCGTAACACAGACAATAGCGAAGAAAGAAAAACACATTGCTTCATCCTTTAAATCTCCTGACTTCAATCGGAAATCTGTACGCCCGGGCATGACAACGGAATTGGTAACGAACGGATAAAACATTTGTACACCGGCTTTGGTAATCGTATCAATTAAGATGTGTGATAAGTAAGACAGAATAGCAACCATCGTCAAACCAATCTCAGGAAAAAGCAACTTATTTAGGATTCCAAAAACCAACCCAAACAACATCAATCCCATGAGCGAATGTGTAAACGTCCGATGACCAAATCTTTTATTGACCATTTTTGAAACAGGACCCAACATCCTACCGATGATAGATTTTGGATGGTCGACATCGGGCAGCTGTGAGCAGACGAGCGTTATAGCTATCGCTTCGGGAGACTCTAAAATATTCACTCCCATCAAACTTCCAATAACTCCTGTAAAGGCAAAACCGCCAATTGCATGATTTAGAGCATTCATAATTCTTCCAATTAAACGTGAGGATTTTTATAGCTGCCTGTTGGCAGATTCTAGATATACTTTCTCTTTCCAAATGCGTAGAAGTAGCGCGCGAAGATCGCAAATACAAAAGCTGCTCCACCTATCAATTTATATGCGCCTGCATCACTTCCAATTTCACCACCAACATATCTCATCACCATCAAACTAGACAAAGCAACTACAAAGAACAAAGTCAAATCAATTGGCTTTTTAGCGGTCGTATGCGCGATTCCATTCACGATCTCATTAGAGACATGAGCTTCTTTGCGGAAGCGATTAATCATTTCGATGACGAATAGCGGATTGCCGCCCGTCGAGTTCCAAATTGAAGTTTTGTATAATTCATAATCCTCAATTCTCGTCTGATAATCAGCACTAGCCAAATCAATCAACTGTGTCGTTTCCGCTCTATTCAACTCCTTCAACTCAATCTTCTGAAAATTCGACAGAAAACTACTCTTATCAATCTTCACCCTACGCGCTCCACAAATCACATGAAAATGATTTTTCAACTTTTCCAAAGCTCTAATTGCCGTCAGCGAAATTCTCGTTACATCATCAATCATAATCGTATACTCACCTTCTCCCGTTACATGAATCAGCATTTCAACCAACGCCTTGACATTTTCCTTTGAAAGATATTGCTGAAAGCTTTTGCCATTTATCATCAGTTCCATGATCGCTCTCTTATCACCTGTATACAATTCTAGCAACATCGCCTGTAGCGTTTTCTTTACTGTTCCAAACTCATCCAATCTCAAACATTTCTCAATTCCCAAATTATCCATCAAATGAGTCTTTCCCATTCCCTGTTCTGCTACGATCAAAATATTGACTTTCTTTTCGATTAGATCATGTAGTTGTGAAATTTCATTCTTTCGTCCGACATGGAAGTTGGTCATTCCTTGCGCCATCGGTAGAAGATCGACCGATTTTGATTTTGTGATCTTTCGCGTCCATCTCTGAATTTTGGTCAATCTTGATACTTCCGTGCGTTGGATCGCCTTTTTAATATTCTCAGTTGATACGTGTGTATAGATTTCCGTCGTTTGGAACGACTTATGACCTAGCATTTTCTGAACCTCCAAAATAGATGAACCTGTAGCTAATTGATTCATAGCAAACGTATGGCGCAGCACGTGAGGATGTAAGTCCTTTCCTAAAATCTTCAACATTGCGTTGACCGTCTGTCTAGTGATCGGTTTCTTTGGATCGGCTTTCGACGGGAACAGCAACTCGTCCTGAGAATCGGGATTCATCATCTTCCAATATTCACCTAAGCATTCCATCACATCATTTTCCAAATACACAACTCGCGTCGGTTTCACTTTTTTATCCATTCCTCTTTGCTTCAATGTCGCAGCTGTCACAAACTTATTTTGAAAGTCAAAGTCCGTCCACTTCAAGATTAGCGTCTCAGTCACTCGCAAGCCACAGCGCATCATCAATAGAATCAGCATTTTGTTTCGCAAATGCTTTGACTTCTTGTAAACTCTCTTAAGCAATAAGTCCTGAGAATCTGCATCTAGGAACTTTGTTTTGTGCTGCTGAACGATCATAAGAATGAAGAATTTTTGTTTTTCCTGACAGGCGATTTGGTTTTACAGAATTGCTGTTTTGTCAAAATTTTAGAGTAGTGGATTTTTGACGCATTTTAATAATGGATGTCACGGAAAGCTGATTTCTGCCACGTGACGGACAGAAACCCACTTTCTAGCGACGATCTCTTATTTATAGACCTCCACCATAAGAATGAGGTAGAACCTCAAATACGGCTTTAAAATAGTCACAGTCGCCAACGTTTGGCGGTTCAAATGCTATGATAGCTCTTTCGGATTCACAATACTTTCGATTTGGAATGATAGCATCTTCAAAATAAGAGCCGCAATAATCGTCTACATCCAAAAAAACTTCTTCTCCACAGAATTGATAGAAACAACTTTTGATTCCTACAATATTTCGCTCTGCATCAAAATAGCAATACGTGTCTTGCCCTTCGTGTTCATTGATTCGATACCAATCGGCATTGTCGGGCGAGTAGAATACATAATCTTGTAAGTCGATAATGATTTCAAGCGGAACGACCAAATCAGATTCACAAAGCAAATTAGATACATCAGTATCACGATCACAAGACAAGACGAGCATCAATAGAATGATGCATAAGAAATTGAATTTCATAACATTGATTTTAGAATGAAAAGAATAGCATCGATCACCGCTGCAACGGTCGATACTTCAGTTTTATCTATGGCATGGATTTGGGTCATTCGGACAATAGCCATTTCTGTTTTGGAGGTCGACAATTAGTTTTTGGATGTGTTGGATGTCACAGGATTTATAGAAGGTCAATCGATAGCGAATTTTACTGCCAAACTTCTCGAAAGTCGATACTTTCAGCAAGGTTGGTTTATCAGATACGAAGTAGAAGTAATGAATCCTATTTTTATCAATAGCTCTATGAATTCGATAAGTGAAAGCTCCGCGAAATATCTTAGATCGTTTGTGTTTAAGAACGTCCAAATCTTCCGCTATATCTTGATAGAAATGATGTACAAGCTGTGTGGTATCCATGCCAAAAGAGAAAGTAAAATCATCTTCTAATAACTCGACAATTGCATTTCGTTCGACAAGCTCACATTTATCTTCTTCTTCCTCAAATACTTCTACAAAAGCTGATTCAAATTCATCAGGACAGAGTTCAACCCAATCTTCCGAAAAGTTCGGCAATTCTTGATAAGGATTCATGTCAGGATCGTAAAGAGGACGGCAAGCATCAGGAGCGGAAGGACATTCGACATTTCTGATCAAATCATCAATTTGAGCAGCTACAGAGCAATATCTGTAATGCTGAGTTTTGAAGGCAGTTGATAGAATTCGATTATCTACAGAACTACGCGTGTACTCGACGATCACACGAATGAGAGAAGGAGCGACAGAGTCAGCGAGAAAAAAATAATGTTCCAAATCGGTTGAATTTTCATCCGAGAGGAAAGAGAATCTAAAGAAGTCATTGACAGCAAATAGACCCGCAACACGCGAAGGCGTCGAATGTGGCTCACGCACAAAGTGAACAGCGGAGCGCCCTTGCGCCGCCAATTCAAAATCGAATTGCTCACGAAGTCCGCTGAATCGGTAAGTCTTGCGTTTGCGGCTTTCGCAAAGATCATCGTCAACAGCAGATTCATTGACAATAAAATCTGTGAAAACAGTGGAGAAGTAGACATCGCAACTAATCTGTTCAGCTGTGAAATTTTGAGCGGATAGGCTAGAGAAAAAAAATATTCCAAGAACAGTAAGTAATTTTTCCATGATTAAGCTTTTCTGATTGCGACGCCTAGAAACAAAAAAAGCCACGCGTATGCGCAGCTTAATTTGTTGTTATGTTCTCCCAATTTGGTTAAGCTGCGGAGAGTAAGCAGCGATAGCGGACAAAATCTGCCACCAGTATAGCACACTGCTATCAAATCCTCATAAGAATCACAGTGCGGTACAAAACTACGGACACTTGACCACTTTTGCAAATCTGACATGAGGATTTTTATTGGCTGCCTGTTGGCAGTACAGCCAATCAAACAGCAAACCAAACGTGTAAGCTCCGCAACAAAGATTTCAGATGTTCGCATGATTTCAGCATTGCCACTTTTCAGGTACCGAAGCTCCGCCGAATTTCGCCACTACGCTAGGGCATTAGCTCTTGGCAGCCTAACGGCGACGAATTTTCATTTCTCAAAGCTAACAGCAAAGCTAGTAGTCGCTCATTGCCGCTAGGCTAGTACGGTCGCGTACTGCGATTTGATAGATTGGGGTGGTTATGTGTTGCGAAGGCGAAGCCGAGCGTCAGTACATTCAGAGGAGCAAACACCGCAGTCACCACTACTTTTAGCGATGACCGCAGCATCTCATTTTCTAATGTCCACCGCCTTCAAGCTGGACATGAAGTTTCACGCGATCAGCTTTAGTCAGCAAGTGGCGAAGTTCAGCTGGCACGAAAAACAACAGTTGTCGACCGCCTTCGATCTTCTTTGGCTTTGGCTGCGCTATCATTGTGAGCGCATCACTTCCAAGTTGGTCATTGAGACGGAAAGCAGAAATAAAGTGCGCACCATCTTTGCGGAGCGGCATTGGTGTTGCCACTTTCAGCATTTGACTATCTATGGACCAGGTGACAGCCTTGACGTAGACAGGTTTATTTAGGTCGATTATCTTTCTTTGAGCTTGGACACTGAAAGCGACTGCAATCGCGATCAGCGTTAGAATTGACTTTTGCATAAGATTTTAGAATTTAGATTTTATGATTCTCGCTTGTAGCCTTGACGCTTTGCAACTTCTTCACCATAGCGAGTCATCGCCATTTCCATAAGCAGAGTTTTCTCATCTTTAGACACAGAATTATAGATCCACACAAAATTGTCTGTGTGTAGCTCTCTTTTCTCATTGACGAAGTGATTCAGCAATTGATGATTTCTAGCGATTTCTTTAATTTCCTCAAGGTTATAGTTGTACGCGAGCTTTAGCAAGCAAGCGAGTTTGAAGTTGAATTCATCCATGATTTTAGATTTAGAAGGAAAGGCGAAGCCGAGCGACCACGCCGTTTCGTTTACAGGTTCTCAACTCTATTTTTGAAAAGCGCAGCCGCTAAAGTGGCTAGTGCTTGATCGTTTAAGTTATGTTGTTCAGTTGCTTCGCGCGCAGCTTCCAAGCAAAAGCACATAAACTTCGCTTCATCTTTGACGACTTGCATAAGCTGAACCTTTCTTTCTCTTATCGTCTTCATTTGTTCAGGTATTGCCGATGTTGGCGGCGCAGTAATTTGAACAGGAGCAGGCGCAGCTGTTACCGCTTCTTTGAGCGATAGCGGATCAGCAGATATGAGTTTGTAGCTTTTGCCAGACTTTTCGACTTTCAAGTATTGACCTTGTTTCAGGTTCTTTAGATTTGCGTCATCAGGTTCGCCCCACATTTTGGCGTTGCCATCTCCGAGCACTTGCAGCTTTACAACTATCCGTTGCTCTCCACTTTTTTTAAGCCTTACAGTTTTTGGTGCTTCTTCGACTATAGCGTCTATCTGATTTTGTGTTGAATTATTCATTGAGTTGAGGATTTAGGAGCGCGACCGAAATCGCGCTACACTGATGATTGAATTATTTTTGTTCAGAAATCACTGATTTGAGTTTCCAACTCGTCTTTTTCCAGTTGATTCCTACTTCTACTTTCGTGCCTTTTTTCAGGCTGTTCAGCTTCTCGTCGTCCACTTCGCCCCATATCGGAAAGTCACCGATAAAAGGAGAGTAGCAGTTGACTACGATCTTTTGTCCGTACTTTGTTTTCACCTCCTTAGCATCGCGTTCGACGATGGCGAATACAGAAGTAGAGTCTTTCAGTTCGTGTGTTGCTTCGCGTCGCTTGTACGCTCGTTTAGGTTTCGGCTCAGCCTTCGGTCGCTCTCTACTTTGAAACTCACGAGCTTCATTGAGTAGCTGAGAATCAGCCTTTTCTTTAGCTTTTTCCCTTTCACGTTCTTCTTTAAATCGCTGCTGTTTCAGTGCTTCCCGTTTGGCATATTGCTTTTTCTGCTTTGCAGTTCGGTTCTGATCGCGGACGATCTCCTTCATAGCACGATCAGCTTCATTTTGCTTCTGTGCTTCTATCAATTCCGTGTAGTCCGTCTCAGGCTCTTTCTCAGGTTCTCGAAACTCATAGTTCAAAACCTCATCGCTAGGAGCTTTTGGAAAGAACTTATTTGAGATCGGAACAGAAATGAGGATAAGAACGACAATGAAAATAAAGATCATAGTGCCGCGTCGCTCGGACGCGGTGAAGTGAAAGAATCCTTTATTGCTCATGCGCTATTCGGATTGTGATCTCACCGAGTTCTACATGAACATCAAGCTCGACATTTTTAGAAAATCCGAATTGCTCTAGCCACTTTCCTTGAAGTAAGATTTTAGGAACGAAAACCCAACGATCACCAGCTTTGTGAGAACCGAAGGAAGTACACTTTAAAGTTTTGTCGATTGGTTCAACTTCATGGAACTGCAATTCCTCTCTAGTTGAAAAATCGTCGCTTGCCCGGCTCCGAACATCAGGAATAGGCAGCGTAGTTGAATGAATAAGATTTGAGAACATAACATTGATTTTGTATGAAATAATTAGATTGATTTTGCCAGACTTATCAAAGAACTTCTTGTCTCTAACGACAGTATAAAGATACAAATAAATACACTTATAGACAAATATAGACAGATAAATATCAAAGAAATATCTAAAAAAGTGAAGGCGCGGAAACCTCTGGTAAAAAGACCCAACGGCAACCAAACCAAGTACCAACCACAGAGCCGCTACCAACCCAAGCAGGCACAGCAACGCCCGAAGGCAAACACACCAAAGCAGCACAACCTAACTCACGAGCAAAAGCCAAAGAAGCCCAAGAACCCGAACCACCACCAACGAAAGCAGAACCAGGGCGAACACTAGAAGGACACGCGCCACGCGGAAAAGACACTACCAAACCACCAGCAGCAGCGACAGCACGGCAGAACTCCTGTGAACGAAGAGCGAAGCCAGCCCGACCCAAAGAGCTTACAACCTCAAAAACACGAGCAGAAGGAAAAGCCAAACGGACAGCCTTATCTACACCACGCGCACAACCGACAAAAACTGGAGAAGCAAGACCCGAAGAGACAAGCAAGCCCGACAACCAAGCAGCAGCGACAGCAGGTACACTGCCACACTCACGAGAACCAGAGAAACCAACAACGGGAAAACGAGAAACAAGAGCTAAAAGAGAAGCCAAAACTGTAGATAGATCAATGAAAAGATAAGAGCAAAATAACCGCTCCGATAACAACTACAAGATACAGATAAATACACTTATAGACAAATATAGACAGATAAATATCAAAGAAAAATACCGACAAAAACAGCGATGGCAGCTGCCCGAGCCATGAAAGCAAAGACGACACGCGCGGGAGAGGAAAGCGCAGCGCGCGCACACCCAAAAACCAAAGAGCCATGTTGAGGAAGGAACGCAGCCGCCAAAGGGCACCAACTGCCTGTTCGTGTAGCTAAAGCGGAACGCAGGTAGGAAGGGAAGCGGCTGTGTGACGACCGAACAAACAAGTTCGATATGCAAACCAAGAGCAATGAGCAGAACTGAAGAAGGAACAGAGGAACGAGCGGAGACGATAGGAACGTGAGTGCAGCGGAGACGACTGGCAACATTCAGCTTCTCGCGTTTACGGCAGCTTGCACTTCTCGCCAACCTTTCCCACTGCTACCGACGCTCACACAAGTTCAGCATCTTCTCCAAATTTCAGCAGTTGCCGAAATCCAAGTTCAACGCGCTGAAACTAGCATTTCGCATAAGAGCAAATTATAGGCAAACGTGCAGCTTGCGGAGCGTTTCGCGTATAATTTCTCTTATGTGACTTGCGGAGAGACCAACGATTGATTTTGCTAAGTAGGGCATGAGGATTTCTAAGGCTACCCGTTGGCAGTTACCTCTTTAGCTTATCTAATCCATGTAAAAATTGAAATTGATAATCTGCCTGAGCTAGCAAGATTCTAGCTCGATCTTCTTTGCTGATCCCTTCGCCAATTAGATATGAATTTAGCATTTCCATGTTCGACAAAACATGTAGGTGAGACTTAGTAGTGTTATCTCTGATATTGCCTTTTTTAGTTGGATTCTGATTTCTCCATTGTGCTGCTGTCATCCCGAAAACAACTAGATTGAGCATGTCCGCTTCGCTTGAATAAGCAGCTATTTTTGTGGCTCTAGTCGTTCTTTCAGGAATCGCATTTTTGATACTTTCAGTATGTAACCGATAATTGAGCTTTGACCAAATTCTTTTGATTCGATATTCACCAAACTCTAGAAATGACAACACAAATTGATAGTAGAATTGAGCAGACAGCCAATTTGCAAAGTGGAAAGCAACAATCACGTGCGCGAACGTTCCACCATAACGACCTTTCTTTGAATAAATCGACTGACAATTGAATGCTTCTAGCTTATCGGCACTAACCCTGAAAGTATTGTCACCAGCTCGATTTTTAAACACGCCGAATTCGGCGTGATTGAAATCTTCATTCTGTTCCAATTCCCAAACTTCAATGAAATTCAAGGTCGCTCTATTCCTCAACCATCGCTGAACTATCGCACTAGGCGTATCATCCATTCCCTGACACATATCAGTCAAACAGAAGAAGGAGTTTTCTAGCTGATCGTTCGTGTAACGAACAGGTGTATTGCCGACACTCAATTTACTAGCCATCTATCAGATCAATTTGCAATTTCGTAATCAGAAGTCTTGTGAAGGAACAGTTCAACTTTCTCTAGCTTTCTAGCTAAAAGCATTTTTTCATTTTCTTTCTTATCCAGCTCCTTCTCTAATTGCTCTATTCTCCAATTCAAATTTCTAACCTGAACAGCAAAATCTTCTTTCAACTTTTCGTCTAACTCGACAAAAACATCAGGATAAGCGCGGTATATTAAATCCACAACATTTGACTCACTCATTCTAGTACTTGAACCACCATCAGCAATTTTGTAAATCTGAGCACGACTCACACCAATCTTTTCAGCAACTTCCACTATTGAAATGTTCTTTGCTTTCAGTTCATTTAAGGTTTCTCTAAGTATTCCCATTTGCCATCTAATTTCTCCGACGATCGCGGAAACGAACAATAAAAGACAAATATAGACAAAAGAAAAGGCGATGTCAAGAAACACCGCCCAAAAACTCGTTATTAATAAATCTGATAACTCAAATCCTTTTCGTTCCGGTCTGAATCCGAAACTGAAATTCTTTGTATTCGTAAATCGTTCCTCCGGACAACCTAAAAACCTTCATCCTTATCATCTTCTTTCGATCAATCACAGCCATATAGAAACCATCACCATTACCTATTGGAATAGTAATTTTACAAGTAACTATACCACTCAGCATCAACTTCAAATCCTCCAACTTTTTCCCGTAGTAAATCGCTCCATCTGTCCTCATCTTACGCAGATCATCCGCGGTGAAATCTTCAATTCTCCCGTCGAAATCCCACTGAAAACGCTTTTCGCCGCCTAGCTTAGAAGTCGGATATCGATTGATAATCGTTCTACTGAATCGCTTCAAAAACAATTCCTCATGCTGTAGCTCATCACTCCAAACTTTTCTTTCAAACTTGATTTCATCAATCGTATTCCCGTCTGCATCAATCAATCTTTGTGCCACTGATTCAGTGGCCACAATGACCAAGATTAACAATATCCATCTTTTCATCTTTGAGCTGTTGAAGTTTGAATAATTATCGTTTCCTCCCATTCTAAGAGTAAGCTTCCATTGATTTGCCAAAACTTACATTTCATACTAGTTCCCGACTGAATAGCTGCCATATACATACCGCCCGATCTTTGGTTATTCATGTCATTCAATACAATCACACGATTTGTTTCTACAGCTTCTACCAAATGCCAATCGAGCCAATTTTTAGTTTTATAGATACCAGCTCTCAGTTGTCTTCCGCAGTACTCAGGCTCATGTAACCATTCAATACGAGCTGAATCTGACACCTCATAGTAGCCTACAATTTCAACTAATCCATTAAGATCGATCTTAAGCGAATCGGGAACAGATTGAGCCGATAGGAGAGGAGCGAACGCGCAAAGCGCAATTACAACAAATAGTTGTTTCATTTTAGTTCTTGTTTTAAGTTAGATAAATACTGCAGTTTGTTCGCAGAAATGGTAAGTAGCTTTTAGATCAGGTTTCGACAATGTGTAGTAGACAGGATGTACGCGCTCAGCGAAAGCGTGTAGCGTCAAATCAGACTCATCCTCGAGCGAAAGCGATACTTCTTTTCTCTCTTCATCCATTTCAAATATTCCCCAGCTTCCTTCTTCAATTGCTGCTAGAAATCGGCTAACTTCATCAGGATCGTCGATTTGAGAAATCAAGTGCTTTTCAAAAAAATTCGGTGCCATAGTTTGAGTTTTGAAGATCCTACCGCCATTATCAGCGGTAAGAACCATATTTTCAATTTTGATCAAGCACCACCATTTTAGGCGGTAATCGATTACCGTCAGTTTTGGCGATAGCTTCTGAGAAACTACCGCCGCTTTCGGCGGTTAGGTCCGCACCAACAAAAACAGCGGTATGGTCCATCATCGACTGAATAAGCGGTGTGAGCTCATCAATTAGCATTGCTTTTTCGTGGATATCCAACCGCTGAATCTTGCGGTGTATCGTGTTTAGCCTTTTCCTAGTATTCTCTCTAGTTCTGTAATTGTCGCCAAGAAATCTCTTATCATGCAACTGTTTTGGCGGTACTGCAGCATAATTCATGTATAGCGTTTCAGTAGCCATAGTTCCACCTCGCGTCATCACATCAAAATGAATTCTTCTCCAGTCTCTCAACTCATCTTGGTACAAACCCGAATCGTAGCAGCTAATCGCAATCATGCAATCAAACTCCTTTACTCTTTGAAGTAACCTTAAATGTTCTTCGTTGGAAAGCTCGAAATTGTAGCGGTGTGAGCTGCGACGTTTAGAGTGGAGATACGGAGGATCGAGATAGACAAAAGTTGATCTTTCATAGAAGCAGGGCAATTCTAATTCTAAGATGCTAGCCTGAAGTATCGACAGTTTTAGTGGTGAGAGATCCACCGCATGTTTCCAAACTTCAATTACCTCACTGTCCAAATCTATTCCAATCTGAAATTCAGCAGGTTTCTTTTTTCGCATGATTGAACCATGACCAAGACATCCCTCAACGTAAGTTCGATGACTTGGAATTTGGTTAATGATCGTTTGGTATGTTCCTTCCGCTGATTTACCACCGAGATAACCACTAGATTCTATTTTGAAAAATTCCTTATGCTTCATTAGAATAGAGATGTTTGAGCTTCATCAATGACTGTTACTTCATGTTTTAGATCTGTATACCGATTGAAAAGCCGATATTGACCAGGTGAGACTAGAAACAGCTTTTTAGCTTTTACCATTCTGCCAATCCTAGCAAAGACATTCGCTCTTTGCTCTTCTTCACGAATTACAGCATTTGCAATTTCCATGACTGACATTACCTTTTCAGAATTTCCATCGAATAGATCGACGATCTCCGTTTGTGCTTGATTTATTGCCATAACATTGGTTTATGATTTAGAAATAGATTAGACTTCCATGAATTCAGCTGCTGAAAACGTTCTTTCCTTCTGTGAGAAATCGAAGAGCTCTAATTGTCGAAGCATCGCTTTTACCTGTTCATCGCTAGGTTGCTCGACCGCGAATGACGAATACAAATCAATCTCCGCTTTAGCTTTCTTCTCAAATTCAATCCACCGATCCAACGACTTCATGATATCGCCTTCTGTCTTTGAAATCATCAGGTATTGGCGCAAGCCTTGTACGATTTCAGTTACATCCTGAAAACTTCCACCTAGCTTTTTGACATAGATCATTTTCATTAGATGCTTTCGGAAACCTTTGCTGTAGTCACGATTGGCAGCGTAGTTAAAGCTGATGTTTGAAGTTTTGCCAATGGCATATTCCACGCCGTGAGCGTCTACGACTTCACGTTTTTCAACTTCTTTATCGTAGCGCGATTTCGCGCCAGTCAACTCCAATCCTCGGAATAGTCCACTACAGTTAATGAAGTTCTTTCCTTTCGTTGATAGAATCCACTCGGCGTACAGATTTAGCTTTTGTGTTCCTTCGGTTGTGCCATCACCGATTTTATCAATCTGTCCAGCTTTCACTGAATACTTGAATACTTCCCGAATCGCGCCAAACTCTACTTTACTACTTTGTGCAGATGGTCCCGAATTTGCAGAACTAACATATTTGCTCTTATCGAACTTGATCAAATCGAATCTTACACCAAACTCGCTATCGCCTGTAATCTTCCACCACTTTAGCCGTAATTCTTCCTGAACCAGCTTGATTTTCTTTGTCAGTCGTGGACAGCAGATAAGCGTATGAGCGTGGATATGATAGCCGTGAGGACACAGCGTACATTCGCGGTTGTGAATCCATCCTGAAATGTGCTGACCTTTTGCCGTTGGAAATAGCCGCTTCCACATTTTGGAGCGTACGAGCGAATTGAAATATTTGTTGAACTCGTCTAAGTAGTTGCCCGTCCGTGTCTTATCGTCATGCTTGACAGTCAGCGTCAGAAAGTAGAAGTATTTATCATCGAAGCGATCAGCGTTGTCTTTATCCTTGATTGCTGCAAGCAATCTGTTGACCAATTTTGTTGACCGATTTCGCGCGCAGATCGCGCAATGAGTGTTTTTGCAATTCTTGGATGATTCGAAAAGCGAAGCTGATTGATAGTCATGCTCAACTAATGCGACGGAAGAACACCACCGTAGATTGCGTACAACCTTGTTGATTTCAGGATGAGTTGAATAATTGCAGTTGAGTGAATCTAATTTATCTGCCAATTTTAGGTTTCGATGTCTGTAATTGACAGTTAGATATGTGTTTTTTTGGTCGTCTCTTCCGCGCTGCTCATTTGGGTCGAATGACATGAAACTTTGTCGATCATTTAGACGCGCTGCAGTAGGCGAAAAATGTAACAATGTTTCTTTAGTATCAAGTACCGAACCACGCGGAGCATTTGAACCACCATTTCGACCACCTTTTTTAGCAGCCAAAACAGCGCTGCCAACGACCTCTTTTCTAGGAGAAGCCATGGCAAACTATCTTTCAGCAGTGACGAACGAATTTTGAAACTTAACTTTTGGGAAACAACTACGATAGGGGAGGAGCGTTACCGTAGTAAATACAGCACTTTGGAGATTTGCTGCACTTTTTTCTAATTTACAATAAACGCTAGAAATCAGATTTTCATAACTTATTGATGTACAGCCTTTTAGAGATTTGAACTTGCCTATAATTAATATTATGTTATTTAAATAGTGAAAAATGAAGCTGTTTTTGATTTTTTACTGAAGGTCATACCCATTTTGAAGCATTAAGAATATTCAAGCAGGCATATCAACTCAACCATCCCCAAACCCAAGCGTTCTCCCAAAAATAACAAATTCAATGTCTATACACAAATCCATCCGCCTCATCACTCAATCTACACCAGCTCAGGTTGGCGACGGCTTCTTCATTCGTCGTCCTATGCCGGGTACTGCCATTCGTCTGGGCGAAATGAGTCCTTTCTTATTATTAGATCATGCTGGACCGACTCACTTCGAGCCAAGCGATACGCCACGTGGTGTAGACGAGCATCCACATCGAGGATTTGAGACAGTCACCATATTATATAGTGGCGAAATGGAACACCGTGACAGCCATGGCGGACATGGACAACTCAAACCAGGCGATGTGCAATGGATGACGGCAGGTAGCGGACTCGTACATGAAGAAAAGCACAGCAAAGCGTTCACAGAAAGTGGCGGTACGTTAGAGCTTATACAGCTTTGGGTCAATCTGCCAGCTAAGCATAAGTCAGCTACACCTAAGTATCAGGACATTGCTGCTACGAGTATTCCGACTATCGAGCTAGGGACAAATGGCAGTTATCTGCGATTGATCGCCGGGAACTATAATGATATAAAAGGTGCCGCTGATACCTTTACAGCTATGCAGCTTTGGGACATCCGCGCAAATGCTGATGATGGTTTATCTTTTGATTTAAAAGATGGAGACAATACCGCTTTGTACGTACTTTCCGGTAGTATCCAGCTTGCTGATCAGCAAGCCGCTCAGGAAGGTGAAATGGTGTTGTTCGATACTTCTGGTACAACTATCAAATTTACCGCTCAGCCGGATGCGAAGCTGCTTTTATTGAGCGGTACGCCACTCAACGAACCCATTGCTAGCTACGGACCTTTTGTCATGAATCGCGCCGAAGAAATTCAGCAAGCATTACAAGATTTTCATACTGGAAAGATGGGGACATTAGCATGAAAATTTTAGTCATCCGTTTTTCTTCCATCGGCGATATTGTGTTGACGACGCCTGTGGTACGCTGCTTACATCAACAACTCGATTGTGAAATCCATTTTCTGACCAAGCAGTCGTACGCGACGCTATTGACGTCCAATCCATATATTGCCCGCGTTTGGACCATTCAGAAAAGAGTTAGGGAGGTAGCGGCTGACTTGAAACTAGAGGAATTTGATTGCATCATAGACCTGCATCATAATCTAAGAAGTTGGCAAGTACGCCTGACATTACAGAAAACCAACTTTTTATTTCGACAAAATCAATTTTGCCAAATGGCTGATGGTCAAATTCAAGATCAATCGCCTGCCGGATGTGCATATCGTAGATCGTTACTTGGCGACTACAAAAAAGCTAGGTGTCCAAAATGATGGGAAAGGCTTAGACTATTTCATTCCTGAATCAGATCAGGTAGAGATCAGTGAGCGATTCGGCATTACTAATAACTATATCGCTTTTGCCATCGGCGCAGCACACGCCACTAAGAGACTCCCTACCGATAAAATCATTGCCATCTGTCAGCAACTGACCTCCCCTACTCTACTGCTCGGCGGACCGGCAGAGCAAGAAATTGGCGAACAAATCGCTGCACAGTCTGGTCAACATATTATTAATACTTGTGGACAATTAAATTTGTATCAGTCGGCTTCTATTATCCAGCAAGCCCAAGCTGTTATCACCCACGATACAGGTATGATGCACGTGGCTGCTGCTTTCCAAAAACGCATCATTTCCGTTTGGGGCAATACGATTCCTGAGTTTGGGATGTCCCCTTATTATAGGAATGCACCTACTCAGAATACAAGTGTGGAGGTAAATAATTTGAGCTGTCGCCCATGTTCCAAAATTGGGCATACAGTTTGTCCGAAGGGACATTTCAAGTGTATGCAGGAGCAGGATGTAGAGAAAATTGTACGGCTTACTTTGGAAACACTTAAAGGCACATAAGACCATTAAAGTGTATTGCTAGTAACCAGCTAAGACAAAATAGCTGAAGTCAAGTATATCACTGGACAAGCTAACAGCTAGTAGCTCATTGCCAACAGCTAATTCTATCCTTCAAAATGAAACGAAATCGTAAATGTCCTCGACAAAATTTTCTCCAATACAGTAGAATCCTCCAGCTGCCCATCATAGAGCAAAATATTATTCATGCCAAAGGAAGTTTTGAACTCTGGCGAAAAGATGAAGTAAGGAAAGAAAAACTGCGCCCCGAATCCGGCTTCTACAGCAAAGTCGGTCGGTGATATTTTGACAAATTCGCTAGCTTGTCGCGTTTTAGAATCACTGGCAACATCGAAAGAATACTTCATCCCTGCGACGACGAACAAGCGCATATCATTGAACGGCTCAGACTTGTAGCGCACATGAAATGGCATTTCGACGAACACAGAAGAAACTTTTCGCGTATCGACTGGTCGGAGACGGCTTTCTCTATTGTAGACCAAATTGCGTTCACCAAAAGAAAGCGTTGGCAACAATCGCAAATCAAAATAATCGCCTACTTTCAAGTTGGTGACAATACCCAAATTAAAGCCTGGACCACTCACCGACTCAATACCAACAATACTATCACTTTCCAGGAAATTCTTAGAACGGAACGGTCGATAGTCAGAGGTATTATACGCCAAGGTGATACCAAAATAGTATGGCTTTTGCTCAAAGCCCAAGAAGTTATAGTTGCCATGAGAAGATTGGGCTTTGAGCTGAGAAACAGTCGCTAAAGCCAAAAAGAGGAAGATGATTCTGTACATATTCATATAGTTCATGAGTCATGGATCATAAATCATAGCTTATGATCCATGACTCATGAACTATAACCTATACTTTATGACCTACGTAAAGCGAGCTAATGCCAAATGTCAGTGGGATTTGCTTTAAATCCGTGTAGCCGACACGTTTCAGTTCTGCGATAAAAGCTTCACCATCCGGGAATGCCTGTACGGATTCATAAAGATAGCGATAGGCCTTCGGATCCTTGGAGGTCACTTTCCCAATGAAGGGCAAAATCGTACTAAAGTAAAAATTAAAGCCTTGTTTCATCGGAAACACACGCGGCTTAGAAAACTCTAAAACGACCAATCGACCACCAGGTTTCAAGACGCGTTTCATATCTGCTAGTCCTTTCGACAAATGCTCGAAATTACGTACTCCAAAAGCAACGGTCATCGCATCAAAGCTATTGTCCTCAAAGGGTAAATTCTCTGCATCTCCACTGATGAGGTTGACGCGCTCACTCAAATTTTGAGTATTGACTTTCTTCCGCCCGATATTGAGCATATCGACGGCAATATCTAAACCAATGACATTCGTCTGCGGCATACTTTTCGCTAATGCAATCGCTACATCTGCTGTTCCGGTTGCTACATCCAAGACTTTTTGAGGTTGCTGATCTCGCACTTCTTGGATCATCTTCTTCCGCCATCCTCTATCTATGCCCAACGACAAGAAGTGATTCAGAAAATCATAGTAAGGCGCAATATTGTTGAACATATTGGAAACTTGTTCCTTCTTGCTGCCAGATATATTGTCGTAAGGTTTGACCTCTCTTGTATTTTCCATTTATTGTATGATTCAAGTATCTGATTTTCAATGAATTGCAAAAATCTTAAAAGCGTATTATTGTTGATACATGAATAGTAACAACTACGCCATTTTTTGTTCAAAATTTCTTATCTTTGCCTACCTTTGACAGGTAGCAAGCCTCTACTTTGAGTGTCCACCTACCATCATAACAATGATTAATACAAAAGAGATGATAGCGGTGTAAAAAGAAGTTCAATTTTTTTTAAGAACCTGAAGCTATTAGTAGTTGGTGACATTCTCATTTTCTCGCCTTCTCACTCTCTTAATACTCTAAATAATTACATGTCCAATCAAAGAATTATTCCGATCAATATCGAGGAAGAAATGAAGTCGGCCTATATCGACTACTCGATGTCGGTCATTGTCTCTCGTGCTCTTCCTGATGTTCGAGATGGCTTAAAACCAGTTCACCGCAGAGTTTTGTATGGTATGTCCGAGTTAGGATTGACGTACAACAAAGCGCATAAGAAATCGGCGCGTATCGTCGGTGAAGTGCTCGGTAAATATCACCCACATGGCGATACTTCCGTTTACGACACCATGGTACGTATGGCACAGGATTGGTCGTTGCGCTATCCCCTCGTCGATGGTCAAGGCAACTTCGGTTCGATGGATGGCGACTCCCCAGCAGCGATGCGATATACAGAAGCTCGTCTGCGTCGCGTCTCCGATGACATCTTGACGGATTTGGACAAAGATACCGTTGATTTTGCCCTCAATTTTGACGACACTTTAGAAGAGCCAACTGTTTTACCGACTAAAATCCCCAATTTACTGGTTAATGGAGCGTCCGGTATTGCAGTAGGGATGGCGACGAATATGCTGCCGCACAACCTGAGCGAAGTCATTGATGGCGTCATCGCGACTGTAGATAATCCCGAGATTGATATTGAAGGTCTGATGAAGTACGTCAAAGGACCTGACTTCCCGACAGGAGGAACGATTTACGGATATGAAGGTGTAAAAGATGCCTTCGAGACTGGTCGTGGTCGCATTGTGGTGCGTGGAAAGGCACGGATTGAGAATAATGGCAATCGAGAAACGATCATTATCTATGAAGTGCCTTATCAAGTCAACAAAGCCAACTTAGTCTCCAAAATCAGTGATCTCGTCAATGAGAAAAAGATAGAAGGCATCAGCAATGTGGGTGATGAGTCTTCTTCTCGTGAAGGCATCCGCATTGTCATAGATGTGAAGCGGGACGCAATGGCGAGCGTCGTTTTGAGTAAACTATATAAGTACACACCGCTGCAGACTTCTTATGGCGTCAATAATGTCGCTTTGGTAAAAGGTCGCCCGATGACCTTGAACTTGAAGGATATGATCGAGGAGTTTATCGACTTCCGTCAAGAAGTGATTGTGCGCCGCACACGCTACGATCTGAACAAGGCCTTACAGCGGGCGCATATCTTGATCGGTTTATTGATTGCTTTGGACTATTTGGATCAAGTTATTAGTTTGATTCGGGCTTCCAAAACGCCTGAAGAAGCGCGTAATAATTTGATGCAAGGCAGCTTTATCGATGATAGAGATAAGTTCTTTGCTAAATTTGGGCAGTTGTTGGATTTAGTGAGCATAGCTACCTTAGATACGCATATTGTAGCCGAAGGTAATGTACTATCCGAAGCTCAAGCACGCGCAATCTTGGATTTGCGTTTGCAGAAGTTGACTGGACTGGAGCGCGATAAAATTCAAGGTGAATATGATGCCTTGCAGAAAGACATTGAGCATCTACAAGCGATTTTGGCAGATGAAGGGTTACAGCGTAGCATCATTAAAGAAGAGTTGACGGATGTCAGAGAGCGATTTGGCGATGAGCGACGTACTGACATCACTTTTGCTGATGGTGAAATTAGTATAGAAGACTTGATTCCAAATGAAGAGATGGTCATCACGATTTCTTCATTGGGCTATATCAAACGAACGTCCACTTCTGAGTACCGTATTCAGAGTCGAGGTGGACGAGGCGCAAAAGGTAGCAAAACACGAGATGCCGACTTCATAGAGCACATGTTTGTCGCCAGTTCACATAACTATCTATTGCTTTTCACAGAGCAAGGCAAGTGTCACTGGATACGCGTCTACGAGATACCGGAAGCGACCAAAACATCAAGCGGTCGGGTCATTCAGAACTTGATGGAGATACCGAAAGATGACAAAGTCAAAGCGTATGTCATCATTCAGGATTTGAAAGATGAGGCATTTGTCGATAACCATTACATTTTCTTTAGCACTAAAAAAGGATTGGTCAAAAAGACACCTGTACAAGCGTTTTCTCGTCCTCGTGTAGGTGGTATCATCGCCATCACAATCAATGAAGGCGATCAACTACTGGAAGCGAAACTAACAGACGGCTCTCAGCAAGTCTTACTCGCCAATCGTCAAGGAAATGCCATTCGTTTCGATGAATCCAATGTACGTGCGATGGGGCGTTCTGCAGCAGGTGTACGCGGTATCAATTTGTCAAAAGACAATGATGCAGTCGTCGGTATGGTCGTCGTGGCTTCCGAAGAGCCGGAACGCACCATTCTAGTGATCTCCGAAAAAGGAAATGGCAAACGCTCAGAAGTTGAAGAATATCGCTTGACGAATCGTGGTGGCAAAGGTGTCAAAACCATGCAAGTGACCGGCAAGACGGGTGCAGTGGTAGCCATCAAAGCGGTGAGCGAAGAAGATGACTTGATGATTACGAGCAAACAAGGCATCGTCATCCGTATGGCAGTTAGCGATATACGAGTAATGGGACGAGCGACTCAGGGTGTACGCGTCATTCGTTTAAATGATAGCGATGATATCGCTGATGTGGCAGTGGTGCGCGATAGTGGTGAGGAAGAGTTGTCAGATGAGGAAATGACAGAAGAAGCAGTGGATGATAACAATGATGCTGTGGAGGACGCCAATGACTAGCTGAAAGTAACCATTCACTCAACCAAAACAAATTTTAACATTTCATAAATGGCTATTTGATGCTTTCAGCGGTCAGTATTAGTGTGAAATGAACAAATTTATATTATTTAGAAATAGTTGAAACGGAAACATATCACAGATAATAGCCCTTCAACTATTTCTAAATGTCAAAAAATATAAATTTTTTATTGAACTCAGATCTAGATTGTAAGAAGCACGAACAAACTTACTTTGGGGGATTCAGGTGATTCATTTGAAAAACCTACATTAAAAACAAATTTATCTAAAACTATGAAGAAGATTTCAATCGTATTATTCGCTGTTCTATTCACATTTGGTTTGGCACAAGCGCAGGACGGTAAGAAATATGCAAAAGATGCAAGTAAAGCTTTAGCAGCTTTTAATTTGGCAGGCGGTAATGATGCTGACAAGTTAAAAGAAGCCATCGAAGCGGCTGACAAAGCCGTACAAGATGCAGAATACGGCAAAATGTCCAAGACGTGGATTACGCGTGGTGAGATTTACAATGGTGTCGTCAATTTATTCACGACTCAACAATTTACAGCCACAGAAGAGAATCCGGCTGTCATGATCGATGAAGAGGCTTCACAAAAGGCATATAATTCTTATATGAAGGCTTTGGAACTTGCAGAAAAAAAATGGGAGACGAGAGATGCTTTAAAAGGACTATCGGCTGTTGCAGTTAATCTTAATAATACAGGAATTACTGCTTATCAGAATGGTGATCATCTTGCTGCTTACAACAATTTCATCAAGGTACTCGAAACTCATAAGGTGCTAAAGGAGAATGATAAAGCAAGTACCCTTGATGATGAAGTAGCTTACAATGATCAACTATTAAATACAGGTAATTCAGCTTTATTTGCCGGAAAGCCGGAGTTAGCAAAACCTCTATTTGAGGAGTTGGAAAAAACTAATTTTGACCAACCTAGAGTCTACAGTGCACTTTATGAGATATATAAAGAAGACGACATCGAAAAAGCTATTGAATACTTGAACACTGGTCGTGAGAAGTATCCTGAAGACACTCAGTTGTTGTATGACGAGATCAACCATTACATAGCTTTAGATCAGACTGAAATACTAGAGGATCGTCTGCAACAAGCTATTGCAAAAGAACCTACAAACTATGCACTCTACACTATCTTAAGTAGTGTTTATGCTAAGATTGCGCAAAGCAAGAAAGAAGCTGGTGATACAGAAGGTAACGAAGCTTATTTTGACAAAGCTATTGGGCAGTTGAACAAAGCTATCGAAGTTGACGGAGGACAGTCAACAGCTTGGTACGCTTTGGGAGAGTTGTACTACAACAAAGGCGCAAATGTCAATAAGCAGCTGATAGAGTTGGAAGAGATGGAGTTCAACAAAGAAAATCAAGCTAAATACGACAAGCTTAGAAAAGAAATGATCAATCATTTTGATGCTGCGCTACCTAACTTCATAGAAGCGGAAAAGAGAAATCCAAATGATGTCAATACGTTGCTTGCCTTATCTTCAATATATGCTGTAAAGAATGAGCTTGACACGGCTACGAAATTCAAAGGAAGGATAGAAAAAATCAATGCAGGTGAGTCTCTTGAGTCTTACTTTAAAGGTAAAGAATAAGATTAAGATACGACCAGCTACCCGATGTTCGGGACAGACAGTTAGCTAGTCTCATAGCTAACTTGAAAGAGGATGAGTTTTTATGAGCTTATCCTCTTTTTTATGTCCTTTCTTCTCAGGAACTTATAAATCTCACAGACGTTCCGTATTTTTGTAGCCCCTTAGAAATCAGCAAATTATCATTGGAGATGTTGAAATTTAGAGCGCCTTCGAAGTGCTCCAACCGCTCTTCACTCTCGAAACTCTAAAAGATATGGTCAAAATAGGTAACGTCAATCTAGGTGAATTTCCACTCTTACTAGCTCCGATGGAAGATGTGAGCGATCCACCCTTTCGTGCGCTATGCAAAGCGCAAGGTTGTGATATGATGTATACGGAATTCATTTCTGTAGAAGGGCTGATTCGAGATGCAAGAAAGAGTGTCGAGAAGCTGGACATCTATGATGAAGAGCGACCGATTGGAATTCAGATATTCGGGGCAGAGCTGGACTCTATGATGCGCGCGGCAGAGATCGTAGAAGAAGCGCAGCCCGAAGTGCTCGACATTAACTATGGTTGTCCAGTCAAAAAGGTCGTCTGTAAAATGGCTGGAGCTGGTATTCTGCAAGATATTGATCGCATGGTCGAGTTGACAGATGCGGTGGTCAGGTCTACCAATTTGCCTGTGACTGTCAAAACGCGTTTGGGCTGGGATGATAATACCAAATACATAGAAGACATCGCTGAGCGACTGCAAGATGTCGGTATCAAAGCGTTGTCTATCCATGGGCGCACACGCAAGCAGATGTACAAAGGAGAAGCCGACTGGTCACTCATTGGCAATATTGCTAAAAATCCGCGCGTCAAAATTCCGATATTCGGTAATGGAGATATTGACAGTCCACAGAAGGCTCTCGCTTATCGGCAACAATACGGCGTCGATGGCATCATGATTGGTCGGGCAAGTATTGGCTATCCTTGGATTTTCAGAGAGATCAAGCATTACTTTGCGACTGGCGAATTGCTACCGCCGCCTACGATTCACGAGCGAGTAGCAGCTTGTCGACAGCATTTGCAGCATTCCATCGACTGGAAAGGCGAAAAAATTGGGATTGCAGAAATGCGTCGCCATTACACCAATTACTTCAGAGGCTACCGAAACATCAAGCAATATCGGCATCGACTAGTGACAGAGAATGATCCCGAGATTTTATTTGCAATTTTAGAGGAAGTAGAAGAGCAATATTCCAACGAAATGGTGCTTGCGTAACCTCGCTTTTTGAATTTATGGTATTTAATATACAACCGCAAGAGCGGAAAATATTTAATCTGATTAGCCAAGCGGCACAAGAGCTCCACTACCCTACTTATGTGGTTGGTGGCTACGTGCGTGATCGTTTGTTGGCGCGTCCCTCCAAAGATATGGACATTGTCTGTGTCGGTAGCGGTATAGAACTGGCACAGCGGCTGGCATCCAAGTTGCGACCTGTGCCGAGAGTGGTTGTGTATAAGCGATTTGGAACGGCTATGTTGCGTCACAGAGGATTAGAAATTGAATTTGTGGGCGCAAGAAAAGAGTCGTATCGACACGATTCCCGTAAACCCATAGTGGAATCTGGTACATTAGAAGACGATCAGTTTCGGCGCGATTTTACGATCAATGCATTAGCTGCTTCTCTCAATGAGCAGAACTTCGGTGCGATCATCGATCCTTTTAATGGATTGGAACATCTGGAACAAAAACTCATCAAAACACCCCTCGATTCTGTCAAAACATTTTCTGATGATCCACTGAGAATGCTACGCGCTATTCGCTTTGCTACTCAGCTCAATTTTGTCATTGATAAAGCTACTTTTAGTGGTATCAAGAGTCAGCGCGATCGCATCAAGATCATTTCACAAGAACGGATTGCGACTGAGCTCAATAAAATTATTCTCTCGCCTAAGCCATCCATTGGCTTCAAGTTGTTACAGGAATCTGGTTTATTAAGATTGATTTTGCCTGAGCTAGAAAAACTTAAAGGAGTAGAAGTAAAAAATGGAATAAAGCATAAGGATAACTTCTATCATACGCTCAAGGTATTAGATAACATTTCACTGAAAACCAATGACTTATGGCTGAGGTGGGCAGCTTTATTGCACGATATTGCTAAAGCACCAACCAAGCGATTTCACCCCAAAAGCGGATGGACGTTTCATGGTCATGAAGCAGTGGGCGCGGCTATGGTGCCACGCATTTTTAAGCGAATGCGACTGCCCCAAGATCAGAAAATGAAGTATGTCCAAAAAGTCGTTGGTCTGCACATGCGCCCGATCAATCTGACCAAAGGAGAAGCGACAGATTCTGGTATCCGACGGTTGTTATTTGATGCCGGAGATGATGTGGATGACTTAATGCTGCTATGCGAAGCAGACATCACGTCTCGCAATGAACGGCTGGTGAAAAAGTACTTCCAAAATATGCAGTTCATCCGTGAGCGACTCAAAGAAGTAGAGGAGAAAGACCATTTACGCAATTGGCAGCCGCCCATCACCGGACAGATCATCATGGATACTTTTGGGATTTCTCCTTCACGTGAAGTGGGTACGATCAAGAATGTGATTCGAGAAGCGATACTAGATGGCGACATTCCAAATGAGTATGATGCGGCTTTTGCGTTGATGCTGGAAGAAGGCAGCAAGCTGGGGCTAGGTCGCAAGGAATAAGTATTTTGACATAACTCTTTAGATATTAAATATTTTCTTCATACGAAATCAGCAACTTTCTTGTACTTTCGCACTGAAATTTCCGTTCCAAGAGAACAAATATATCAATGTGAAATAAATAAACTGTCACTGTTTGGAGCTAGTTGAAAAGAGAGCGTATTGTAAAAAACGACTTTTCAACTAGCTCCAAACATGCAAGATGATCGTTTTTTATTGAACTCAGATTCAGCACCCATGAAGAAAGTACTTTTACTTCTCCTATTTAGCGCAACCACGCTCCTAGCGCAAGCGCAGCCCGATAAGCGCATCAAAGCCATCAACGAGCAATTTCGCTCCGGTGAGCAATTGCTATTGGAGAAAAAATACAAGTCCGCGCTCAAAGCATTCCAGAAAGTATTAAGAGAGAATCCAGATCATACGGCTTCTTATCGTGCGCTCGGCACTTGCTACGAGCTTTTAGATGACTATCCCAGTGCTTTGAGTGCCTACTTCAATGTATTGAGTCGTGACCCTTATTTTTCGCGTATTATTTACTACGAGATCGGGCGCACCTACTATCGGCTGGGCGAGTATCATTCTGCTTTGGATTATTTTAGTCAGTTTGCTGGGTTGCAGAATTTGGGCAATGAAAATTTTGGACTAGGCGTAGAAAGAGAACATACCAAAGAACTAGAGTACCTAAAAGAATTGGGGGAAAGTATGCTAGCTTGCCAGATTTCAGTAGATTCCATACAGTACCTCAATGTAGAAGCGGTCTACAATTTGGGAGACAAAATCAATACGGACGCCGATGAGTATTTTCCATATGTATCACTGGGTGATGAACTCTTATTTTTTACTCGCCGTAAGAATGCGAAGACGGATGAAAACTTATTCATTAGTACACAAAAAGATAGCGTCTGGACCTACGGACAGGCTAAAAGTGGATTTAACACCCGCTTTAATGAAGGCATGACTACGCTGATCAGAAATGGACGAAAAATGTATTTCACAGCTTGCGAACGTGATGAGATTATGGGCAAATGTGACATCTGGGAAGCCAAAGTTGAAGGTAAGCGCATTCAAAAAATGAAAACAGTAGATGGCTACCTCAATTCTGAATTTTGGGAGTCACAAGCTTCTGTCAGTTGTGATGGCACGACACTTTATTTTGCTAGCAATAGAGACGGTGGCATGGGTGGTACAGATATTTGGATGAGCGAAAAAGAACCTAGCGGAGAGTGGTCAGAACCTATCAATATGGGCCCGAGCATCAACACAGCTGACGATGAAGAAGCACCATTCATCACGACGGATGGCAAAACATTGTATTTTTCCTCTGATGGACATTTTGGCATGGGAAAAGGAGACATTTACTTCTCCAAAATGGAAAATCATAGACGCTGGACAAAAGCTAGAAATCTAGGTGCACCCGTCAACTCTGCTGCCCGCGAATTGGGCTTTTTTCTTTCTGCGGACGGCAAGACAGGCTATTTCGCTAGTAATCGAGAAGGCGGCGAAGGCGGTATAGATATTTATAAATTTGAATTGCCAAACCAGCTGATGGCGACACCGATCACTTATGTCGAAGGTCATGTCAAAGGCAAAGCAGATGGACTACCTATCCGCCCGGCGACAGTCGAAATTAATGGTCGTGACCCCATAGAGGTCGATGAGCGTGGACGATTTTTTATCTGTTTTCCTGCCAATCAACAACTATCCGTAGAAGTAGAAGCCACAGGTTATCGTCCTTATCATGGTGATTTTGACATTCCACATTGGGAGAATCGGGAGCTATATACCATCGACCTACTGCTAGACTTCAATATGGCGGCTTTCACTTCCAACGAAAGCGAGACGGATACATTGGCGACAGATGCGGCTAGTCTGACTTTACCCAAAAAAGAAGAAGTCATCCTATCGCGCATCACTACTTTGAGTTTGTATTATGATACGAATCAGAAGAATTTGAATCTAGAAAACAAAGGTCGGCTGGAACATTTTTTACAGTCACTCGATCGCGATAATATCACGCGAGTAGAAATCATCGGTTTTGCGGACTATGTCGGTTCGGATGCTGATAATATGAAGCTCTCTGAAGATAGAGCACGAGTTGTTTCAGACTTTATTTTGAAACGTAATATTGCCGTCAACAAGTTCTTTTTGCAAGCTAAAGGAGAAGTAGATGATGGCAACGCGGTGGAGCAAAATCGGCGCGTCGATATTATCGTACATACGCGGATGGTGAAAAAGTAAGCGCACCAATACTTATAGAAGAATAGAAATAAAAAAAGCGCAATCGACTGATAGACAGTTAATTGCGCTTTATTTTGTGATCCCGGCAGGATTCGAACCTGCGGCCTGCTGATTAGAAGTCAGCTGCTCTATCCAGCTGAGCTACGAGACCAATTGCTTCTTATCCATTAAAAAGGATAGCAAATGTAATAACTTTCAGGAACATCAACGTCTATTTTCAAAAAAGAGTTGCCAAGAGCAAAAATTAAATTGTTCGTGTTTACTTTTTGCTCAATGCCTTATCTAAGTTATAAGCTGCACTAATAAGTGCCAAATGTGAAAATGCTTGCGGAAAATTGCCTAAAGACTCACCACGCACGCCAGTTTGCTCGGCGTACAAACCTAGATGGTTGGCATAGCTCAGCATATGCTCAAACATCATACGCGAACGTTCTAAGTATTTGGTGTCTGCTTCTCCAGCACGTGCCAAAGCTTCTACCATCCAAAAAGTACAGATATTAAATGTCCCTTCGTCACCTTCTATACCATCGGGGGCATGCTCGACATCATAGCGGAAAACCAGATCATTAACGATGAGACCACCTTCGCTGAGCGGTCGATCTACAGAATCTAAGGTCTTTAGCATTTTGGGATCGTTGGGTGACATAAAGAAGGTCATGGTCATCAGAAGATTGGAGGCATCCAAAGCTTTTCCATCGTAGGACTGTGTAAAACCGTTGATGTCCTCGTTCCAGCCATGTTCAAGGATTTCTTCATAAATCTCGTCTCGTGTTTTCAGCCATTTTTCTCTATCTGCCGGAAAAGACCGTTTGTCCGCTAGACGCAAGGCGCGATCCATAGCGACCCACGACATCAATTTAGAATACACAAAGTGACGTCCTTCGTCTCTGATCTCCCAAATACCTGCATCTTTTCGCTGCCAGTTGTCCGCATTCCAGTTGACGATTTTGCGTAGCTCTTTCCAGAAATCATAAGAGATAGCCGAGCCATATTTGTTGCTCAGGTAAACGGAGTCCATCAGTTCGCCATAGATGTCGAGTTGCAGTTGGTCGTACGCACCATTGCCGATGCGCACTGGACTAGAATCTTTATAGCCGGACAGATGATCGAGTTCTTTCTCTACGAGTTCGCGTTCGCCATGAATGCTGAATACAATCTGTAGTGGTTCGCCTTCCTCTCTTTCTCTGACTCGCTCTTCGATGAATTTCATAAAAGCCATTGCCTCCTCTGTAAACCCAATCCGCATAAAAGCATAGACTGTAAATGCGGCGTCTCGAATCCAAGTGTAGCGGTAATCCCAGTTGCGTGTACCTCCGATCTTGCCGGGCAGACTAGACGTCAATGCAGCAATAATTGCTCCGGTCGGCTCGAAAGTCATCAACTTCAAAGTCAGCGCAGACCGATAAACCGTTTCTCTCCATCGCCCGGTATAGGTGCATTGACTGAGCCATTTTCGCCAATATTGAATGGTCGCGTTGAAAGCTTTATTTTCTAAAACATGAAAGTCCTTATCACCTTCCTCTGCTGTCTCCATCCATATAAAGGAAGTCTGATCGCCTTCTTTTAGGGTTATTTGGCAGTCGACTGCGCCATCTTTCATACTCACCGATTCTTTGGTGAGCAACGACATACTCAAATCATCGCTGCTAAAGCGATAAGCATGACTATCGTGCGTTAGTTCATGCTCCGCTCGCGCATAATCAAAAGCAGGATGACAGTAGATATTGAGTTGAAAATTGCCGCGAAGGACATGGATGCGCCGCACTAGACAATTGTGTTCTTTAGCTAAGTCACTGTCGCCGACAGGCATATAATCCAGTATTTCTACCGCACCATCTTCATTGATAAAGCGAGTGACCAGTATATTGGTATCTTGCCAATAGAACTGCTTGCTGGTAAATTCTGAGTTACTGGGCTGTATAGAAAACTGCCCTCCTTTTTCTTCATCCAGAATAGACGCGAAGACCGAAGGACTATCAAAATACGGATAACACAACCAGTCAATCGTGCCGTGCTTGCTGACGAGTGCCGCTGTTTTCATGTTACCGATGATGCCGTAGTCGTCGATTGGGTAGTATGCCATTAATTTGAGACGTTAGATTTTAGACAATAGAGTCTAGACGCAAAAAGGACTTTCCCGACACTTTGTTCAGAAAAATCCTACTCTAATCTTTTCGTGATGTGCTTGAACACAGAACTTCTCTCAAAGCGCTCTATTCTCTCCGCACTCGAAACGCTGCTTATTTCCAAACCATATTATCCATAATCATCACGGCATACGGCTCAAATTCAAAAGCGTCTTCTGTGGGATATTGTCGCGTCCAGTAGTAATATTGTCCGTTATGACTTTTCAAGGTAGTCAAGATCACTTGCTCTTCAGCACCTTCCAAATAAAAATCCATACCACTCTCTTCTTCCGCCACTGTCCCGGCCTCTTCAATTCTCATTTTAGCAGCAGCTATCGCTTGCTCTTCCGAGGTGCCTTTTGGTAGAAAAGTTAGGATAGCTAAACGACCTTCTCTGGCAAAATTGATGCTGTAATTGTCTTCTGGATCATCGGTAATATTGACATTGAATCCTGTAGGAATATAAGTGTAAAAATCTAGCGGTGCTTTTTCATCTGCAATGTATAAGTCAGCAACAACAGTTTCTGATCCACCATCCGTTTCGATGACTAGATCACGCTTGCTTGGAATTTCTGTTTCCATGGCGACTTCCATCGCTTGCTCTGCATCTGTTTCTTCCACAGCATTCGTCTCTGCTGCTTCTTCACATGCACTAAAGCCAATTAATACAACAGCCATCAGTAGGCTGAAATTCAATCGTGTGTATTTCATAATTGGTAGTTTTTTATTTCTTGTATAACTAGAAGGGCTAATCGCGTGTTCAGTGGACAAAATAGTAGGTTTTGGTAGCGAACAAGCAAGAGAGATACGGGTTCTAAAGAATCGAAGGAATTGGTAGAGAGCAGAAAAGTGAAATGAATAACGCAGTGAATTTGCAGTCAACCCACCCGAATGTTGAGAAGAATTTTAAAAGTCTTTGCTTGTATCATAGGTATTGTGTTCTTCCTATTTGCAGTGATCTGGATGATTATTCAAATTCCTAGCGTCCAGACCAAACTCGTTCAGCAAGCCACCAAGAGCCTATCCGAGACGCTCAATACAGATGTTGGCATAGGCGGCGTCGATATTGATTTTTTTAAAACAGTCGTCCTCAAAGATATTTATATTGAAAGTCAGCAGCAGGATACCCTCATCTTTGCGGAACGCATCGGCGTCAATGTTGGACTAGCCCGCATTTTCAACAATCACATCCACGTCAAACACGTCGATCTGCAAGGCGTGAAAACGAATCTCTACCGAGCAGAAGCCGACAGCCTCTTTAACTACCAGTTCCTAATTGATGCTTTTGCGTCCACTGAACCTGTCGATACGACTGCTTCCACCACCGTTTGGACATTTGGGATAGATCAGGTCGATGTGCGTGATACTTACTTTCGGATGCTCGACGAATATGCCTACAATGATACCGAAGTCTATCTCGATCATCTAGAGTTTCATATCGACGATTTGGATATGGAAAAGCAGCGACTGGACATCAATCTGGTTAGACTGAGAGATAGCGATATTCGATATAGCTTTCTGGAAAAGCCGGACGATCCAATTGTCGAACTGCCTGATATACAGAATGATAGTAGCGAAGCAGCACCGCTTGTTTTTCCAGATTTCGGTTGGGAATTGTATCTAAACAAACTTTCTTTAGTAGACAATCACGTCGTCTATGAAGATCGCAATCGGCAGCGGATCGAGAAAGCAGTCGACTTTAATCATCTCAATCTGACAGACCTTAACATTGAACTCAGAAATTGGCAACTGCTCTCGGATCGCATAGAAGGCAAAGTCAAAACCATCGCTTTTGAAGATCATAGCGGATTTGTGTTAGATGATTCTGGGCTCAACTGGCGAGTGACGCCGGAAGCAGCGACCATCAGCAATTTTAGTTTGTCAACTCCCAAAAGTAAATTCAAAGCCAAAGCAAGTGCTAACTATCCCGATTTTGCTGCTTTGGTCGATGACTTGGAAGCGATATTGCTAGACTTTGAAGTGCAGAAAATGGCATTGGCATTTGAAGATTTACGCTATTTCGCTCCTTCCGTCACTGAAATTAATCAGCTTAATACGTCATTAGACAAAACCATCAATTTTAGTGGAAAAGCAAGTGGCACATTAGCAGACTTGCGGGCGATAGAAGTCGATTTTTCAGTGGATAATGACATTGTGCTGCGAGCAGTTGGTTCGGCCAGCGACCTCATGGACACCGATCAATTGAAATACAATATTCGACTCCGAAAACTGACCACTTCTTATCAAAGATTAAAGCGACTAACACGAGATGTACCACTGCCAAAAGGCTTGAAAGATCTAGGACGTATCGACTTGACTGGACAATTTATCGGAGGACTCAATCAAGTGAGTGGGAAAGAAGTTCGATTGGAAACGCAAGCCTACACTCGATTTATTGGAGACTTTCTCGCTGACCATCTGACTGATTCTCAACCCATTGCATTCAATTTAGACATCAGAGAACTACGCACTCAAGCAAGTGAGGCGAGTGGTTTGGTAGAAGGTGGGCTGCCACCGGAGGTGAAGAGGATGGGTAAGATATATTTTAGCGGAAACATCAGTGGAGACGAGTACAATATAGATGCGAATGGAGAACTGAAAACAGATGTCGGCTCAGTCACAACGGACGCCAAAGTTGCATTCAATAGTGACTACACCAATGCCAGTTATAACGGTCAAGTCCAGCTCAACGAGTTCGATCTAGGCTATGTGCTTCAAGATACGACCATCGGGACAGTGTCCTTTGAACTAGCTGGAACCGGAAATGGATTGGCGGCTGATAGTATACGAGCAGAGTTGAATGGACAAATCACTTCCTTTGATTATTTGGGCTATAACTATCAGAATCTGCAAGTAGACGGCATCATCAACCGAAAAGAATTTATAGGAGAAGCTAGTTTACAAGACCCCAATCTAACCTTTACTTTCCAGGGTGATGTCAATCTCAATGACTCTTTGCCCGATTTGAATTTCACTGCTTCCATCGATACCGTCAACTTCGCCAATCTAAATTTTGAGGGCATTCCGTATGCCTTCAGTGGCGATATTGATAGTGACTTTCAGGGCAGCAATGCGGATAATATTTCGGGGACGGCGCGCATCGAAAATATCTATCTTTCCAACGATTCTGCCTTTATGCAGACGGATAGTATTGTGTTGTTGGCATCCGAAATTGATACTGGCAGAAGTATTGTCGTACAGTCAGAATTTCTCAATTTTTCACTACGTGGCGACTACAACATTGCCGAACTACCCATCTTGGTCAACAATTACGTCAATGATTATTTTCCGGTCGATGGATTTATCAGTCCGGTCGATCAGACAGATTCTTTAGCCATAGAACCCGGTCAACCGCGTGCTACCTTACCGGACCAGAATTTCACCGCTATTTTTGAATTGGCAGAACCACTGCCGCTCATCAATATTTTTTATACTGGTATTGAGCAGTTAGATACGGCAACCGCCAAATTTGTACTGAATACCAAAGCAAAAAATCTAAGTTTCTCGACAGATATACCTTTTATTTCTGTAATGAACAACAATCTATCCAACATCAAACTACGCACTCAAGGCACACCAAGTTTACTCAATTCTAGACTGAGTGTAGAAGACATTAACTACGGTATGGATCGCCCGATTTCTATCGCGACGGTCGGCTTTGATCTAGGAAATGATAGCTTGTTCATGAGTGTGGAAGCGTTGGAAAGTGTCGGAGATAGTAGCTTGACGAAATTGGCACTGAGCGGACAAGCCAATCAACCGAATGAGCGGTATATCGTCACTTTCGATGAGCAATTGACATTGAACAATGAAGCTTGGCAAATTTCTCCGGAGAATGAGATTGTCTACTTAGATAACTTATTGAATATCAGTAATTTGAATTTTAAAAAGGAGGATCAAGTACTGGCACTCAGCACCGAAGATCGTACTCAAGATCAAGATGTCGCACCGATCAAATTGGGCTTCCAAAATTTCGAGCTTTCTGAGATTTTTAATTTCATCAATATGGAAGAGGCCAACTATGCAGGCGAGATCAATGGCGGTGTGACGGTGCGCGATTATAGCGGCAATCTCAATTACCTAGCCGATTTGAGTATCAATAATATTTTGCTGGAAGACCAAGCAGTAGGTGACTTAAATGTCAAAGCTTCTCAAGATGGACAAAACCCAGTCATTAATATCGACGCTGCTCTAGATGGTCAAATGGGTGCGTTTACCGCCAAAGGTAACTACGAAATCCCCAGCGAAGCCTTTGACATAGCTGCTGAAATGGATGACTTCAAAATCAAACTTATCGACCCTTTTATGCAAGACCTCATCCGCGAGAGCAGAGGTGAACTGAACGGCACCTTTGACATTACAGGTACGCCCACTGCGCCACAAATCGCAGGTCGATTAGGTATGGATAGTGTGAGTACCGTTTTGGGCATAGCAGGTGTACGCTACACAGTGGCGCGAGATGAAATCACTTTTGACAATAGCATCATGAAGTTTGGGACACTCGATCTCGAAGATGCCAATGGCAATAAAGCGCAGCTACAAGGAGCTATGGATATTAGCGATCTGGAAGCCATTAAGATGGATTTGAATTTCAGCACATCTCGCTTTCAAGTACTCAACACAACAAGCAAAGACGAAGAACTTTATTACGGCAAACTGATGGTCTCCGCAGATGTCGATATTCAAGGGACGACGCTAGAACCTGTCATTGATATGAGTGCCAGCACTTTGTCTGGTACGCAGTTGATCGTACAGCCGCTGACCGTTGAGGCGGCTGTCGCTAGTCAGCGTGATTTTATTATCTATGCAGATCCAGAAGAATATCTTTTGGAAGACAGCACTCGAAACCTAAACGATGTTTATCAAGTCAATACGTCGGGCGTTGATCTGACGATGAAGCTAGAAGTGACACCTAGTGCAGAACTACAGATTGTCATCGATCCGGCGACAGGCGACAAACTCGTCTGTCGTGGTGCAGCAGAAATGGTCATTGATATGGCACCCAATGGTATTGTCGATATTTTGGGCAATTATCGCATCACCGATGGTCGCTATTCTATGAATTATCAGGGATTAGTGAAAAAGGAATTTGAGCTAAAGCCGGATAGCCGATTGGACTTCGTTGGTGATCCACTGGATACGCGCTTTGATATTTCTGCCATTTATACAGCAGAGACGCCTACTTTTGAACTCATCCGCAATCGCATCACTGATGAGAATAGCTCTGAAGCTTTGGCGGCCAAAAGACGTACCGATGTAGATGTCGTCTTAAATATGCGGGGCGCTCTGGATGAACCGGAAATTAGTTTTGATATTCAAGTGCCACAAGGCGGTTCAGGTGTGACTAGCATCACAAGGCAAGAGCTGCAACGCCTACGCGACAATCCTTCGGAACTCAATAAGCAGGTATTCAGCTTGCTGTTGCTCAATAGCTTTATTTCTCAACAAAGTGGTGGTGGTGGCATTGCAGATGCTGGTCGATCAGTCGCGCTATCGAGTGTCAGTTCCTTATTGACCAATCAACTGAACCGACTCGCAGACAACTATGTCAAAGGCGTCGATATCAATATCGGTATCGATTCCTATCAGTCGGACTATGATCTGGGCGATGCAGGCAATACGGTGACAGAGCTAAATTTAGGTGTCAGTAAACAGTTTTTTGATGATCGCTTGTCTGTACAAGTCGGCGGCAATGTTAATGTCAACAGCCAAAGTGCCCTAGTCGTAGAAGGCGCAAATTTCTCATCTATTGCCGGCGATTTTGTACTGGAGTATAAATTAACGCCTGCTGGAAATTATCGCTTACGAGTATTTAGACGAGAGAATTTTGATGTCTTGAATCAAGATAATTCGCCTCAGACAGGTGTAGGCCTGACGTTTACGAAATCGTTTGGAGAGGTAAAGGGGGAAGAAGAGCAGAATTTCGAGAGTAAGGAAAGGTGAGAGAGGCGGAAACAGAGCTTTGATAGCGTATTATCATAACCATAGAGAATGAATTTACCTGTCCTCGAAAATCGGCATTCATTGGTGCTATTAATTAAAAAAGAGACTCATATATTGAACAATACAAAAGCAAAAAAACAATCCTTCATCGGCTGCTTCCTAATCTGCTATCTACTGCTCGGGCTCACCGCCTGCCAGCCTACCAAATACGTCTCTGAAGGTGGCTATCTCTACACGGGCGCGACCATCAATTTTGAGAAGCCGGACAGTATCAAAAATATCAAGCAACTAAGAACGCGTCTGAATGGTTTCGCACGTCCGAAGACCAATAATGCGATCCAACTATGGTTTTACAATACCTTTCACAATCCCGAAAAAGAGAAAGGTATCGGTAATAAGATCGCCGATTTAGTAGGGCAGGCACCTATTTTATACAACCCCGCCGACCTCAATCGCTCTGATGCGATAATGGAAGCTTATTTGCGCGACAATGGCTATTTCAACTCAACTGTTTCTACGGATACATTGATAGACGGGAAGACTTTGCAAGCCGAATACAACATTTACAGTAACGGACAATACAACATTCGGAATATTTATTTCCCCCAGGACAGCAGCAAACTTGATTCCTTCATCATTGCGCAACGGAAACAATCCATTATTCGTCCCAATACCCCTTATCAAGTCAATAAACTAGAGGCCGAGCGCGCTCGATTGACACAGATAGCACGCAATAGAGGCTATTTCTTATTCGATCCAAGTTACATTTTCTATTTCGTCGATACGACTGCCGGACAAAAGCAAGCAGACATCCATATGCGGCTGACGCAGACCGAAGATTTGAGTATCTACTACATGGATACGTCCTATGTGTATCCCACTTTCAATCTGGATGAGCAAAGAAGCAGTTCGACGGATACGTTACGCTATCAGGATATAAAATTAATACAACAGGGCGAGTTTGTGCACGCGCCTGTGCTCAAGCGAGTCATCGCGCAAGATAGAGGAGAAGCTTTCAAACAAAATTTGCAAGATCAGACGGTCAATCACCTACTAGACTTGGGCATTTTCAAATTTGTGAATGTGGAATATGAGCCTTTTATGAAGAATGATAGCAACTTCCTGAGGCGGCGCATCTATCTCACCCCTTCTCTCACACAGGACGTCAATGGCGAAGTCGAGCTCAGCACAGAAACGAGCAATTTTCTAGGTGCAGCAGTCTCTGGTAGCTACACACATCGTAATATCTTTCATGGCGCAGAACGGCTCAACTTACGGCTGACGGTCGGTGTCGAAACACAAACGGCTGACTCCGACTTACCATTCGTCAATACATTGGAACTCCTTGCACAAGCTAATTTATATTTACCCAGATTTTTGCTACCGTTTCGCAAAGAAAAAGTCTTTACTTACTATATCCCAAGGACAAGATTTAGCCTGACCAACAGCTATCAGCGGCGAACATCCTTCTTTACACTCAACTCTTTTCAGTTTGATTTTGGGTACGAATGGCAAACGACACGCTATCGTCGACATGCTTTCCGACCACTCAATGTCAACATCGTCCGCTTATTTGACATCACGAATGACTTCCAGAGAGTACTAGACAATAACTCTCGGCTACGCCAAAGTTTTGATGATATTGCTATACTGGGTATGTCGTACCGATTTACGTATAACGATCAGGAAATCAATACGTTAAAGGATTTTTTGTTCTTTCAGATCGGAGCGGAGACTTCTGGTAATTTCGTTTCGCTACTCGGCAATGAAAACAATGAACTTTTCAATACACAGTTTTCCCAGTATATCCGTTTTGATCTGGATACCCGCTACAACTTTTTGAATGAAAAGAATAGCCTGATCACACGCTTACTGGCAGGTGTAGGCATTCCTTACAACAACTCACGCGTCATGCCTTACATCAAGCAATATTTTGTGGGTGGCGCGAATAGCATTCGAGCATTTCCATTGCGTGGCGTAGGTCCTGGAAGTGTGCCACCGGATATAACGACGATAGGGACGGCGTTCTTCGATCAGACTGGAGACATTCGGCTGGAAGCCAATATAGAGTATCGCTTTGACTTATTTCCTTTTGTAGAAGGTGCTGCTTTTGTGGATGCCGGTAATGTCTGGTTTCTGCGCAATCAAGATGGCGACGAACGCTTTGCGGAGGCGGAGTTTGAGTTCAATAAGTTTTATGAGCAGTTGGCAGTCGGGACTGGACTTGGCATCCGGCTTGATCTGGAGTTTCTGTTGCTGCGACTGGACATTGCTTTTCCACTCCGGCGCGCCGACCGACTACCTGGCAATCGCTGGGTACTGGATGAGATCAATATCGGTAGTGCGGACTGGCGGCAGAATAATTTGAATTACAACTTGGCGATTGGTTATCCTTTTTGATCAGCAGGGACAGTTTGCTTGCCCAAATTCAGCCAAGCTACTCCGATCAAACACGTACCTGAGAAAATGGCAGTCGAATAAGTCACAAAATCAATATCCGTCAGGAAGGCTAGATAGAGTCCTGACAAAATACTTAGAGCCCCTATGGTTATTACAAAATGGCGTGCATTCATACTTCTTTGAATTTTTATGCTCTCAAAAATCAACTACATTAGCCTAAATTAAGCAATTTGAGCTATGGCAACAATGACGAAAGACGAACTCCTCAAAATGATCGACGAAGGCAAAATGAAACCTGTCATGAAGGTGCTCAAACATGCCACAGCTCACGATCAAACTCTCCACGATCAAGTCGTCGATGCAGAAAAACGCTATGATGATCTCAAACAACCCAAAACCATCACCGATGCTAGTCCCCGTTCTGCGGATGCTGTTCAGTCGTATGACATTATCAACAATGACCTAAAACGCGTCGCTCAACAGCTACCGGACAATGTAAGTGTGACCGATGATATTGCCTCGCTCATCTACAACAGTGACCAAACGCCTCAGAATGAATCACTCCCACGTGTAGAAACATTGCCCAATGAACCGACGGACAGAACGAGCCGGCTGGAGGTAATTTTGGGTGTTATTTTTCTATTGATTGGTCTAACAGTCGCGCTTCTTGTAGACTGTCCCACGACGACGCAGTTATTTGTGATACGCTTGTTTTTAGCTCTGGGTGCAGCGGCTTTCGCGGCGATTATTCCAGGTGTTTTGAATGTAACGGCATTAAAGAGCATCATCTCTGCCGGAGGTGGATTGGCAGTTTTTGCTTTGGTTTATTTTCTCAATCCTGGCGAAGATATGGCGCAGGAAGGCTGCGATCAGACTTTTGATTTTCGGGTACGGCTGCAAGTAGAGCGACCGTCCGCAGATTATCCGCCATTGCAAGATGCAGAACTAAAGTTGTTTATAGGCGATGATTATCGAGAAGTGGACATCAATAGTGAAAGTGGTGTTTATGATTTTCGATCACTACCCAATGCCGTCTTGGAAACAACGGCAGTCGCTCAGCTAGAAGCAGACTTTTGGACACTACAGTCAGATGAAATTACTATTTCAGAAGCGACTCCTACCATCACGATCATTCCTGACGGTACTTTAGAAACCATCACTGGAAGAGTACTAGACGAAGCAGGCAATCCGGTAGCTGATGCACGCGTCGATTTGGGTATTCCTAGAGGGCAAACCACGACAGGCGATAATGGCTTCTTTGAGTTGGAATTGCCACTTGAAATTCAGCGACTCAGCTACGAAGTGACGATCAGAAAAGACGGTTATCAAAACAAAACACAAGTCATTGATTTGACACAATCTACTCCTCAGATTGTACTGCAACAGGAAGAGTAATAACGATAGATACATCTTTTGTGTCATCACCAATTTTTGCTTTCCTATTTCTATTTCAAAATTAAACCCTAATTTTACACCGACTCCTACCCTATTTTCGCTTTCCCACTTTCTCATATACCATTCATTATCAATGAGTTATTATTCATTGACCATCAGCTCAATCAAATAAACAAAACATGAGAAGTTATATTTGTACACTCTTCTTTTTCTGCTCGTATGCCTTTACATTCGCGCAGTTACAAGGCACAATCGTGGATACCAAAACGCAAGAACCACTTATTTCAGCTACTATTTCAGTCAAAAATTCTAACCAAGAAAATTTTGGAACAGTAACAGATATTAACGGCGGATTCACTTTACAATTAGCTGAAGGCGATTATGAAATCACAGTAAGCTACATTGGCTATCAGGATTATAAGACGATCATTTCTTTGGCTGCCAATGAAAATCGACAACTCGACATCTCTTTGACACCTGCCAATGCTGTATTGCAGACAGCTACTGTTACTAGCGGACGCTACGAAAAGCCATTGAGTGAGGCGACTGTCTCTCTAGAAGTACTCAAACCTGACCTATTGGAAAGCAACAACACAGTCGATATTTCTGATATTTTGACGCGTGTGCCAGGTGTGACGGTCATAGACGGACAAGCCAATATCCGAGGTGGTTCGGGTTACTCTTACGGAGCGGGAAGTCGGGTTTTGGTGCTCGTGGATGACATTCCTTTTTTGACTGCAGATGCAGGTTCTGCAAGTTGGCGTGACATCCCGACGGAGAATATCTCACAGATCGAAGTAGTGAAAGGAGCTGCTTCTGCGCTCTATGGTTCTTCTGCCATGAACGGCATCATCAATATGCGGACAGCTTATGCGACTTCTGAGCCAGAGACACAGATCACGACTTTTGCGACTGCTTTTTTGAAGCCCAAAAACAAAGAACTGGCTTGGTGGGATAGTGCACCCATGGAGTATGGTGGAAGTGTGACGCATCGTCAAAAATTTGATAAGCTAGATGTGGTCGTCGGTGGACTGTACTCTTTTGAAGAAGGGTTGGTCAGAGATGACTCACCGGAAGCAGAGCGAGATGGTACGTTTCGAGAATATGCCCGATTCAATACTAACTTGCGCTATCGATTTACGGACAAACTCAGCGTTGGTTTATCTGCCAATATCAATCGAGGCGATGAGGTAGATTTTTTCTTTTGGCAGGATATAGATGATTTATATGTAGGTTCTGTAGGCACACGCTCTGTAGGCGAACGCAATCGCTTCTACATAGACCCAAATGTAACGTACTTTGATCCGGCTGGCAATCGCCACAAGTTTTTGGGTCGCTATTTCAATGTAGATAATCAATCTAACAACAATCAGTCAAATGGCTCTGATCTATTCTATGGCGAATATCAATTTCAGAGACGTTTCGAGAAGCAAGATTTCACTGTCACGTCCGGTCTAGTAGGCAGCCATTCGAGTACAGAAGCAGATCTATACGGCGACAATGAATATATCTCTTCCAATACTTCCGTTTACTTGCAATTGGAGAAAAAACTCTTTGATAAACTCAATCTGTCCACAGGCTTCCGCTACGAGCGCAATGCACTGAACAACGATGCTTTCTTCGATCCATTTGCGGAAGAAGACGTACCAGCAGGTAAAACCGTAGAAGCAAAACCAGTTTTCAGAATCGGCGCGAACTATCAAGCAGCAGACTTTACTTTCTTGCGGGCATCTTGGGGACAGGGTTATCGTTTCCCGACGGTGGCAGAGAAATTCATTTTTACCCAAATCACGGGTGGTGTCAGTGCTGTCCCAAATCCCAATTTACGTTCTGAAACAGGTTGGACAGCAGAGGTGGCCGCCAAGCAAGGATTTCGTTTGTCCGGCTTTGAAGGATTTTTGGATGTTGCTGCTTTTTGGTCAGAATACCAAGATATGATGGAATTCAATCTGGTCGTCAAAGAGAACTTTTTCAGTGCTGTACCCCTTGGTTTTCAGTCGCGCAATGTCGGCGATACAGAAATCAAAGGTGTAGAAGCCACCATCAGCGGACGTGGTCGCTTATTCGGACTGCCCACTACCCTACTGGCAGGCTATAATTTCATCGACCCAAAATTCAAAGAATGGGACATCGAAGGCAAAAAACTCAACTCCGTACAAGCAACCAATGCACCCATCGCTCAACGCAATGCCAAAAACTCTTCTGCCGACAAAAATATCTTGAAATACCGCTCTCAGCACGTCATGACTTTCGACATGGAATCGACCATTGACAAACTATCCATAGGCGTAGCCGCTTCCTACAATAGCAATGTGGAAGCTATAGATGCCGTCATTCAAGACGATCAGCGTATCATACCGGATGCTAATATCTTCCGCCAACGCGACGATGATGGCTATTTTTTGTTGGGTGTTCGAGCAGCTTATCGCATTACACCGAAATTGAAATTCGCGCTACTGATGAATAATCTATTGAATGAGGAATATGCTGTGAGAATTGGAGTACTGGATGCGCCTAGGAATGTATCGGCTCGGCTAGAACTGGAATTTTAGAACACATAGTAAGGTTTGGTTTCCTACCAAGCCCTACTTTTTATTGATTGGAATCTCATTTGAATAAAATGAAGGTGGCGCGTGATTTACCGATCTAAAATAGAACCGTCTATTTTTCTCATCGCGCCCATGACCTGACATCAATCCTCCTCCAGATGGCATTAGAGAAAGTGTTTGCTTTTTTTATTTATCTTAAAACTGATTTCTTGTGGCATGGCATCTTCATTAAAACCTCTGTATCCAACCTTCGTGATTTCCGTTTCTTGATGGATGATATCCTTACGAAACAGCCCTATTTTCTTTCTAGTCTCGGTGACTGTGTAGGTAGTATCGTATCCTTGATATGGAAAAATCGGCACGCTATCTATAAGAATCTTTTTACTGTCGAAATGCTGTAACCCTTCATATTCTATCTCAATGTAATCATCTCGTTTAGTACTCAATATAAATCCAGAACATGATGATTCTACACTATAGAAACCATCCTCATTAGGCAGCAGCCAGACTCTACTTTCTACTGTATTACATTTTGACAAAATCGTCCCGTATTGAAAGCTCAAACTATCTGTAAATACTGTTCCTTTGTACAAATCAACAACCCTAATTTTCAAAAACTTATCTTCGTTGACCGCAACTTGATTGAGTATAGCAAAAAAAAGAACAAACAGAGCAGAACAATAGGAATATATACCTAAAAACATAATATTACGATTTTCGACAAAAAGTTAGGGCAAACGCATCAAAAGTATGATAAGCAATAGTTGTCGTATGGAGCAAGTGTGGAACACGTTTTACTTGGGTGGCGGATGGCGAAAGGGCAGGTTCGACGGAGGAGTTTGCCATTTCTAGACCTTTTGATTCGTTTTG
>JBCDHX010000036.1:0-44642 GCA_038749535.1 Bacteroidota bacterium
CAATTATTTATACTTAAATATTTCTCACTAAAAAAATTAAAAATTATATTCATGAAGCTCGTTTTGTTATCCATTTCACTACATTTCTGTCTGTTCTTATCCGCTCAGGCACAGCGAGAAGACTCGACGAGAACACCCATTCTTGACTATATTTATTTGGAACCTTATATTTGTGTAAGCAACATAGAAACTCAGTTAAGGAGCACTGATTTTTTTGAAAACTATATCAATTATAGCGATCCTAGTTTTTTGATTGGGGCACAGCTACATCTTCAGTTTCCTTCTAAAGTCTCTGCTCGATTGGGCATCAGATATATGACTTATCATGCTGCAACAGACTATATCAACATTCCGCCTCGCGATATTGACTATATCTATTCCAGTTTTGATTTCAATTATTACACTATAGCTCTACCGCTCAAGATTGGCTATCAGTTCTCAGTAAAAGAAATTTTATCTCTGGAACCGACCGTAGGTATCGTTTGGCGGCTTGCAGGCAGACATGATTACCGACAAATAATTTATCAAAAAGGGGCCATTCAGACAAATCCTTCTCCCAGAGGATTGAGTGCTTTTTCTCCTTTTAGTATAGGGGCAGAAGGTGGTTTACATTTGTATTTATTGCCTTCCAGAAAATACCAACCTTTCATCGGAGGTCAATACTTTTCCGGTTATTCTATCTTCAAATTCAATACAAATGCGCAAGGCAATATCATAGATCGAGGTTTATTTTTTACAGCCGGTGTTAGATGGTCGTGGAGAGAGGCGAATCAATAAACTACTCCACCAACTTCACCTCCCAAATCTTAGCCGGCGTACTTGCTTGCGTATGCTGTGGCACTAAGTCTGTACAGCCGCTGACAAACAAGCTTCGTCCATCATTGCTAAATGCCAGTCCGATCGGGCGATTGAGGTCAGTCGTCAATGCATCACCGCGAGAAATACCACGCTGCCCCGAACAGTTTTTAATGGAGCAAGTAGAGCACAAATGGGTGAATTGAAACTGCATACGTCAGGTATTTTTCTTTAAGAACGTATACCAAAAGTACTTTGTGAAGATGGGTTGGTTGATTTCTGCAAATCTTAATTTTGCGTTCCTTAGTCTTCTTCGTACATTGAACCTCAAACAAAACGAAGAAAAAATGTCAGCTTTTATTGGTGAAATCTTTGGTACTTTCATTCTTATTCTCCTAGGCGAGGGTGTCGTCGGTGGTGTTGTCCTCAAATATTCCAAAGCAGAAAACTCCGGCTGGATTGTCATCACTCTGGCTTGGGGTCTGGCAGTCACGATGGGGATTTATGCCGCTGGAGAAGTCAGTGATGCGCACTTGAATCCGGCAGTGACGCTAGGACTCGCCGCAGTCGGTGATTTTGAGTGGGCATTTGTTCCTTCTTATATCGCCGCCCAGATGATTGGTGCATTTTTAGGTGCAGTCACTGTTTGGCTACATTACACCCCACACTGGCCTGCCACAGATGATGCAGATGCCAAACTTGCCGTCTTTGCGACCGGTCCCGCCATCCGCTCTACTTGGTCCAATTTATTGAGCGAAATCATTGGCACATTTGCGTTAGTTATCGGTATCTTATTCATAGGTGCGAATACATTTACTGAAGGCTTGAATCCGGTCATCGTTGGTTCTCTGGTTTTAGTGATCGGACTTTCTCTAGGTGGCACAACAGGCTACGCCATCAATCCGGCTCGTGATTTTGCGCCTCGTGTCGCTCACTTTTTGTTGCCAATCAAAGGCAAACGCGATTCTGACTGGGGCTACTCTTGGATTCCGGTAGTCGGTCCTATCTTGGGTGGTTGCTTGGGTGCATTTATATACAAAGCCTTGTATGACAAAGCCATTTCGTTGGGACTTTGGGTAGTATTTGGACTGTTTCTAGTAGTAGCAGTGATGGCACTTTTAGAAGCGGTACGAAAGAATGCATAGAGCCGGCTGTCTTGTTCTGAGCTTAATAGAATTAGATAGCTATAAAGGCAAATAAATCATTATGATTATTGGATAACAGCTCTTTTTAGTTACACGCTAGCAACTGAGAGGTTCTAATTTATTTGCGAGCACAAGAAAGTTGAAACTCACCTTTATGCAACAAAACCGCTCCACCAACACAACAATATCAACACATGACAAAAACAATCCTACTCTCACTCCTACTAGCATTCACGCTAGTCGTACAAGCCCAAACCGACTTAATCCAAAACATCGCAGGTCGTCAAACCACTTCTCTGAATGGCACTTGGCAGATTTTGATAGATCCGCTCGAAAATGGATTCTACAATCATCGCTATCAAGAAAAGGAAAATGGCTTTTTCAAAAATGCCAAAATGCAATCGCCTAGCGACCTCATCGAATACAACTTTGATGAATCCTATGAACTACAAGTACCTGGCGATTGGAATACCCAAATGGAGAAATTGTACTACTACGAAGGTACGATTTGGTACAAGCGTTCTTTTGATTATGACTTGAAGCCCAACAAGCGCGTCTTTGTCCATTTCGGAGCGGTCAATTACGAAGCCATTGTCTATTTGAATGGCAAAAAAGTAGGCAAACACATCGGCGGCTACACACCTTTCAATTTTGAAATCACTGATCTGCTGCAAGAAAAAGACAACTACCTCGTCGTGAAAGCAGACAACACACGCAAGCGAGAAGCCATCCCGACGGTCAACATGGATTGGTGGAACTATGGCGGCATTACGCGCTCTGTGCATCTGGTGGAAACAGAGCCTACTTTCATTCAGGACTATTTCGTGCAGCTCAAAAAAGGCAGCCAAGAGGAGATTCAAGTCAATATCCAACTGAGCGAAGCCAAAGCAGCGGAAGTTCAAATCAGCATCCCAGAATTGAATATCGAAAAAGGCGTTTTTACCGACCAATCTGGCAAAGCTAATTTCACACTCACCGCACAACCTGAACTTTGGTCTCCCGCTGCTCCCAAACTCTACGACGTACAGCTACAACTCGGCGATCAACGCTTGACTGATCGCATCGGATTTCGCACCATCGAGACAAAAGGCTATCAAATTCTACTCAATGGCGAACCGATTTTCTTAAAAGGTATTTGCGCCCACGAAGAAGCACCGTTCGGACCAGGACGAGCTACTTCCAGAGCAGAATATGAGGTGCTGGTCGATTGGGCAAAAGATTTGGGTTGCAATTTTATGCGCTTGGCACACTATCCGCACTCCGAGGAAATGGTGAAAGTGGCAGAAGAAAAAGGCATCTTGCTTTGGTCAGAAATTCCCGTTTACTGGACGGTACTTTTTGAAAATCCTGACACCTACGCCAATGCAGAGCGACAGCTAGAAGAGATGATCGCCCGAGATAAAAATCGCACCAATATCATCCTGTGGTCAGTCGCTAATGAAACACCTCCTGGCGATGCTCGATTGGCTTTTCTGACTAAACTAGCGCAACGCGTAAAACAGCTGGATGATACACGCCTCACCACGGCTGCCCTCGATAATCACTCTTCTGGCGACGGCTACAACTTAATTGACGATGAATTGGGTAAAGCTCTAGATGTGGTCGGCATCAATCACTACTGCGGCTGGTACTTCAATCAACCCGAAAACTGTGCTGGCGGCAAGTGGAAAATAGATTTTGAGAAGCCCTTGATTATCAGTGAGTTTGGCGGTGGCGCACTACAAGGTTATAATGGCGAGCGCAATGAACGCTGGACAGAAGAATACCAAGATGCCGTCTATGAATACAATTTAGCGATGTTCGACAATATTGAATTTATGGCAGGGATGACGCCTTGGTTACTCACCGATTTCCTCTCGCCTCGCCGCAATCTCAAAAAAATTCAAAACGACTATAATCGAAAAGGGCTCATTTCGGAGGAAGGGATTAAGAAGAAGGCGTTTTATCGGTTGAGGGATTATTACAAAAAAAGGTAAGAATGGAGTGCTTGTATGAATCTAGGTTGTGTTTTGTGCTGATTTCTATGAAACGACCAAGCATAAATAAGATTTTTTTGGATGTATAACTAAAAAAGTGATTGAGGGTGTACTTTTAAAATTCAGGTATAAATAGTTCAGTCCTTTGGGAGTCCAAAAGAAGGATGTCACGTCGTCTCATACCACCTATTTTCCCTTACCCTCCCTGATGCTGATGAGTAAGAGGGTAAGGGAAAATAGGTTCAGCCTTGTTCCATAACTCGTCACTTTGCTCTTGGCAGATTATGCCACTTTGAGCTTAGGTTGATAGTCTTTCTTATAAGTTCGATCTGCTTTAATACAAGCGCAAAGCCGATGAACGATTTTGTTGCGCACCGCATTCAAAATGGACATACTCGGTTTGTTCTCTTGCTTTTTGCGCAAGTAATAATCTCGAAGTTCTCCCTTCGCTCGAATAGCTGCTAAAGCTGCCAAATGCAACATATCCTTTAGTTCATGATCCGCCATATTAGACACCCGTGTCGTTTTGCGCACACTCGTTCCTGAGGTATGCTCAAAAGGTGCAATTCCTGCATGGCAAGCCAATTTTCGAGGATTACGCATACGCTTAAACTCGTTGGTCGCCAGTAACAGTTTGATACTGACAATAGGCCCTACTCCTGTGACTGAGTTCAGAATCAGAAACAATCGGCTCAAATGGATGTCATCATGAATTAGCTGAATCATTTGTGTCTCCAATTCACTGATATACTGCCGATTCTGCTCTATGGTTTGTTCGATATGCGTTTGTAAGGTAGAGCGAATACTAGGCTCAATGAACTCAATATCAGCGAGTTGCATTTTGATGCTTGCTCCAAATTTGACTAATGCTCTTCTCAATGCAAACAAACTTTTGAGCTGACTCAAAATGGGACGAACACGCTGGTGAGGTACACGTTCGTCCTGATGACGCATGGCAAATAAGGCGATACGGTGGGCATCTATAGGGTCGCTCTTGCCACGCTGAATGCCAATAGAACGTTTTAAATGTAATGGACTGACTTGCCAAATAGTGGCTTGTTGCTTTTCCAATATATCAATCAAATTCAAGTTGTACCGCCCCGTATATTCGATACAAAACAAGCACTGAGCAAGATCTATTTGAAAATGTTCTAAATATTGTTGAACATATGTTTGAATAGCTTGCGAATGATTAGGGGTACGCTGCTTATGTACCTCTTGAGCGTTGTGGACGATACTCCAATCTAAGTAAGATTTGGATACATCAATTCCGATGAAATGTGTAAATTGCATAACCTAACTTGAGTTTAGGTAATCAATAATTGCCATCAAACGCATCGCATCCCTTATAATAGGTCCGTCGCTTTCAAGCAAAGCTAGTCACCTGAATTTCTATCTGATGCTTTGTTTGATTGTTCCGATAGAGATCTGAATCAGGAATAGGTCTAAAAACCTAATCGGCGTACTAGGTTGACTCTATCGAAGGCAATTTTTATCGTTCAAAAGATCGTTTATTTTAGAGCTAATTGCAAACTGCGTATTCCTCTTCTTGTGCAGTTATACATCTGACTTTAACTAATTTGATCGTTTTGAATCCTTATGCAATACTAAGGGATCGGCTAAGTTTGTAACTTAGTCGGAATGTATGCTCGTCGTGCTTGCGGGAATGTTAGGGGAGCATAGGGTATCGAAGTTGCAAACTTCGACAATCCGTTTTTGATGTTAGGAACACTTGGGCGATCAGGGGACAGTGTGGCTCACTGATGTGTCCTGTCTTTTTAGTCCACCTCAGATAGAGTAGAAAAATACAAACAGATACTCACTAACATCTTACAGTCCGAAGTCGAAAAGACACCTCAAAATATGCCTAATGTCTTTCATCAATTGGTGATCGACGAAGCACGCCATCAGTTTATTCTAGTCGCCATGGGTTGGCACAAAAATGAGTTTATCCACGATTGGATATTTCATGTAGAAATGAAAGGCGACCAGATTTGGGTGTATGAAGATTCGACTGATCCTGGTATCAAGATAGCTTTATTAGAGCAAGGTGTGCCTGAATCGGATATTGTGTTGGCGTATATGCCTGAGTATGAGCGGGTGGGTTCTTTGGTTGTTTCTGGTTGAGGGGATCGACTAAATTTTGTAACTTAGTCGGAATGTATGCTTGTCGTGCTTGCAGGAATATTAGGTGAGCGTATGATATCGAAGTTGCAAACTTCGACAATCCGTTTTTGATCTTAGGAACACTTGGGCGATCAAGGGAAATCTTGAGCAGTACATGGGGCAAACAGAGCAATAATCACATAAACTCTAATACAGGCTATGAATTTCATAAAATTTTTCCTGGTAATCATTCTAATATCTACAGTATCTATCAGTATTTATTTTGTTGGCGTGAATTTTTTCTTTGAGCAATCTTCATTTGGATTTTCACCTGAATCTAAAGAAGATAGCATAGCCCTGGGCAGAATTATCATAATGGGGATAGCGACTGTAATGGGAATCTTCTCTAAAATCCTCTTTGAAGAAATTGAAAAATCAAAAGACTTCAAATTTAGTATTTGGGACACAACGAAAAAGACGATAAGTTCAAGAAATTTTTGGTTAGTATTACTTGCATCACCTGTGATCCTTTTAGGGCTATATAGTGCAGTTGAGAAAATAGATAACATGATTCTAGTTGGTTTAACCGCTTATCAGAATGGATTTTTCTTTAAATCAATAGTGAAAGACAATGACAAAGACTAAAGCCCGACTATTGCTGCTTTCCGCAGTGATCGCTTCTATACTTTTAGGGAATCATATTTTTTATAATACAAACAACAAATTTGATTCTTACTTCGATGATTTGAAAACAACAAATTTGATTGATCATAGATTTAATTCCTTTATCAAGTATCAGTTTGAAAAATCATTACAACACCTTGAGCTCGATGTAGATTTCACTATAAACAGTGATTACTCAGAAAGTGGAATTAATATTTATGTTTTTAATAGTCGTTATATAGACTCTAATGAATATACTACGATAGGGAATATGGATTGGAAGCGGTTCAACTCATTGTGTGTAGATAATTTTGTTGCTATAAGACCAAATATCATAATGATCGACGCTTACTACTTATCTTATCTAGCCTTAGAGTGCTATAATGAGTTTTTAGTTTGGACACAAGTACACGATAAAGACAGCGAAAGTTATGATATTAATGATTTTTACATGAGTAGCTTCAATTTGAGTACATACAACAGGCTGAATACTTACAAAAACCTTTATAAAACAAAAACAAAAACTTTTGATCTAATCATACCTACTAAGAGTGAATGGTCCGCGGATAGTGAACAAACTATTGATGATAATTTTGCGTGTCAATTGAGTGCATTAGAGGGTATTGACAACTTAGAAACTCTTGAGCCAGAGAATTTCAACTGTTCAGGTGGTATAATTCGATTATTCCATGGAACAGGGTTAGTATATAACGACAGATTCCAAAAAGATGGTGATCCATTTGAAATAGAATCTTTTGCTAGGGGAGTATGGGCACTTCGGAATCGATTAACTGAAAGTGAATATCATTCACTTGTTGAAGAGGTTGGATTTAACTCTGATGGAATTACACAAAAATACTCGGATGCATTCTATGATATATTTGTTCCATTCTATTTATTTATAATATCTCATGAAATTGCACACATTCAGCAGTTCAATAGTATGGAAATGGAAGATGACTATTATAGTTGGATTGATCTTGATTCAAAACTAAACAAATTAGCTTCTAAAAAGACTTATTATCTAGAAGAGCAAGCAGATTTAATTGCCTATGATGCTTTGCAAAGTTATGTCGAAAAAAGCTCTTACAATAACGATTATATGTACATACCTCAGATAATTGGACTAAACAGAGTTTTCCGTGACATTGTGATAGGGAAAGCATTTAGCGAATTCAGAGGCATAGACGGCGAAGATGTAGTTGTATCGATTTTACAGAAAATAGATCAAGATTCCGCTACATTTTCAGATAATCAATTTCACAACTTTGAAAGGATAAGAAATGTGGTTCAAAACGAACTCCCTATTGTTACCTCAAAAGAGTTTTCAGATATACAACATTCATTTGAAGCAAGTGGATCATCATCTACGCATAGACACATTTATCTAAGAACACTAGATATAATTAATGTTCTAGACAAAAAATATGATGATACTAAGATAGATAATCTCGTAAATAGCTTTAATGATCCGTTCGAGGAATTCTTTTACTCATCATTAAGTGACTCTGAAAACATTAGTGATTACCAGCTAGACCTACATAAGCCATTTATTGAATACAGTAAATTAAAGCCAGTCTTGGAAGAAAAGTTTTCACATTTTTCTTCTGCCAAAAATAGTAAAGATATAATCATAGCTGAATCAATTGATGGAATAGGATATGCCAGAATAAACAAAGATGATTATAATAGAATTACAAATCTTTTCATAATTCTTCCATTATTCATAAATAATGTGTCTAATGAAAACGTTGAGTGGATTGCTAGACTCCTTCCATTATTAGATGTCAGTGGAAAATTGAGCTTCGAAGATGTGAATCAAAATCTTGGAAACGCTTTTGCTAGGATCATTATCAAAGAAGAATCTGCAGTTCAGATATTGATAAGCGGAAAAAAGCTGGTATTAGAGAATAGAAACAACAAATATATTGTTCTCAAAACGACTAATGAGTTTAATGCTGAAATTCCAACTTACGAAGCTAAACTTAGGTAACTCAGCTTAATAGTTGATATTAAAATATGACTATTGGAAACTAAAAGAGACAACCTATGCAAGCCACACCACAATTGAATCATTTCAACAAACACCAGCTAGAAATACTCAAACTATTTGCAAGAGAGCTAGAAGATAGTGATTTAATCAAAATTAAGCGATTGATTACTACATATTTAGCGCAAAAGCTAACAAAGATGGCAGATGAGATATGGGATCAGAATAATTGGACGAACGAGGATATGGAGCGTCTTTTAAAAACACATAGAAGAACACCTTACGATCCTGAAAACTAGCCATTCTGACTAATAAAAATTGAACACCATCATGAGCGATGCAGAATTAAAACTACAACTTATTCGGCTGATTGACCAACAACACGGTCAAGCTTTACGTGCTATTTATGAGTTTTTGCAAAGTAAATTTAAGACAGAACCTGCTAACGAATTGACACATCTAGAAGCGGGCTACCAAGCAATGGCAGCCGATACAGAAAGAGAGGCAGAAGCATTCGAGTGGATTGAAGGAACACTCAATCTCACCCACAAATAATTTGCCCATCACCCCATCTTCTGTATCTTGGTCATTCATTTAAAAACAAACAAAAATGACCACGCTCCACACCTTCCTACTAACCTGTCTAGTAGCAGCCTTCACCCTCACCACCACCGCCCAAACCACTTCACCCACAGCAACAGTAGCCAAAAGTCTTCAACTCCGTCCAATCGGACCTGCACTCATGGGCGGACGCATCGCTGATATTGCGGTGAGTCCAACGCAGCCGAGCACTTGGTATGTCGCAGCAGGCTCTGGCAATCTATGGAAAACGACGAATGCGGGCATCACTTGGCAACCAGTGTTTGACGATCAGGCGTCCTACTCCATTGGGACGGTGGCAATTGATCCTAACAACACATCGACGGTTTGGGTCGGGACGGGCGAGAATGTGAGTGGTCGGCATGTCGGTTGGGGCGATGGGATTTATAAAAGCACGGATGGCGGTCGGAGTTGGGAAAATAAAGGGCTGAAACAGTCGGAGCATGTGGGGAAAATATTGATCGATCCGCGTGATAGCGATGTCGTTTTTGTGGCAGCCGAAGGTCCGCTTTGGTCGTCGGGTGGCGAGCGCGGGGTGTATCGAAGTGAAGATGGGGGCGAGAACTGGGCGCTGGTGTTGGAAATAGATGAAAACACTGGCGTCACGGACATTGAGTTCGCGCCTGGCAATCCTGATGTGATCTATGCGGCGGCTTATCAGCGGCGTCGGAAGGTGTGGTCGTTGTTGGCAGGTGGTCCGCAGTCGGGTATTTACAAATCGACGGATGGCGGTGACAGTTGGCGGAAGCTGAGTAGCGGATTGCCGAAGGACGATATGGGCAAAATTGGGTTAGCGGTGACGCCCGCACAGCCTGATCTCGTCTATGCGACTATAGAAGCAAATACTTCCGAAAAAGGCTTTTATCGCTCTTTGGATCAAGGCGAAAGTTGGAAACATCGCAACAGTTATACTTCGGGTGGCACAGGACCGCATTACTATCAAGAAATCGAAGTATCGCCAACCAATCCCGATTTGATCTATCAAATGGATGTCTTTTTGCATGTCTCTAGAGATGGCGGTAAGACGTTCGATTATTTGGGAACGGGACGCGAAAAACATAGCGACAATCACGCGCTCTGGATTGATCCGAACAATGGACAGCACCTGATCGCGGGGACGGATGCAGGGCTGTACGAGAGTTTTGATGAAGGGTTGCATTGGCGACACTTCCCGAATTTGCCGATTGCGCAGTTTTATAAGTTGGGCTTGGATAATGCAGAGCCGTTTTACAATATCGTCGGTGGTGCGCAGGATTTAGGGACGTTGATTGGTCCTTCGAGAACGATGAATACGGAGGGTGTCCGCAATCAAGATTGGTATGTGCCGCTGGGCGCGGATGGCTACGACTCTCACTTCGATCCTGAGGATGAGAACATTGCGTACATAGAAATTCAGCAAGGGCTGCTGCATCGCTACGACAAACGCAGCCATGAGGTACTGAACATACAGCCGCAAGGAGCAACCAACGATCCGCCTGAACGCTGGAATTGGGATAGCCCAGTGTTGATAAGTCCACACAATCGGAAGCGACTTTATTTTGGTTCGCAGCGACTATGGAAAAGTGAAGATCAAGGTAATTCTTGGACGGCGATCAGTGAGGATTTGACGACGAATACCAATCGCTATGAGCTGGAGACGCTAGACCGCGTTTGGAGCGCAGATGCGTTGTACGATAATGGTGCGATGTCTAAATATGCGACTTTGACGAGCATTGCCGAATCACCTTTGGTGGAAGGCTTGCTCTACACTGGTTCGGATGATGGATTGATTCATATCAGTGAAGATGGAAGCGAGACTTGGCGAAAAAGTGGCACGCTGCCGAATGTACCAGAACGCGCTTTCATTAATGACATCGAAGCCTCTCAGCATGACAAAAATACACTTTTTGCAGCCGTCGATAACCACAAAGCTGGCGACTATCGACCGTATTTATTCATGAGTACAGATAGAGGTCGTTCTTGGACATCTATTGTCGGTGACTTGCCAGAAACGACGATCGTTTGGGTGTTGAAACAAGATCATGAGGATGAAAATCTGCTCTTTATTGGGACAGAATATGGCTTGTATTTCTCTATCAACAAGGGCGAAAATTGGATGAAGCTAGATGGCGGTGTGCCGACCATTCCGTTTCGAGATATTGAGTTGCACGCGAGAGAGAATGACATCGTTGGTGCGACTTTTGGGAGAGGGTTTTATGTGTTGGATGACTATTCGAGTTTGAGAAGTTTGAATGAAGTCGTTGAGTCGGAATCAAATGCGATTTTTCCAGTTCGAGATGCGTGGTGGTATGTGCCGAATGAGCCAATGCAAGCGAAGGAACAGCCGACTTTAGGTTCGGATAGTTATGCGGCCGAGAATCCACCTTTTGGCGCGATCATTACGTACTACGTGCATGATTTGCCGAAGACGAAGAAAGCCACAAGACAAGCCGAAGAAAAAACGCAACGTGCTGAAAATGAGGACATTTCTTTTCCAGGTTGGGATGCGTTGCGAGCTGAAATGACCGAAAGCGAGCCTCATGCTTTGCTGCTCGTGAAAGACAGCGATGGTAATGCTATTCGTTGGATCAAAGGGGCAAGTGCCAAAGGTTTGCATCGCACGAATTGGGATTTGCGACTATCTGCTCCCAATCCGATTCGATTGACGCGACCTGCTTTTACGCCACCTTGGGCTGGAGAAGCGGAAGGTCCGTTGGCTGCGCCAGGTCGGTACAGCGTGCAATTGTACATTTTGAATAATGGCAAATTGGAAGCGCAGGGCGAGGCTCAAACTTTTCAGGTCAAACCCGTTCACAACATCGACGAAAAAACGGACTTTCAAGCCGTCGCCGATTTTCAAGCCAAAACCAGCGAACTCATCCGCCAAACGTCCAGCGCAGGTCAGCAACTCTCTGCCATCAGCGAACGCTTGCGCTACATCGACGCAGCGATGATGAAAACGCCTGAAGTAACGGAGAAGCATTTTGCTACTTTGCAGCAGTTAAAAGAAGAACGCTTACAACTCCAGATGCGTTTGTATGGCGATCCCATTCGTCAGCAGTTTAGTGAAGCGACTGCGCCTTCTATCGCTGGACGTGTTGGGAGTATTGTTTATGGACATTGGGGGACGCGGCAGTTGCCGACTGAGACGTTTATAGAGAATTTGGAGATGGCGGAGAGGAATTTTGAGGTGTTTCAGGCGGATTTGAAGGATTATTTATCGGATTTGGAGGAATTTGAAGGTGAGCTGGAGCAGGCTGGTGCACCATTTACACGGGGGAGGCGATTTTGATGAGAATCTATCTTCATTTCTTCATAACTTTCACCTCTCAACCCTTCCGATATGAAAAACTGGGCAGGAAATATCCGATGGCAACCTACCGAAGTTGCTTATCCGACGACTGAAGCAGCCGTTCAGCAACTCGTATTTCGCGCTGCCAATGATGGTAAACGAATCAGGGTGATCGGGACAGGACATTCTTTCTCGCCCGTTTGTCCCAGCGAAGATATTTTGGTCAGCTTAGATCGGTTTCAGGGATTGGTTCAGGTCGATCAGAATACTTGCCAGGCGACTGTAAAAGCAGGAACAAAGCTCAGATTGCTAGGAGAATTGTTGTTTCAGCAAGGCATGGCAATGGAGAATTTGGGTGATATTGATGTACAATCTATTGCTGGCACGATCAGCACCGGCACACATGGCACCGGCACAGCTTTTGGGACGATCAGTACACAAGTCATCGCTTTGAAGTTCGTGAATGGAAAAGGTGAAATCATCAGTTGTTCTGCGACAAATCAGCCTGATCTATTCAAGGCAGCACAAGTTTCTTTGGGCGCCTTGGGCATTATTACGGAGGTGACTTTGCAATGTGTACCGCTTTATAAACTGCGAATTGATAATCAAAAAGAGCAACTCACCGACTTATTTACAAACCTAGAAGAGCGACTATCCACCCATCGAAACTTTGAATTTTATTGGTTTCCCTATACTCAATTTGCTGCAACGAAAACAACCGATATTGTAGAGAAAACCGAAGTCGATCAGGTCAATTTCTTCAATTACTGGACGGAATATGTATTGGAAAATCTAACTTTCAAATTGCTGTGCGAGTATGCTAATTGGTTACCTTCTCAGACTAAATCAATCACTCGATTGATCGAAAAAGCATTGCCAAAGAGTGTAACTAAAATCGCGCATAGTCATAAAGTATACGCTACTCAGCGATGGGTTAAGTTTTTGGAAATGGAGTACAGCATTCCAGCTGAAGCCTACCACGATGTTTGGCAAGAAATTCAAGCTGCTTTCAAAAAACATCAATTTCCCATCATTTTTCCCATCGAAAATCGCTGGGTTAAAGGAGATGATGTTTATATGAGTCCGGCTTATGGAAGAGATTCGGCTTACATCGCGTGCCATGTTTACAATAAGCAAGATCATCGGCACTATTTCAAGGTATTAGAGGATATTTTCAAAGCCTATGACGGGCGACCGCATTGGGGCAAGATGAATACATGGACGACCGAAGAGGTAGCAGCTCGATACCCGATGTTTGAGGCTTTCCAAAAGCAGCGTGAAGCTCATGACCCTCAGGGCATTTTTTGCTCTGATTATATGCAGGAGTTGCTGGGTGTGCCGAAGCGTATGGTTGCTTAGAAAGCATTGGCTGAAAGCGTCGGTTGCTTCTGCTCCAACAAATACAAATCAATTAGGACTCAGATTTATTTTTATGCCTAATTTAGAGAACGCCTTCTACTTTCAACAACTCAACAAAACCCTAAAATCTTATCACCGATCTATCCCTTTTCTGCTTATTGACCTAAATCGTTTAGACCAAAATATAGCTATACTAAAGAAGAACTGGCGGCCTGAAACTGCCTTCAGAATTGTCGTCAAATCTTTGCCTTGTGTGGAGCTAGTCGAATACATTATGGAGCGCACTACTACTCAAAATTTGATGGTCTTTCATCAACCGTTTTTGAGTGATTTGGCGAGTCGATTAGGCGCAAAGGTAGATATTTTACTAGGCAAACCCATACCGGTAAAAACAGCAAATCATTTCTATCAAACACTTCCAGAGAATGACGATTTTGATGCATTTCGACAAGTCCAGTGGCTGGTTGATACTGCAGAGCGTATTCATCAATATTTAGCATTGGCGAAGCAACTAGGACGACCTCTGCGCTTAAATCTAGAGATAGATGTAGGCTTACATCGAGGTGGGTTTCAGACAGTAGCTGAACTTTCAGCAGCATTGCAAGTCATTCAAACAAATGATAAACATCTGATTTTCACTGGATTGATGGGTTATGATCCTCATGTCGCCAAATTACCTAAAGTCATTCGCTCACCTCAAAAGGCATTGCAGCTCGCCAATGATTTTTATTTTTCTTGCCAACAATTGATTCGAGAACAGTTCCCCGATTTATGGTCGGACGACTTGACTTTCAACGGTGCAGGTAGCCCGACACTTGAATTTCACAAAAACGATTATTCTCCCCTCAATGACATTGCCGCTGGCTCTTGTTTAGTCAAGCCGACTACTTTTGATATTCCGACTTTGAGTGAATATCAACCTGCTTGTTTCATCGCTACGCCTGTACTGAAAAAATTCAATAATACGACTCTGCCCGCTCTGGAAAAAATGAAAAAAGTCCTGAACCTAATCGACGCTGCCAACCGACAATCTTACTTCATTTATGGCGGTTTTTGGAAAGCTGATTACTGCTTCCCGAAGGGCATCAAGCAAAACAATCTTTTCGGTGCTTCTACTAATCAAACTATGTTGAATATATCTATTTCTACACAGCTAGAAGTCGATGATTTTATCTTTTTGCGACCGCATCAAAGTGAGTTTGTCTTTCTGCAATTTGGGCGTCCACTTGCCATTAGAAACGGAGAAGTTGTGGCAGAGTGGACAATTCTGAATCAAAACCAATAATGGATGGCACCTGATTTGCCTTCTTCGAAGGATCAATCAAAACCTTCCAGAAAATGTGCGCCACTCTCCAAATCTTTCAATTGAACCTGATCCACCTCGCCAGGCGTATTGAAAGTAAAAATCAAGCCGGTAATGTGACCTCCATTGGTAGGAATAGAAGAACTGAATACCTTTTCTTCATTGATAAAGACGTTGGTTTTGCCTTCGCTATTGACGATACGAAGTTCTTGCCATTCGGAAAGATCGACGCCGAGGGCAGAAAGGTCATTGTCGCGCCCTGATTGGTAAGTGCCATCTAGTTTCAAATTGGCGTTGGCTTCGCAACCTTTTTGGACTAAAGTAACAAAAGAAACATCCGTTTCGTCCACGACTCGAAGCTGAGCGAATGGGCAGATATTGTCAGTATCTTCTGTAATTCTGAACTTCGTTTTCAGCTCGTAATGCTCATGTTGTATGCTATCGAATGGCTGTATAAGAAAGTAGGATAAATAGTAGTTTTCTATGTCGTCTAGCTTGACTTTCTTATAAGTTTCAGTCGATACAGATAGCTTGCCTATTGCATTTTCATCAAGCGGCAAATAGGTAGGCGTTGCGTTTTCCATGTCATCCAATATCGCCAACCAACCTTCTGACTGAATCGAGATTTCTGTTTCTCGGATGACCGAATCGTTCGCCATGAGTTTGGCTTTGTGAATACCGGGATAGTAGTAGATTTCGGTAAAATGATTGTTTTTAGGATCGATCAAAGTGCGATGAGCTGGATTCCAAGTGCGTTGAATCGAAAAACTATCGGCTTTAGCTTTTGACAAGTCATAGGAAAAAATGACGGTATTCGGTACGCCACTTGTGACGGTTTTGTTAGCAGAAAAATGGATGGATTCATCAGGGATATGAAAAGTATTACTTTCTCTAAATATGTACCAAAGATACGTATAGTAACCTCCTCCAAAAATAACAATTGATAACCCAATGGCAGTCAAAATAATAGGTGCCCAAGATTTTTTCTGCGCCTTTCGAGGCAACGTCAAACCGTTTTCATGCTGCGCCAATTTATATTCATTCCAACTCTCATAATCCAATATCGACACCAAAGCATTCAGCGTCTGCATCTGCGGCAAACGCGCATAATTCCCTTTCCAAATTCGCTTCAGAGTGGATAAACTCACCAAAATACCAGATCGCTCCTCCATCAATTCAGTCAGATAAAGAAAGTCGCGCTGCGCTAAATCAGGCTGATTAGGAAAGTATCGCTGTTGAATTTGTGTTTTACACGTTTCTATGAGTTGTTTTTCCATCGAAAGGAGTTTTGAACAGCATTTGGCCGCACTTTGAACGGTGTCTGCTTCCTGTATTTCTTGCCCTCGCGCTCATCTTTGTGGCGATTCAAATTTTCATCACAATCATTTATTACATGACTACTGTCACCCGAATTTTCTGCTGTTCATTCGTTTTAATTGTCTCTTTCTCACTCGTCGAAGCGCAATCTATTTCATTAGACAACGCCCATTGGGAAAAAATAGACAATGCCACAGGCGAAGAGTTGCCGCTACAAGTCGAGACCTATAAAGGTAAGGAAGCCTTGAAACTAGAAGCCCATCAAATCGTGCGTTTGAAAGATCAAAAATGGAAAAATTTTACGCTCGAAATGGACATGCTCGGTAAGTCGATGCCTGGATTGGGTTTTCGAGTCAAAGATCTTTTTAACTATGAATTCCTATATCTACGTGTCTTTGCAGGGGGTAAAAATACCGCTTTGCAATACGCACCTGTTTTCAATGGCGCATTGGGCTGGCAGCTGTACAATTATCCAAAATATGAAGTCACTGCTGATGTCATGCCCGATGACTGGGTGCATCTGAAAGTAGAAGTTTACGAAGACAATCTTCGCGTTTTCGTAGGTGATCAAAAAACACCCAATTTAGCGATCAAACTACTCGGCAACTATTCAGATGCCGGCCAACTCTTTTTCAAAACTTCATTTGCGGATGGCTATTTCACCAATATTCAGATCGAAGAAAGCCAACCTTTTCAAGTTAAATCTGATCCTTCTGTCGCCTCTAGCTATCTCACTGACTGGTCGATCTCACCTCAGCAAGAAGGGCAACTCATCAATCAATTTCACTATTACAATTGGTTGGAAGAAGCAGAAAAGAATGGGAAATGGACGGACATAAAAACTGATAACGACGGACTTGTGAACTTCTCCCGCTATTTCGAGCATCCCAAAGAATCTGTCTTCGCTAAAACAATAATCGAGTCTGAAACAGACAAAGAAGTGGAGCTACTTTATGACTTCAGCTATGCGATGTTGATCGTTTTGAACGATCAAATTTTGGCTTATGGCATTGAACTGGATACGGAAAACTTCGGGCGCATCACACCTGGTGAACAGCGCATCACACTGCCGCTCAAAGCTGGTGAGAACAAACTGGTGTTTTGGGTACGTTCGGATGATCTTTGGCAAAAAACGAATCCGTTGTATCTCGGGCGGGCGCAGGCGATGAATTGGGGATTCGTGGCGGAAATCGTAGACATTAAGTAACTCTTCAAATGGCTCTGAATCATTCATACTACGAAGCTAAAAACCACGTGTTTCCAGCTGGTCTTGTCCTTTTTTGATTGACCAAAAAAGAACGAAAAAAGTCAAGACCTGAATTTATTTTTTAACGCTCCAAAAGAACTGAAAATCCTAAACATCCCAAAACTCGCCCTAACTATTGTTTTTCAAGCTGATAACAATGGTTGCGTTTTATCAGCTTCCTATTTTTCAATTTGAATTGGCTCAAACAGTGGTCTGTTTTTAACGGATTTTCAGTCCTTTTTCCACTAAAATAAATAGGGTCGATCAAAAACCGATTCATCAAGATTGAACTCAAAAATAAAAAGTTATGAACAAATATATCTCAATATCCATCCTTTTTCTAGCCGCACTTACCCTATCAAATTGCGCACCAAAAACGATTTCGCTGACGAGCAACAATCTGGAAATCATCAATCGAGATCAATCTTTAATTAGTGAAACGGATGGTGCTTTACTGATTGGAGAAAAAGTGGACGGTTATGGTACAGGCATTGCGATCATTCGAGATGTCGATTTCGACGAAGGCAAGATCGAATTAGACATTAAAGGCGAAAATGCACCTGGCCGAAGTTTTGTCGGTTTGGCGTTCAATATTCAAAATGACAGCACTTACGAAGCCATCTATTTTCGTCCTTTCAACTTTCAGTCAGACGAACAAATCAGAAGAGAACATTCGGTGCAGTACATCAGTATGCCGAAAAACGATTGGCGATATTTAAGAACCAATTTTGAAGGACAATACGAAGCTGAACATCCAAGACAGCCCAATCCCGATAATTGGTTTTCAGTTAGTATCGTTATTGGTGAGAAGAGTGTCGTCGTCTATGATGAAAAAACAAGAACAGAGTTGCTGTCCGTTGAGCGGTTAGAAAAACAAGTGTCGGATCAGATTGGGTTTTGGGTGGGTACGAAAGGAGCATTTCGGAATTTGAGGGTGAAAGGGTGAGCATAATTGGCAGATAATGTTTTAATTATTTATATTGGTCGTGCTAATTCTGATAAAAAGCATATGATTAAAACAAGTAAATTCTCATTTCGAAGATGGAGCCAATAGCGATTCGAAGAAGTAGGACAAAAACATTTTTGGCTCTATTGGGTGCTATTGCTTTTGTAGTGCTTGGAGTTGGGATGGTCATTCTTCCTGACACCATTATTGTTGAGAAAATTATAGGTGGAGCTGCAGTGTTATTTTTCGGGAGTACAATTCCAATTGGAATAAAAAAAGTATCTAATACGATCGCTCTTGAGCTCTCTCAAAGCCATCTTATCATAGAACCTAAGACAAAAGGTCAAACTTATAGGATACCTTGGACTCAAATCACCGATTTCAGAGAGATCAAGATTAAAGGAACAAAGATTGTGTTAATCTATGTTAAAAATCCTGATGAATGGATAGCTAAAGAATCCAATTTCGTAAAGCAAAAAGTGATGAAAGTGAGCTTGAAAACTTATGGTACGCCATTTAGTGTAGCATCCTCAGGACTTACTATATCATCCGATCAATTTCTTAAGCTGCTCTCTCAGTTTCATATGGCGGCTTGAGATTCCTAAACCTCTAAACTATTTTGTTTTTCCACCCGTCCCAGCTGCCAAGCGTTATAAGCATTCTGGATCAAAATATAAGCCGTCGGCGCGATCACCACTATCGGTTGCAAATAAGTCGTCGCCAACCAAATCGTAAACATCGTATTTTTTCGCCCCAATGCCAGACTACCTTCTATCGCCAAGTTTTTGCCACTCACACGCTTCCCGACTTGAAATCCGATGACGCATAGCATCATCATCGCACCGACGATAATTGCTACTGCTCGCCAAGGTGCATCCGATTCATAGCGGAGGAAATAGGATGCTTTAGCAGAAGCGATAAAGATATTGATGCAAAAAAGGACGAAGGGAAACCATTGGATACGATTGAAAAAATTGACGAGTCGAGAGCGTGTCAAAATGAGCAATTGAGAAGTGATGAGCGGAATGACAACAGTGATGAAAACGGCTTTCAACAGCTCAAAAACATTGACAGCGACCGCCGTTTTGATCAAATAAGTGAACGAAAGCGGAATGGTGACGACCGCAAACAGATTACTCACGATCACGGCAGCAGTTACAAAACCTAAATCGACTCGAAACAAATCTGCAAAAATAATAGCGGCGATAGCTGTCGGCGCAATGGCAACTAAGAAAACAGACTGCGCCAGCATTTCATCAAAGGGCAAGACCAAAAAATAGCCACTCAGCGATAACCCAATACTAGCTAACAGGAGCAGCAAATGTCGCCACTGAAACATACGCCAACTCAGCTTCAACTTGAGGAAAGAGAAGAAGAGAATAATCATCAAAAAATAGCGAATCACTTCCTGAAATCGCTCGAAATAGGGAAAGCACAAACCGAGCAAAAGTGCAGCTAAAATGAAAAGTGGTTTTTTCATGGGGCGAAGATAGGGCGGAAGGCAGAAAAGAAGAGGAGGGAAAGGCAATGAAAGAGAGCAGGATTTACAACGCGAGAGTCGTTGGTCTGATTTGAGGGTAATGAAAAGTATCTTCAGCTTGGAAGTTATTTTCCAAGCTGAAAACAATAGACAATCGTTACAAATTATTCAATACTTCCTGTGGCAGCAACACTTTGTCGATGCCATGTACAACGCCATTTGCGGTGCGAATATCCAATAAATTGACTTCCAGATCAGCAGGATGGTCGGTCTTATCGATGACCTGCAAATTGTGCAAATCAATCTCTACTTTCTCTCCTTGCAGTGTAGTCAGTTTCAGTCCATCTTTCAAGTCGTTGGAGAAAGCACAAGCATCTACGACATGATAGAGCAGGATCGTAGAAAGCGTTTTCGTGCCTACGATATGTATTAATTCATCAACCGAACTAGCTCCAAAAGAGGCAGTTAAATCATGAAAAGCCTCATCGGTAGGTGCAAATACAGTATAAATTTCGTGGTCGTCCGATAGTGCAGCCGCGATGGCAGGATCGGCAGCGAGTACCGCTTTCACGAGCGACTGAAAAGCAGAAGATTTGGAAGCCGTCTCAACAATATTGTTGTCTGGAATGTCTAGCACATCGGTGATAACATAAACGCGCAGTTTGTAATCGTGTCCGACCTGAGTAAAGGCACGATAAATCTGTGATTCGTTGATTAGAAAGCAGCGATTTTTGATGGAACGTTGTGTGATGTCACCGTTCGCCATTTCCAAGCAACCTACTTTATGGATGTCAATTAGCTTGGACTCAACGACATGATACAACAGAATCTCAGTAAGCGCAGACTTGCCTAAGTTGCATACATTATGTGCATTCAAGCCCAATTTAGCAAAAGCCGCGTCCGAAGGTGCATAAATCGTATTCAGTCCATGTCCCAATACGCGTCCTAGACCTGTACAATGCAAAGCCTGATTAAGGGTATTGAAGGTGTAAAAACTGTTGGTGCGTGATTCAATCGTCGTCGTTTCAAATGATTCTAAGTCGGTAGCTGTCTCCATATCTATGAGCGCAGCTTCATCTGTAGTAGGTTCTGGGGTGGTGACTAGGGATTCGTTGTCGGCACAGTTTTGTAGTACCAACGAAAAGGCGAGCAATAGAAAGAGCTGCCCAATTTGTCTAATAGAAACATTCATAATCGGAAATTTTTAGAAAAGGTGTAATCATATATCTATGACGTATGATAAGCTATGAATGCTGCAAATAGATTACAATTTTAACATATAAATATTTTGTTAAATTGTTAAGAAGGGAAGTTTTGTAGATGATGGCCTTTCTAAACTGTCACATACTTCTCCACCAAGCTCGGAATATCTCTTCCCAAATCCTCCTGAAAAATAGGCGCATGAAAGTGAACGAGCTTCTGCAAAATAGGCACGAGCTGTCGTTTTTCGTTTTTATCGAGGTTACCAGCGACGACTTTGGCTGCCAAGTCTACATCAGGCGATAAGTCGTCGATCACTCGCTTTCCTTTCGCGCTAATGCTAATTTTCTTCGCTCTCCTATCATCCGGATCTGGAAATTCTTTGACCAATTTCAAGCGCAACAACCGATTGATGACTTCTATGCCCGATGACAGCTCAATGATGCTTCGTTGTAGTACTTCGGTCTTCCTAAGATCGCCTCCATAATACAAAACGATCAAGACAATCAGGTCATTCCAACCGACGAGAGGTGTGCCTTTAGTGAGCGTTTTGATGTAGTGTTTGGCATGATTCGAGAGGGTGGCAATAGCTTGTAGAATCATCACATTGGTACTCAACTTGCTCGATTCTAAGGCTGTGTGCTCGGGCTTTGACTTTTTGGAAAGTAGCCATTCTGCAAAGAGTGTCAAGTCATCTCTGCCAGTCTCTTCTTCAAATTGCTCGAACTGCTCGATCAGTATTTTTAGCTTTTGATATTTCATCTGTCTACTTTAATCGTTTTAATCGTCAGATGGAACTTACCATGATTAAATAGTCATTACCCGTAGACTTCAATAACTATTTGATCATGGATATTTCACAAATACTTCTTTTTTGTATTAAAAGATATTTTTTAGCACAAAAGTTCAATTGCTTTGAACCAATCGTGACTCACTACGTTTCAGCCTCAAATATTGCTAAAAAATAGTAAAAATGAAAAAATACTGCTTTTTTATACTATTTCTCATAAATGGTATAGCCTACTCACAAAACGGAACGATCAAAGGCACGATCACCGATGGCTTGTCGAATGAACCCATCGGTTTTGCCAATGTGCTTGTCATAGGAACTGATTTCGGAACGACCACAGATATTGATGGCAACTACGAGATCACAGGACTGGAGCCGAATCTGTATGATGTGCGCGCTAGTTTCATTGGGTATGATGAAGCGACAGAATTTGAAATACAAGTGACGAGTGCACGCCCAGTCGTCGTCGATTTTCAATTGACAGAAGCGAACGAGCAACTCGAAGAAGTGGTCGTACAAGCTTCGCCTTTCCGAAAAACAGAAGAAAGTCCAGTCTCTTTGCGCACGATAGGTGTTGCAGAAATCCAGCGGAATCCCGGCGCGAATCGAGACATCTCAAAAGTTGTGCAGTCTTTGCCAGGCGTCACCTCTACCGCTTCTTTCCGAAATGATCTTATCATCCGAGGTGGCGCACCCAATGAAAATCGCTTTTATCTAGACGATGTAGAAGTTCCCAATATCAATCACTTCGCCACTCAAGGCGCATCTGGCGGACCTGTCGGACTCATCAATGTCAATTTTATTCGAGAAGTCGATTTTTTCAGTGGTGCATTTCCTGCCAATCGCGGCAATGCCTTGAGTTCCGTTTTCAACTTTGAGCAGCGCGATGGACGCGACGACCGAATCGGGGCGACTTTCATGCTCGGTGCTTCTGATGCTGGACTGACATTGGAAGGTCCGATAGGTGAGAAAACGACTTTTTTGCTATCGGCTCGACGGTCGTATTTGCAGTTTTTGTTTGAGGCGTTGGAGTTGCCGTTTTTGCCAACTTATAATGACTTTCAAGTCAAAGTGAAGCATAAAATTGATCAGAAAAATGAGATTAGCTTTATCGGATTGGGTGCGATAGATGAATTTGCATTAAATCTGGACGCCAATGATACTGAAACTCAACAGTTCCAGCTTGCCTTTCTACCCGAATCTCCTCAATGGAACTACACCAATGGTTTGGTTTATAAACACTATGGCGACAATGGTTTTTGGACGTTTGTACTGAGTCGAAATATGTTGGATAATAGAGCGATCAAATACTTGAACAATGACGAAAGCTCAGAAGACAATCTGACACTCAACTATCAGTCACAGGAGATTGAAAATAAACTCCGCATTGAAAACACGACGCGAGCTAATGGCTTCAAATTCAACTATGGCATCGGCACAGAATACGTCAAATACAACAATAGCACGTTCAACCGAATCTTTACTTCTCTTGGCGCACAAACCATTGATTTTCAGTCGAATATTGACTTTTGGAAATACTACGGATTTGGGCAAGTGAGTCGAAAGTTTCAAGAAGATCGCTTGGTGCTGTCGTTGGGGCTTCGTGTCGATGGCAACAGCTATTCGGATGATATGAGCAATCCGCTAGAGCAGTTTTCGCCTCGGTTTTCATTGGCGTATGCGCTCACTGAAAAGTTCGCTTTCAACTTTAATGCAGGCATTTATTATCAGTTGCCAGCTTACACCGTTTTAGGCTATCAAGAGGAAGGACGACTCGTCAATCGCGACAACGACATCACTTTTATTCAGTCCGATCATCTAGTAGCAGGCATAGAATACAATACTGATTTCAATGCCAAAATCTCCCTAGAAGGCTACTTCAAAAACTACAGTAATTATCCTTTTTTGCTCCGCGATCAATTGACCCTTGCCAATCTAGGTGGCGACTTTGGTGTTATCGGCAACGAACCAGCAACTTCCACTTCCGAAGGTCGAGCGTATGGTTTGGAAGTGCTCTTTCAGCAACGATTGTACAAAGGATTTTACGGCATCGCGTCTTACACTTTGGGGCGTAGCGAATTTGAAGATCGAAATGGCGACCTTGTGCCTTCTTCTTGGGACGCGAGAAACATCGCTAATTTGACTTTGGGTAAGAAATTCGAGACGAACAACTTCCTGAATAATGTGGAAATCGGGATCAATTGGCGATTCCAGACTGGCTTGCCTTTCACGCCCTTTGACCTCAATTCTAGCCTTGTCGCCAATTGGGAAGTCAATCAATCAGGCATCCGCGATTTTAATCGTCTCAACACCCTACGCACCAACAATGCCAATGCGCTGGACTTTAGAATCGACAAAAAATGGTTCTACGATAAATGGAGTTTGAACCTTTATTTTGATGTGGAAAACGTCACAGGCAATGCCGTCACTCAACCCATTTTACTCCTCGACCGACCAGTGGATGAAAATGGAACACCCATCGGCGACCCCATCATCGTGAATCCAGATGCACCCAAATCAGAGCAACGATTTTTAGTGAAGGAAGTAGATGATATCATTGGGACAGCGATACCGAGTATCGGGGTGATGATTGAGATATAATTCCTGTCACCCGTTGAATCAAAAGGTTCATGGTGCTGAACTAAAGCTACTGCCGTCATTAGGCTTGACATTCAGCGGGTGACTTTGATAACGCAAAGTACACTCAATAACAAAGAAAGCGATACCATCATACCATATCGCTTTCTACTTATACTCGCTTTCATTTTAGTTCTCCTGCAACCACTCAATTGCCGTCTCCAGTGCGTCCTCCGACTGAATATCGGGTTCTACAGCCTGAAATAAATCGGGATTGCCATTGGCACCGATATCATAAGTGGAGCTTACGTAAAGTGTAGCTTGGCTGTATGGCAAAGTAATCATCAGCTGTTCGCCAAAATCGTTCGTCAGTTCGCCAGTTGTTTCACCGATGAGCGTACTCAAGTCGTAGGTTTTGATGGCATCAGCTAACATATTGGCACTCGAAAAAGTACGCGGACCGATCAGGAAACAGTGCTTTCCTGTATATTCATTTTTAGGCGTTTTATTGACCGTGAGATCATCATCGGCACGTACTTTTTCGATCACGCTACCACTTTCAGCACTTGTGTATTCCTTCATAAACGATCTCCCGAACATTAAGCGATACACTATTTTGGAGGTATAAAAAGACTTTGCCTGGTCACTCACTTTCCAATAGCGACCGCTCATCTGTCGATATGATTTGGGTGTCAAATAAGCGAGCAAGCGATCGTTTAAACCGGAGTTGCCACCACCATTTTGCCGAATATCTATGATGAGCTGATCTATTTTCTCTTCCTCAATGGTCTGAAAAGTAGCCTTCAAAAAGCGTTTAAATGCTTTCATATTTTGGCAACTGTTATAGCCAATCACCCCAATATTGCCGTCCAGTATCTCGAAGGTGTAATTCTCGGTCGGTTGCTCTGCGTAAAGCCAATCGCTCGTCTTTTTTGCTTCTAAACCTGCTATTTCTATTGTCTTTTCAGGTTGTGCTAGTTGAATCGTATAAGGCGGCTGCAAAGCGTCATTGTAAAACAAGTATGCAGGAAAGACATCCTCCACATAAGCTTTCTTGAAGTTTTCGATTCCGCCGATGTAAGTCATCGCCTCTCGAAACAAATCGGTTGCTGCTCTTCCATTGATGTGCTCAATCACAGCTCCGACTTTGATTTCTGGTACTGCCGAGCGTGAGACAACAAACTGGTTTTGTGCATTTAATGTACCCGTAAATGGCACGAAATGGAAGGCTTTTTTCTGTTGACTTAACTGGTCATTCTCCCAATAGAAGCCTGTATGTCCGCCACTCAGTGCTGCGGTCAATTTTTTACCTGCCACGACAAATTCTTTAATCGAAATAGAATCTTGATCGAAATTGCCATAAACGCAGGATTTGTAGCGCTGAAAACTATCTTGACTAATCAAAAAATAAGGATTGTAGTGTATGTCTTCAATCGCTTGAACCATATCGTCTAAGTCAGCGATTGCTTTCTTTGTCGGTAAGAAGGAAGTGCTTTGTGCGCTAATCGTAATACTGAATAGCAAGCATAAAATGGTAGATAGGTGCTGCATCATTTTTGTAGAATAGGTTTAAAATGATGACAGGACGGATGAGGAATGAAGTAAGTTACACAGGCATGACAAGAAAATTAGGATTGAAATTGAAGTATCGCTACAAAGAAGAATAGCTGCTGTCACCCGTTGAATCACAAAGTTCAAGGAGCGAAATGTATGTAGATGAAAAAGTTAAGCTTGACATTCAGCGGGTGACTCAAAAACAAATCAATTCCAGCAAATCCTTCCCTCATCCAGCAATTCATTAGAGATACGATTGATGCGAGCGATATTTCTGCCGTATTCGATTAAGATACGCGCTTCTTGCTCTGAACGGCACTTTTTATTGAAACATTCTTTGTAGAAATGACAAGAAGCACCTTGGCAGAAAGAAAAAAGCTGTGCTTGCCAATGATCGCCTTTTTGGACAATCGTCTCCAGCAATTCATGAGCGGAAGTGGACGGAGCGACCAATTCCTTTCTAATGTCTATTAGCTCAGCGGATAAAATTTCCTGCTCAAATTGAGCAACCATCGCCTTAGCTGCCAAATCTTCCGTTATGTCATTCATGTGTCGTTCATTTGTCCTACAAATATAAACACACGTATGGCTATTTTGATTTAATCTAAATAAATTTTCAAGAATTTGGACAAAAAAAACAGCTCACAAAGTGCGAGCTGTTTTAAGAATTTCAAGAATTTATTGTCGAGTTCGAGCGACACCTACCTATTACTTACTACTCATATAATTAAGCCTAAACCTCAAGACTTAAGTAGCAAGCAATATCCAAGCAAAATCGCTTCTATCCTCTCAAATGGCTTCTCACCATCCAAGCCATCTTTTCGTGCATTTCCATCAAAGCTGTCAAGAAGTCCGCAGTTCCGGCATCATTCAATTGCTCAGCAGTTTCGTCGACATTGCCGCGCAAGACTTGAATAATCATTTCGTGGTCAGCCAAGATGTTTTCGAGCATATCTATGTCCTTGCCATTCAAGTGACCAGTTTCGTTCAATCGCGCCATCTCTCTGAACTCTTGCATAGAGCCCGGCGAGTAAGCACCCAAACTTCTGATGCGCTCTGCGATGTCATCGATAGAGCCTTCCAAGGTCGTATATTGCTCCTGAAAAAACTCATGCAATGCCTGAAAAGACATACCTTCGATATTCCAATGATAGTTGCGCAATTTGATGTACAACAAATGCTCATCTGCCAACAGATAAGATAAAATCTCAACGACTTTCGAGCGATGCTCTTCTTTGATGCCGATATTGATAGCCGAAGGATTGTTTTTAACTAATGTATTTTCCATAAATGGTTACTTTTTTTGTTTAAACTGTCTTTGTGAACCACTTAGGCAATCAAAGGTTGGTTCAAAAAGGTAGTAAAACGCTTCTAAGCCTTTATTTAGAAGTTGTCCAATGACAAATTGATGAACCATGACGTGTTTCAAAAACACGTCATGGTTACAATTTAATTGCCAACAATCAACTTCTCTACCATTTGCCGCTGCTCACTTCTCATCTCTACAAAGTACATTCCCGCAGGCAAATCTAAGTTGACACCAATAACTCCCGAAAGAGCAGCTTGCTCTAGTCGCTGCACGATTCTTCCATTTATATCGTAGATGGTGAAAATGACTTGCTCATCATCGGTTGCTTGATATTGGATGTTGACAAAGTTACTAGCTGGATTGGGTGACAGTTGCAGTGAAAATGGAGCGGTGATCTTTACTTTACTTCTGTTCTCTACTACATTTGGTGTACAGCTTTCGATACGCGCGATGAAAGTAGAATTTGGTTGTGCGTGAAAACCTGCTTGTAGCGTAATGCTTTGCCCCGCTTGAAATTCAGCATTGACATTCGGCTCGACAGTTGCATTAGATTCAATAGTCGTCGAGGAACGATAGATTTGTCCGACTAAAGGATCACTGTTGAGGACAAGATCAGCTTCACAATCACCGCCGTTGCATTCATTTTGTACTTGTACGCTCAATGTCTCAATACAACCACAATCATCTGTTGCGGTCACCATATAAGTGCCTGCTGCTAAGTTGATTAAGTCTTCTGCTACCGCACCATTCGACCATTCAAAACTGACAACTTCCTCTACAATCAAATCAATAATCCCATCATTCCCGTCACAGCTTTCTTCTGTAACATTGGCGTTGAGTTGAATTTTGTCGCTCTCGCAAATGGGTAGCGTCATCATCGTTTTATTCAAGGCACAAGCCAAAGCAGCCGTTTCATTCAAAGTACCACCAGTTGCGATGTCAAAGTCGTAGTCATCGACGGTTGTTAAGATGCAATCCTTGATCTGAGCAGCTGTCAATTCAGGATAGCGTGCTTTGATGATAGCGGCGATACGAGTGACTGCAGGCGCAGCTAGAGAAGTGCCGCTTAAAGAAACGCTTTCGCCATTCAGACCAGTCGATTCTACAAAACCTGGTGCAGCGATGTCTACTTTTTGTCCAAAATTGGAGTAGCCTGAAAGTTGGCGTTCGCCAGTGGTTTTTTCTTCATAAGCAGCTACGCTGATGATGTTATTGTCCAGTTTGGATAGGTTTGCAGGGTATTTGAAGCGACTATCGTTGTTTCTGCCTTCATTGCCTGCCGAAGTGACGATGAGCACATCTTGACAAGCGGCATAATCAAGTGCATCTTGCAGAATAATTGGAAACTCCCCACTCTCAAATCCCCAACTCAAATTCAACACTTTCGCGCCTTGCTCTACGGCATAGTAAATACCACAAACGGCATCGAATAAAGTGCTTTCGCCATTTTCAAAGAACTTGGCGTTCAGCAAATTGAGCTGCACATCATTCGGAAAGCCAGAGACGATTCTGCCATTGACGGCAGTGCCATGTCCATCGACGTCATTGGGGGTTTGATCATCAAAGAAAAAGTCATAACCGATGCTGTCTTGACTGTTACCGACGCAGTTCATGCTACCGTCATGTCGCCAAAGCGCATTGTCGAAACCAATGCCGTCGATGCCCGAGTCCATCACACCGACAATGATGTCACCGATGGTGTTTTGAGGGTTGTAGTTGCTTAAAAAAGGCGTTTTATTGATACCGATGGTGTCAGTGGAGCTAACTAAATTAGTGAGCGGTAAAGTAGAAGATGGCATATAGTACTGCTTGTGCATAATGTCATAATCGGTGCGTTGATCTTGCCATGCAAAGACTGCTCGCCCAGCTTCGCTCATCGTGACGGCTACGCCTGATTGATCGCCAGATGTTCGGTCATTGATTTTGATTTCTTGACCAATTCTTTCACCATTGCTATTGAAAGATTGAGCGTAAACATCGCTATTTGTTACTGGCGTACTGCTCGGGGAGCTATTCCAAGTTACTAGATAGCTTCCATCGTTGTTGAGGTGTAGATCGCCAAGAGTCTGATAGCCTGCTCGTGTTTGATTAACGATTTGCTCCGCCCCATTTCCAATTACTTGACCATTGCTATTGTAGCGTTTTGCAATAATGCTTCCTTCATCGGAGTCACTATAAGCATCCCAAACGATGAGTAGATTTCCAATATCATCTATGGCAAGATCACTAGTATTGGGGATGAAAATTTCTGTTCCAGGTAATCCAAAAACAGCATTAACAGTAGTATATGGAGTTCCCATGAGTGGAGTTCCGTTCGAGTTATATAATTGCACAACGATTGTATATTCTTCACTTCCACCAATAGGAAATCTATATTGAGTCATGGTGATAGCATATTTTCCGGAATTAGAGATAGCTACTTTAGCATTAGTACATTTCTCTTCACCATCACTTTCAGATCCAAATTCTTCCACACGAATAAGATTGTCGGAAGCATCGTATAGTTCGTAACCTGCCAATTCATTCCAATTATCACTAAACCCGATGATATAATGATCGCTATCATTAATGGCGACATCTATCGTTCTAATGAGACCGGTATTAAATCCTATAAAGAAGTTTTCATTGTAGGATAGCAAATTACCATTTTTGTCATACTTGCTCACAAACCAAGAGATACTACCATCAATCCAAACAATGATAAACTCACCATTGCTTTTCATATCTACTGCATAATCTATAGCTTTACTATTTTGACTCACCAAAAACGAACTCCCTCTTCCTTCCCCTTGAGCATCAAAAAGGCGAGCATAGATACTATCATTCTGGATCCAAGTCACGACATAGTTTCCATCAACATCCATCGCTACGTCTGCTGAAATTTGATTGCCAAATACGTTTTCATTGGCTATTTGTTCTTTCAACGTGTCTAAACTCGGTGCAATAGAAATCACATAATTATACCCAGTTGTATCTTCCTGACTCGTCTCTCTGGATCTAGCTACTCGTTTGCGTTTGGTTTCTGTTTCTATGGGATTGTTGGTTTTCCAAAGTTCTAGGGGCGAGTCAGCACACTTACACTCTTCAAAATCTGTAATACCTGCATCTGCTCTGGCGGCTGCTCTATCTTGTGCGGTGGCATCAGGATCAAATTGGACGATGAATTCATTGGCTTTTCGAGGCGTCGAAGTGGTTGTTGTACCGTTGGGTGCAGTGATTTGGTCACAAAGCTGCCAGTCGGATGGATCGGCTGATAATTGATGAACAGACAATTCTGCTAGTCCTAAACCAGGTTGATTGAGTGCCATATTCAGGCTATCCCAAACGCGGAAGTAGATCTCTTCGCCTGGTGTTTTGTTGGTGATGGTCATGACATGAGGCGCTTCGCCGAGATAGCTGCATTGGAAAGCGGTTTTGGAAGTACAAGAAATAGTGCCACCGACGCCTTCGTAAGCTTCTACGTAGATTTTCAAATTAGTAGCTGCACCTGAGCGAAGCATTAGATTGCCAGTAGAAGGTACAGTGGTTTTGAACCAAATATCGACAGCTAAATAGCTGCTGTCACAATTCAAAGTGGGTATATCACCTGTCATGCCTGTTGCTTCATTTAAAGCTACTGTTCGTGAGTCATTTCCACAAGGATCAAGATTGATCGGTAACTCCATAGCATCAGCGCAGTCATCATTTTTGCTGCAAGCACCGCTTCCGTCATTACAGAAAGTACTGAAGGAAGGTAAACCTGTGTTGTTGGAAAAATTGAATAATACGAGACCACAAAATCTTTCATATTCGAGAGGATAACAACCCGTCAGGCTATTATCATCCAAACGCAGCTGAGTGAGCGAATCTATATTTGCTAGCTCGGGTGGTAGATCGCCTGATAATTGATTATTCTGTAGATAAATGAGCTTCAGTTCATTCAGATAACCCAATTCTGCTGGAATCGTCCCGTTGATTAAGTTATTCCCTAAACGCAATACCGTCAGCCCATTCAAATTACCTAATGTACTAGGTAGTGGACCCGATAATTGATTATTATGCAAATTGATTTCTCCTAAATTTTGAAGTCGCCCAATTTCAGTAGGAAGTGAGCCTGTCAAATTATTATCTTGCAATTGAATATATACGAGGTTTTTGGCGTTCACAATTTCAGGGGGAATATTGCCTGTTAGGTTATTATTGTAAAGCCGAAGGTGAGTTAAGTTTTGCAAGTCGCCGATTTCGGCAGGTAGGCTACCTGAAAAATTATTGTTCCAGGCGTAGAAGAGTCGTAAGTTAGTCATGCCGCTTACCGAAGCAGGAATGTTACCTGTAAATCCGTTGTCGTTGAGTCCTAGCCACCATATTTTGTCTAGTGACCAAAAGGTAGAAGGAAGGCTGCCACTGAATTGGTTTCGGCTCAATAAAAGAATCTCTAGTTGAGTCAAATTGCCAATATCTGGAGAAATCGTTCCAGATAAACTATCTCCTTGTAGGTAAAGCGCTTTCAAATTCGTACATCGCCAAAGGCTGTCAGGTATGCTCCCTGTGAGTTTATTTTCATGAAGATAGAGTAGCTCCAAATTGCTCAGCCGCCCTAGCTGAAAAGGAATTGTTCCTGTAAGTTTATTATTACTAATCTGTAATTGATTCAAAAGTTCTAGATTACCTAGTTCGGGCGGAATCGTGCCATCAAGCATATTGTTGGAAAGAGAAAGAAATCTCAATTCACTACAATTACCTAGAGCAGCGGGAATAGTGCCTGTGAGCTGATTATTACTCAAACTGAGTTGAAACAAACTTGTCATATTTCCTAAAGAGCTTGGGATTGTCCCAACTAGATTATTATCAGACAGTCTGACAATACTAACGCAGCTTGTTGGTAATTGACTCGTCGTTTGAACACCATGCCAAGTATTAATCGGATCATTCAAATTCCAAGTGGTATCCCAATTCATTCCATTGGTGGCATTATACAGATCGACGAGGGCGAGGGAGTCGGTGGTGCGGTCGCAGGTGGCAGAGGCTTGAAAAGCTACAAATAGAGCTAATGAAATAGAAAGAAAGTAGCGCATCGTTTTTGATTTGGATGTTGATTAGATGAGTCGTCCTGTGGGAATCTTTGCTCATTCATTCTGAAAACCGTGAAACGTGAACAAGAAATTGACATTTTTTGAGAAAATCGAGTAAGGAATGTCAAAAATCGTCGGTAAAATCTCTTTTTACCGACGATTTTTAAGAAATCCAGAAGGATAGATCATCAATTTTGAATCATCAACTTTTCTATCACTCGCTCTTCTTGTCCACGCATCTCTACGAGGTATAGACCTGATAGCAGATCAAGTGAAAGTCGGACTTGCTGCCAATTTTTGTCCGCCGATTGCTGCTTTATCTGCTTCACCACTCGTCCATTCATGTCATACAATACGAAATCTACTGCATTAGAAGCAGTCGTTCGATAGTGAACAATAGTATAGTCAGTTGCAGGATTGGGAGTTAGTTTTAGCTCGAAAAAGTCATCTATCGCCTCCACGCTTCTTAATTCTATGTCTTTAACTATAGGTGTTTCACTTTCGTCAGTATCAGTATTTATTGATAAAGTAGAATCGTCGCTATCGCCGTTTGAGGTGCAAATGCCATTCCCATTAGTACAGAAGTCAGAAAAGTCAGGCAGATTTGGGTTGTCCGAAAAATTAGTAAATGTACCTTGCTGACAAAATACGGTATATACTGAAGGATAACATGAGCCTAAGTAGTTGCTATTTAAGCGTAGTGTTTTTAGATTAGTCAAAGTTGCTAGTTCTGCTGTCGGTCGACCTGAGAGTTCGTTGTAAGATAAATTGAGGTGCTGGAGTTTGCGCAGATTACCTAGTTCTTCAGGAATAGTGCCGTAAAACAAGTTATTGTCTAATCGTAGTTCTTCCAGCTGACTCAATTGCCCTAATTGCATGGGTAGATCGCCATCGAAGTAGTTGCTACTCACATCTAGTTTCTTCAACTTTGATAAGCTACCTATTTCGGATGGAAGGAAGTACCAAAGCATATTGCCACTCACGTCCAGCCAAGTCAAGTTTTTTAAATTGCTTATTTCGGGTGGAATAGTGCCCCAAAAAGCATTGTCATTGACCCAGAGTCGATCTAGCTTTTCTAATGTCCAAAGAGCATCTGGTAGATAACTATAAAAGTCATTGCCTGCAATAGAAAAATAAAACAGTTCGGTCATCTTACCGATGCGTTCTGGTATTGTTCCAGTCAGGTTGTTCTGTCCTACATTGATGGCTTTCAGATTGACCAAATCCCAAAAGCTATTCGGAAGCTCACCCGTGAGATTATTACCTTGAAAATAAAGTTGGTGCAAGCCTGCTAGGTTGCCAATGGATGCAGGAATCGTTCCAGTTAGGTTATTAGATTCCAAGGCGATATAGCGCAGTTTGCTAGCATCGCCTATAGATGTAGGAATCGCTCCACTCAACTGATTTTGTCCTAGAGAAAGTACTTCCAGTACTGTTAGATGATCAAAATTATCTGGAATGCTGCCCGAAAGTTTGTTTTTATTCAAGTACAAACGATTCAGCGCTACCATATTGGTCAAGCTGTAAGGAATCGTACCGACCAAATTGTTCTGTGTCAATATCAATCCTGTCACGCAGCCCGTGGATGTAGCAACCACACCTTTCCAAGTGTGTAGCGGATCATTTAAGTTCCATTTTGTTGTCCAATTTGCGCCATTGGTAGTGTTGTATAGATCGACTAAGGCTAGAGAATCGGTATAGCGGCTGCAGAGCATAGGGAAGCAACTTCTCAGCGGAGAACCATTAGCAGCAAGTGTATGACTAAATACTTCTCGCGCGCTCCACCAATCTGGATCAAACTCTGCCCAAGCCACAGAAACGTTGCAGCCAGGAGAAAGCGAAAGTCCATATTCATAAAAGCCATGGTTGGGATTACTGAGGGTTTTTATAGAAGTAGGCGCTCCAATCTTACTAGCGTTTGATGCATAGCGTTGCGTATAAAATTGATTGTTCTCTGACCAGCCAATCGCAAAGTTACCTTTTGGCTCCATTGCTATTACACCGCCAGGTACAGGTACAGGATTCCCAATTTTAGCAGCGTATTGATTGTAAGGTTGTATGTAGTTTTTATCTAGATTTCCATTACTGGCGTATACTTGATAATGTACAATAAAACTACCATCAGCAGCCATTTTTATAGATGGATATATTGCCATATTGTCATCTATCACCTCGAACACCTGACCGATCTTACTACCACTCGCCGAATAGCGTTGCCCACGGATGCCATTTTGATCCCAAATAACAATAAAGCTGCCATCTCTATTCATGGCTATTCTTGGAGTCCATCCATCAGTAGCGATTAGAAAAGAATCTCCAATCTTTTGACCGCTCGCTGTGTATCGCTGACCCAATATAGGGGTAGCGCCAGGTGTGGGCGAGTAATCATGGTGACTCTCTTTCCAAATGATAGTGAACTGTCCATTATCGGCTATGCCAACATCGGGATCGTCTAGCCAAGCATAGACATAGCGATTGTACCACGAATCATTTTCCGAGTAAGCTAGCGCAACTTCTATTTCCGATCCTACTGCCACTCCAGAAGCGTTGTACAATCTTGCTTTAACGGCTTCTCTGTCTTCTTCCAGCCAGGTGATTACAAATGCTTCATGGCTATTGAGTGCCACTCGAGAATATCCTAAGCCATAGCCAACCTGCTGCTCCGAACCTATCTGAGTTCCACTGCTGTGGTATTTTCTAAAAGAGACACGATACCGCTCACCGCTATCACTATTGGTATCCCAAACAGTAATGAAATTTCCATTGGGAGCAGTAGCCGTATGTAGATGGTCAATATCTCCTATACCTTGTGTATATCCATTGATAGAGCATAAAACGAGAAATAATAATATCTGCCAGCGATTGAATCTGTCAAAAGGGGCAAACGAATAGAAAGAAAGAATAGATTGAAAAAACGATTGAGTTGTCATAGTGTGAATTGGTTAAATGAATGAATTAACCAGGGAATTGAAATGGCTGGGTTGTTGCTCCTTTATTTACAAAGCAAGAAAACGTGAACACAGAAAATTGGCTTTTTTTGAAAAAAGAAGAGAAACACCAAAAAGCGTCGATGAAAAGGGAATCCACCGACGCTCAACTGTAAAGTATAAAAAGTGATATAGGAAAGGGACATTATTTCGTCAACACCATCTGCTTCGTCGCCACAATCTCACCATCCACGATAAGCGTGTAGAAATAATTGCCACCTTGCAGCGCCGTCGCATCTACTTCAAGTTGTCCTGCACCAACAGTATCAATATCAATGACTTTGATGACTGTGCCAGCTGCGTCTGTGATTTGGAGTTGGCTTTGGGTGCTCCCTTCGGGAATGTGGTAGTTGATAGTGGTGACGCCGTTGAAAGGGTTGGGAGCGTTTTGAGCGAGAGAAGGGACATCATTTATTGAAGTGTTGTCTTCATTGGCTCTCAATTCTACTCTATCTGTATTCATCATTTGCTGCATCATGCTTTTCATTTGTAGCATTTCAGCTTCTAAGTTAGCGATGCGTTCGTCTCTTGCCAATAGCTGTTCTTGTTGATCGTCCAGCAGCCCTTGCTGTGCTTTGATACTTTCGATGAAGACCGGAATGAGTCCATCATAATTGACGAGTTTTGTGCCGAACTCGTTGGTCTGTACCAATTGAGGAAAGACCGCTTCAACTTCTTGAGCCAGTACTCCTATTCCTTCCGTCTGCTCTTGTCCTTTTTCGATCTCTTCTTCGCTTAGTTTCCAAGTGTAAGAAACACCATTGATTTGTTGCAATTTGGCTAAAACATCTTCTAGTGGTTGAATATTCTCTTTTAGGCTTTCATCACTGACGCTGAAAGCAGTCCCTGAAGAATTCAAATACCATCTCTCAGGAGAAGAGGTCGCATCTTCATCATAGACCCGAAGTAAGCGATTTTGATCCCCAGGACTCCAAATAATCGCATAATCACCATCTCCGTAGAAACCTGAACCTTCTACCGAACTACTAGTCGACTCGAAGATGAATCCATCGGCAGTGGATGCAGTATTGAAATCGGTTTCTGACATAGTCACAGGAGAGGTTGTATAAGATATCCGTCCTGCTCCAGCATTATCGTTATCTTCGATGTAAAGAACATCTCTAATCAAAGCATCACCTACTATGTCCAGCTTTTCCTCAGGAAGCGTAGTACCTATACCTATATCTCCGATATTATTGATCGTCATTCTAATTGCATCGTTTGTATTCAGAAGGAGGTCATCTTCTGCATCTATAAAAATCTTTCCATCTACTTCATCATTCTCTATAAAAAGATTGGAACCATTATAGTTGATGAAAGACTTCGTTATACCTGACTCTATGAAGGCAATTGATCCTGTTCCATCCGAAAGCGCAATATCTCCTACTACATCCAATTTTCGAGTAGGTGAGAGCGTCCCAATACCGACTTTCCCGTCTGCATTGAAAGAATTATTAACAAGGCTAATATCTCCTCCATAAAAATTTAAGAAAAGCAAGTCTGGATTACTCCCATTTCTAGCTTGAATTTCATTCGCATCTAATGAAAGATAAGTACCAAGTGGAGAATTGCCAATCCACGCAAATCCACCTCCTTGAGAACTATCATTAAAACTGCCTTTCGATACTTTCAATCCTGCCTGTGCAAAAGCCATTTGTCCAAAACAAAGACTAGCGACCAGCAGCAACCCTAGTTGAAATCGTTTCATACTATTTGAAATTTTATAAAATGAGAAAAAGGACACGCTCGAAGCTGTCGAGCGCATCCAAAAAAGTGATCATATATTTGTCTGCTCAATGTTATCTACCCAAAACTTAGAGTCACTAAAGACTGGATAGAAACCTAAGGCAGCTACATTGCGTGAGCCATTCGTGAAATTGGCTTGCGCACTTGCCTCGAAGTGAATTTCATGGCTGCCGTCGATATAGATAATCCCATGGTTGGTAGCGGCATCTGTGCGCACGTCGATAGCGATGTCTAGCCACCTATTGTGCTGATAGGTGAAGTAGTAAAACTCACCAGCTATCTTCACCGCACCTCTGCCATTGCTGTAGAAATAAACTTGTGCGCCAAACTCATTGCTTTGGTTGAGATAAGACAGTCGCTTTTGGATGCTGAAATAAGCACTGCGATTGTCGGCTACCCAAAGGTTGAAGTTGATTTTGTAAATATCGTTATCAGCAGGTAGCAGCTTATAGATCATATCAGGCTGATGACTGGAAGCAATATTGGTTTTGCGCTCCATAAATAGATATTTGTAGCTTCTATCCACAACTACCTGACCATCATAGGTCGCATAATTGTTCCATTTGCTCCATCTGTTAGATTGAGGAGAGAGTAAACCTGCATAATAGCTTTGAAAATCATCTATTGCATGAAAGACAGAATGACCAATCGCAGAGCAAGTCATTTCTATATTGTAATTACTTGCATATCCAGCTACACCATCGACCACCAAAATGTAAGTGCCTGCTTTCAACTCTACATCTGAGAGGTTGTCGCCATAGATGGAAGAAGAACTAGTGCGCGCCACTATCTTATTTAAGTGAAAACCACAGCTAGTAGCTGTACAATTCAACAAGCCTTCAAAAAGGATCATTGCTAGGTTGTTGGTTGTATTGGAGAGAGAGAAAGAAACAGTAGTGGTTTCAGTAAGCGTGAAAGCGTAGATTTGATCACCACCATCTAAATTGGCATTTAAACCCATTCTTCGATAAGTACTGCTGCTTACTTTATTACTCTTGTAGATAGTTGATTCAGAGAGTGATTGGTTGCAACTGATAGAGCCGCTACGAGACTCGATTTCACTATCTTGTTCTACTTCTAATTTAAAAGGCTCAGAAAATTCGAAAATTCTACGTGTGCTGTCGATTGGAGGCAATTCAGGTGCGGTCTGTTCATGTTCAAAAGTTTGGACATCGGTCATCGGTTCGTTGTACTCGTCAGCACCAATAGGTGCAGATTTTTGAGCGTGTGTTGTTTGTTGGGCATCTTCTAGGAAAGTGTTGTCTTGCTCACAAGCCGTGAATCCTAAAAGCAATGTAAGGGCTAAAAAAATGAAATGGGATGTTCTCATGACTTTATTTTTTGTGTTTGTTAAAATCTGTTGTTGTAAATTAAGTTGTTCGTCCTTTCGGATCGGTTGTCATTCCTTTATGTGAGAACTTGGAAAACGTGAACAGGGGAAGTGTATACTTTTTTGGATTAAATTTTAAGCCATTGATTTTCAATTGATTAAGATGGCTTATTTTTAATTTAGACGATTAGAATTGTATTTTGAAATGCACATTTTGCTGTTTTATTCAAATTTGGTTAGCGCAAATAAATGCGGTAAGTGTGTTTTTAGACCCACTTAGCGCAGAAATTTGCGGTAACTTTCAAGACTAATGCACCATTGAGGTAGCAGAAAACTATATTTTTACAGACAGATATTACTGAAGTGACCAATGACTAAGCATTCAACTGCATATTATTTTCTACTCATCCTCAGCCTATTCTGGAGCGTCATTTCAGACGCCCAATCCACCCAGCAAGCCGACTCCTTAACTCAACTAGAAAAATACAAACCCGCCAATGAAATCTATACTCAGCTTTGGCAGCAAGAAAAACAAGTCATCACCCGCTTCGAGCTACAACTCAAAATCGCCATCAACGAGCAGCGACTCAAACAATATGACGCCGCCACCGAAAGACTCCAACAACTCCTCAAAAAGAAAACGTGGCAAACCATTCCCGATAGTTTACAAGGCTTAGCGTATCACAAACTAGGCGTCAGTGCTTACGGTCAGCAGCAATACGAAAAGGCAGTCGAATACTACGATCAAGCCATCGAAATACGCCGCCGTATCCTGCCCGCTGCCCATCCTGACATCATTCGAGGACACAACAATATCGCTGGCTGCTTTCGTCAATTGGAGCGAACCAGCGCAGAGCTAACACAGTACGAACGCATCATAGAATCGGTGAAGCCATCCGATGAAAATAGCCTACTTTTTCTGGCACGCGCCTATTTTAGAAAAGGCGGCATCCTAGCCCAACGTGGCGATATCCGACAAGCCAACGACTATATCCTAAGTGGTGTCACGCTGACAGAAACTTATCTGGATGATGACTTTTATGCCTTGGCAGAAGCTTATAACGAAGCGATGTCTTATCACTACGAACTGGATGAAGGCGAAAAAATGGTGGAGTATGCGCAAAAAACATTGGAACTGTACACCTCTCTGGAAGAAGAAGATCGCTATGAAGAAGATGAATATGAAATCGCCAATGCGTACAACAACTTGGCAATAGGTTACGAACTAATGGAGGACTATGGGCGCGCCATTGAGTACTATCTGAAGTCTATTGCCATCAATGAAGAATATATAAGTGTACGTCGCAGTTTCTTATCTGATAATTACAATAACCTCGCCGATTTGTATCGCAAAAATGAGCAATTGGATCTAGCGATTGCTACGATTCAGCAAGCATTGGCGACTGAAAAACAACTCAGCCGACCGATCTCTCTTGCCAATATTTATTACAATCGAGGGGAGATATTTTTTGAACAATATAAGTATGAAAAAGCCTTGGCTGACTACCAAAAAGCACTCCAAATCTATGTGCCCGCTTTTCAAGAAAATGACTTTTTTACTAATCCTAATACGAGTGCTGCCCTAAAAGGTGGACGGCTTTTCCTGGTTGATATTCTGGCGGATAAAGCAGCTATTTTGCGTTACATTGGGTTACAAAAAAGCGATACCACCTTCCTAGCAAACGCATTGGCGACTTATGATACTGCCGCCGTTTTGATCGACCAAATTCGCTTATCTTTTCAGTCGGATGAGTCCAAGTTTTTCTTAGCTACTCGCGCCCAATCGGTTTATCAAGAAGCTTTAAAACTATGCTTTGATCTGGATGCCAAAACTGAAGACAATAGCTATCAAAAACGCGCCTTCGAGTATGCCGAACGCAGCAAAGCCTTAGCCCTTTTAGAAGCGGTGAGAGAAGCAGATTTTAAAAGAAATGTAGCTCTTGATCCAGCGATTTTAGAACAGGAAAAAGAGCTAAAACAGCAAATCAATGAACTGGAGCAGCAACTATTTGAGCAATCCGAGGAGGAGCAGACCATTCGATTTCAATTGTTGATCAAACAGCGTGAGTTAGGAGATTTGATTCAGCAGTTGGAGCGAAAATATCCAGCTTATCATCAATTGAACTATCAGTTGGCATTACCGAGTGTGGCGGAATTGCAGCAGGAATTGGGAGAGGAAGAAGGGATATTGGAATATGTTTTGGTGGAAGATGAAATTTATGGAGAGACATTATACTGGTTTTACATTGGGAAAGGCGAGTTTAAAAGTGGTCAGCAAGAGCTATACGAACCAACTATCAGCGGTGGTATTGATGGATTTCGATACGCGCTCACGCAATATGAAGAACAAGAAGTCGATCCCGCTTACGCAGCTATTGGATATTTTTTATATCAAGCATTAATAGAACCAATTGAGCAAAAAGTAAAATTGGCAAAGCGTTTACGCATCATTCCAGACGGAATTATCAATTATCTACCTTTTGACGCCTTACCAACACAAAAAATTGAAGAAGAAGCACTTAAAAACTACAGCCAATATCCTTACCTCCACCACAACTACCAGATCAGCTATAACTACTCCGCTGCACTTTGGCAAGAAATGAATCGTTTGGAACATCGCGCCAGAAATCAGCAACTTTTAGCTTTCGCCCCAGTCTTTCAAAGCCGCCAAGGTCTATCTTTAGGCAATACTAAAGTCAACCTCCCACCACTCCTCCGAAACGTCCAATCCACCGAAAACATACTCCAACAATTCAAAGGCAAATTCTACGCCAAAAGCAAAGCCCGAAAAGCCCAATTTCTCAAAAAAGCTGAAAACTACGCCTTTCTCCACCTCGCCACTCATGCTCAACTCAACGACGAAAACGCCAATTACTCTTTCATCTCTTTCGCTCAAACCCAGGACAGCATTCAAAAAGAAGAACTGCTCTTCCTGAATGAACTCTACAGTCTCAACTTGAATGCCGATATGGTCGCTTTGAGTGCTTGCGAAACAGGTGTGGGAGAGCTAAAAAAAGGAGAAGGCATAATTAGTCTAGCTAGAGCTTTTGCCTATGCTGGTGCGAAAAGTATGGTGACCAGTCTATGGCAGGTGAGCGATCAAAAAACAGGAGACTTAATGACCTTTTTCTACGAAAATTTGAGTCAGGAATTGCCTAAAGACGAAGCCCTTCATCAAGCCAAACAGCAACTGATTGAGCGGAATTTGCATCCGTACTATTGGGCGGGTTTTGTGGTGATTGGAGATGTGGAAGCGGTGGAAGTGGCTACCTTTCCATGGCTGTTACTGAGCGTCATACTACTAGGTGTGATTTCGGTTATTGCTTTGCTTCTTCGGCTGCCAGCTATTAAACAAATAAGCCACTGAAGCAACATACTCCAATGGCTTATTTATTCAATATTACAATCCATCCTTCTCTATCGCACTCTCAATCGCTGATTGGGATGAATCGTATTGTCTGTCAACCGATTCCAGCTACGAATCTGGTCGACTGTAGCACCGTACATACGCGCGATGCTGTACAATGTATCTTTTTGACGCACAACATAATAGCTATACGAAGTACTTTCTGATATCGGAGCAGTAACTACTTCCTCCTCCAATCTGTCTTCAAATTGAGGGGCTGCCACCTCAGGCGTAGACCGTACGACGCGCTCTTTACGTCGATTAGACACCTGAGTCGGATTGTTATCGACGGACAACTCTGCTGCCACGTCCAAATCTTCATAAATCATTTCATCGCGATCAGTAGCCGTAGTCGGCAAATGCACGACAGGCGCATCCAACTCCTCCAGATTGACAGTATTATTTTCACCTTCTTCAAAGAAATCTTCCTCTGCTATAGTCACCGTTTCCTCCACTTTAGGAGTCGGACGAAAGTCAGGAACAGGGGTAGACAAACCATCGTCTTCCTGAGTAGAAGCACGATCTTCTGATGCAGCCTCATCTCGTAAGTTAGGCGAATCTCTGCGGCGACCGCGTAGCATGATTTGCTCTCCAATGGCAGGCTGTGTGCCTTCTTTCATACGATTGCGTTCATACAATCTATCCATACGCAGACCATATTGCTGCGAAATGTCATACATCGTCTCACCAGATTGTACTTTGTGCCAAGTCTCTTTGCTTCTATTCGTGCTGCGCTTTGGCTGCAAGAATACGCGCGTACCTGTCGGCAAGACCGTAGAAGAGGAAGTCAGCATTTCATTGTACTTCATCAGCGCATTGACAGAGGTATTGGTGCGGTCAGCCACAGTCATCAAAGTCTCACCAGCCAAAGAGTGGGTTACTTTCACATCATTGATGGTCGAAACGACGCCCAAATCTTCCAGACGTGTGTTATCATTCAAGCGATCCGTCGGTCTTCGATCTAGCTGAGGTCGATTGGGACGTGTTTCCGGTACGATTTCTTCTGGTAACTCCAATTCTAAGTCATCATACTGAAACAATTGATACCGCTCAATGACCGTAATCAACTTCTGCGCATAAGTAGGGCTCGTCGCATAGCCAGCCTGACGCAGTCCTCTCGCCCAGCCTTTGTAGTCGCTAGGACGCAAATAGAACAAATGACGATAACGTGGTCGCTTCAAAAACTCAGAATGCGCCACCCAGCTATCTCTGACTTTACCGTATTTTCGGAAACAAGATTTGACCAATTTGCCACGCTTGTCGTAGTCGTCATCTTCTTTATAAAAAGTAGCACCTACCCAGTCACCACCACATTTGATACCAAAATGGTTATTGGCGCGCTGTGCCAATCTACTTCTACCGAAGTCAGACTCCAGAATACCTTGCGCCAACTTGATACTAGCAGGCACACCAGTACGCTTCATCTCACTAATAGCGAGATCTTTATGCTTGTTGATATAACGGTCAGAAATATCGGTTGCGAATAACTGAACTTGCGCCACTAGAAGAATGGCAATAATTTGAATCGACCTTCTCATTTCAAAACTTTTTAGTGCTGTCCAAATATTTAGATCGACAAAAGATTTTACGAAAACTTCCCGTGTCGCTTCCTATCGGTCGCTCCGCAGTCAGCTTTAGTAAAATAGTCGATTTAATTATTTGAACCTGCTTATGGGTGAAAGTGATGATTAAGGTAGAGTTCTCCGATATATTAGTATGGTTGGTGATAAAATTTGTGAACTAATTTCACATTTTCTCTTCGAGAGATATGAACGCAATTTGCCAAATTTCATTTCAAAATCCTCGAAAATTTCGTTCAATCCATTTCTTTTGTGGATGAACTGCAATATCTTAACAGCCATACACATTAAAATGTCATGCAAAAATTCTACTTTATTACTTTATTAACCCTAATCTCGTTCGCTTGTGAAAAAAATGTGAATGAAGCCATACCAACTACCACTTCTAACGCATCTAGCGACCAAACGATACGCGAAATACCCATCGAGAAAGCCTTGATTGTAGCAGCGGTCGATCAGCTACGGATACGGCGCGAACCATCTTTGGATGGTGTCGTCTTAACAGAACTTTCGGAAGGTGATAGTCTATATTATTTGAATGCTTATACTGTCAAAACAACTGCACTCCGCCTACGCGATCAAGATATGAATCGTCCTTGGCTGAAAGTAGAAACGAATGATGGAAAGATTGGTTGGACGTATGGTGGGGGCGTTGATTTTAGATAACTCCTCTGTCTGTTTATTATAGGGCAAACGTATCAAAAGTATGATAATCAATAGTTGTCGTATGGAGCAAGTGTGGAACACGTTTTACTTAGGTGGCGGATGGCGAAAGGCAGGTTCGACGGAGGAGTTTGCCATTTCTAGACCTTTTGATTCGTTTTGGGGCAATGCCAAAATGAATAGCCCGTCGGCTTGAGACAAATACCATGCTCATGTCGCTGAAAAATTGAATCATTTGATAAATCAAAGAGC
>JBCDHX010000037.1:0-43439 GCA_038749535.1 Bacteroidota bacterium
GGTATTCCATCCTTTGGGTCGTAAATTTGTCCCCAGACAATAAGGACATCTTTGTTTTTGTTTTTCCATCCTTCAAAGATCGTGCTTATTGTCTTTTCTTTCTTCCCAATCTAGAAAAGTGCACATTTGGTACACTACCGATCTTCATAGGTAGAAGTAGGAAATGTAGGAAAATCAGTATCCCAAAACGGATCTTGCGCTCGTGCAATAGTAACGAGCCACAAGCATCCGAAAGTGAGCATAATATATTTCATGTTGTTTTCTTTGTTGAACTGAATTAGTGATAAACTGAGGAGATATATAGAAATTTGAAATTTCGTCTTTCAGATTTTATTTTTCGTCTTTTGTTTTCGACTCTAGTTCTTTAATTCGTTCATTCAGTTCAATCATGTGTAGTGTCAGTTCTTCTACTTTTCTCAAAAGCAGGGCATTCATTTCCAATACATCCAACCCATTTTCAACCATCTGTTCAGCAGAAGGTACATCAGGTAAATGTCCATTTTGGTTGATAAAAGCTTTTATAGATTGAAGAGAACGGAGTTTATAGTTCTCTTCAAAAACAAAGTCCGCCCAATCACTTGTTGTTTTGACCGCTACTTTCATACGCTCTGCTAGGATGCCACGATCTACGTACAGACGATAATCACCAGGCGTATTGATAATGCTACCGATAGTGACTTTTCCGTTGTTTAAAATTTCCATGCGCTGGCTGTCAAAGCTGCCATCGCCTGTTGTAAATACAATACCATCATTACTTCGTGCTGCGATGATTAAATCACCCGTTGCCATACCATTGGTGCGAAGCACTGCATCGCCCATTTGAGCCTGACTTGAGAAACATCCGTTGCAGGTAGCTATTGCTAATTGTACACTTCCCATATTAGCGCGTACTTGTAAATGAGGGTCATTTTCATAAAAGAGATCAATTTGCTGTGCAAAACTATTGAGTGCAAGAAATAGGAATAGAGAGAGGGTAAATTGCTTCATTATTAACCTTATTGTTTTGTGAAAAATTCGTTCTGCTGCAAAGATATAGTCACTTTCACCACTTTTTTGTAACTAATTTGGAGAAAATATATTCGTGTATATATTGTTAGTATCTAAAATAGAGACTGGTGATTTTTATTTTCTCTACATTGGAGACAAAATCCAAAAATCTACTTTTCTGTCTCCAAAATAGAGACGATACAAAAAGGAATATGAATACTTATAACACCCATCTCGCAGCAGCGATTGAGACGCATTTTGGAGGGAAAAAGGAGGCATTGCCTTATCTGATGAATGCTTTAAATTTGAACCGAAATGCCATCTATAAGCGTTTGAGTGGAAAAACGCCCTTTACTTTTGAGCAAATCGGACAGATAGCGTCCGATTTGAATATCTCATTAGATCAAATTATTCAGATAAATACCAATCGGGTTTACTGTGAGACTAATTTCTATGATAATAATAAGCGTTCGTTCTATCATTTCTTGAAAGATATTTGCGACCAGTTTGAGCAAATCGCCAAATTACCTGATGGTAAATTGTATTATGCGACACGTGGACTCCCACTCTTTTTGTATCTGGATGAACCTGAACTACTCGCCTTCAAGCTCTACGTTTGGGATATTGGCTCATGGAACAAAGAGCGAATCCATGATCGTAAATTCAGCTTTAATTTGTTGAGTGATAAAGAGAGAGAATTAGCGAAGCGTATTTATGAATTGTACTGCCAAATTCCCACCTACGAGATTTGGAACAACTCTATTCTGGAAAGTTCATTGGAGCAAATTCAATACTTACGGGAAGTACAACTTTTTGAAGATGAAAATATGATTCATCAACTAGCAGAGAGTATGTATAGAAGCATTCAAAAGGCGAAAGACTGGGCGACGGTTGGCAACAAGTCGGAGCAAGCCGAATTTCATCTTTATCATGTAGAGCTATTCAATTCAACCAACAATGTCATCTATTTCGAGTCTGAGTTGTCCCGAATGGTCTCTTGGACATTTTGTGACCCAGATTATATCGCCAGTACGGATGACGTATTATGTGATCGGGCTTTGCAATGGCTCAACCAACTAATGGAACAGGCTAATCCTGTCAGTAATCGCGCCTTTCGCTTGAGGAGTAGTTATTTTGAACAGCTAAAAGATTATTTTCAGTTTGAAGGCGAACGGCTAGTGATATGATTCTCTCAAATAAAAGATACTGATTGCATTCAAACGTGGTTTCCATAAGCATGAAAAGACACAAAATCTTTTCACAAAAACCATTCGTTTATGGCGACATGGACAAGACAACTACAAGAGCGAGAAGGCGATTATTTCTTCTCAGGACAGTTTCTTATTACAGCAGGAGTACAGAGCGAATTATCTCCCGAAGAAGTGCTGATAATCTATCAGAACGTTCAAGCATTTGTAAGGGAGCAAAACGGTATTGACTACCTTCAAGTATTTACCGACGAGGAAGACAGAAAACTTTTTTTCATTGACCAGCTTAGTAAGCAGATGATTGAGAGCGGAGACTACACAGAAGAACACAATATTTGTACGCTGATGTTTGCGCATGAGTATTGAGGAGAGTGATAAGAACGTTTTGGGCATACTTCAAATGGAAGTATGTCTTTTTGATTTCGCCCTGACCACCCAAGATAAAAGAAAAGGGTTTACAAGAATGAAGATCATTATTGTAATAATGTGAATACATCCTATCTACTCTAACTTACTAATAATCAACAATATAGCATCAAAAAAGCCTATGATATGGAGCGCACCCAAAATCATAGACTTAATCGTAGAGAAAATGGTAGAGGTAATCCTATGCTATAAGATGTTCATAGCCTCTTGCAGTTTTTCTTTATCTCTCACCAGACCAAGATAATTATTAGTGGTTTTGATAGAACTGTGATCCATGAGTGTTCTTACCGTATTCAGATCAATTCCCTTACTCAAAGCTAAAGTAGGAGCAGTGTATCTCGTGGTGTACCATGTGATATATCTATCATCCGAAAATCCAATTTTTTTAGAAATTTCTCTCAGAGACCGTGCTACGTTAGCTTTGTAATTGTGGAGTCTTTTTGCTTGTTGCTCAGGTGTGTCGTCGTAGCCATTGAGAACGTCTAAAATGTACTTTCCACCTGTATCATACTCACGAAGAATAGCCATTACTTCTTCTCCCACAGGTTTACCAGCTTTATTTTCAAATCTCGTTTTCGCTCTACTATAATTCCAAAAACCGTTGTTAATATCGCTTCGTTTCATCAGTGCAATATCCTTGAAATTGACTCCGAATAATTTGTATGCCAATACCCAATACGCCAAATGCTTCTTTTGCGTTTTTGGTAATTCTGATTCATAATAGAAAGTCACTACTCTTTCCTTCTCCTCCTCTGACATATCCTTAATTCTGTTCTTCTTAATGTGTTTGGACTGCTTCCCTTTGCGCTTGTTGATGTCGTATCCAGTAGGAGAATACTTCGTTTTGATGGGACAGTTTTCTGCTTTAGAGTATCCGTTTTTGATGGAAATAGAAAGAACGATTTGCAAGAATTTCATATAACTGTATCCCTTCATTTCTCTTTCGTCAAGCTTCCTCAAAACAATATTGAGTTCTCTTTCTCCGAAGTCGATCAGTCGCATATCTTGCTTGAAGCATTTATCTAGGAAAGAAGCGATAGCTTTGAAATTTTCAGAATAGCCAATCTGATTTTTTGACTTGTACTCTGTCTCAAGTTCACGACAGTAGGCGATCAGTTTTTTCTGCTTTACCTTTTTCTTCTGCTCTGTCCGATCAAGTTCTTTGATAAATCTTTTGTAATCCCACTCCTCCATGTAGTCGATTACTCTCAGTGCTTTCTTCAAATACTCATTGAGTATTTTGTTCTTACGCTCACTGTATAGGTAGCAGTGTTCATCAAAATTCCAAGATTCTTTCTTACAATAGTAGCCTTTTAATCTTTTACGTCTTACATTTGTCCCCCAAGTAACTTGGAGTACAATGGGGTGTGAACCGTTCTTTAAATGAGTACTGCTGTCGAGTCTGATTTTAACGTTAATCATGGCAAAATTTTGCTAGAAAAATTAAAAATGACTAACTTTAAAGTATTGATTATCAACGACTTATCAAGTCCTTATGAGACTGGCAGTCAAGAGGTCACGGGTTCGACTCCCGTAGGCTCCACTTTCTTCCCTTGCTTATCAAAGATCAGCTAATTTCCTATACGTCTCCTTTCCTACAAATAATCTTCCTGCACCTCAAACTCATCTTTTACCACTCTCGTCTTAGAGATGCTATCGTGCCAGCCTACTGCTCTGCTACCCAAGAAAGAAGCCCAATCAAATGGAATAAATCGGCATAGTGTTCTACCCACTATTGTCCAAAAAGAAGGTTTGCGTCCATCCGCAGTGACGACCTTGGTTTTGGTGATGTATTTGGCGGGTGTTTTACCCAAGAAGTATTCAGATAAAATCCAATAGAATGGCGTAGCGAGTAATAGGAGAATACTGACGATATCGACCGTATCAGATACACTTTCTGTGGACTCATAAAATGTATCGTTTTCTGTCAACATGACAAACATGAACAAAAAAGCATACAAACCAACTCTGTCCAATAAATAATTGGCTAATCGGCTGCCTTGACTGGCTAGATACAGTTCAGGATCTTGAGATTTTTCTTGATAGTCTAGAATATCGTTGGAGCTATTCATAGTGTTTGATTTAAGTGATGAATAAAATCAAATATACAGATTTCTCTATAAGTTCCTGTATTGGATATGATAAGCAACTTTACATTATTCTTCCACCGCTCGCCATCCCAATATCAGACCTACTGCTTCGGCGACTTCAGATTGCTGCGATTGTGGTAGCAGGGTAGACTCAGTGGATTGCTGTTCTTGTTGTCTTGCTCTTTCCATCATCTTACGTCTTTCTACTGGAGAAAATTGCGAAAAAGCGCGCCGTAAAAGCGGAACGATGGCTTCAAATTGTCCCTCATCTAGTGCTATCAGCCACTCATCCAATATTTTCCACAAATTAGGATAATGTAAAAGTACAAGTCCACTACCTTGCAAAAACCCTTCCAACCATTGGGCGGTTCGCTGCGATTCGCTACCGATAGAAAACTGATACGACATTCCCCTTTGGATCTCTTCTAATGCTAGTTGCTTTCGCTCAAATAACAATCGTGTCACCGTACCATGTGTATGTCCTGCAACATTATCATTCATCCTGACGATCTGAGTGAGAGTAGTATACCACTGCGCTCGAAAAGTAGTGTCAGGAAGTAGATGAATGGCAGACTGGGTGGCTCTGATTTTTTCGCTCATGGTGAGTGCCAGTTCTTCCGAAATATTGATACAGGTATTGGGCAAGCCGACACAGATGCGTGGTATCAAGGACTCTATGAGTTGATCGATAGAAAGTTGATTGAGCTGACGGGTGCTGCCGTAGCGACTGATCCGAATAGTCGGTAGAAGCGCGTCCATCAAGGCGACAACATCTTGTGCTTCTGCGGAGACAGCTTGTATTTGCTGCAAAATGAGTTGGAGAGCATTGGGGAGATCGGCGTAGAGGGCGAGTTCGAGCTGACGAATGAGGGCGTCTAGTTGCGTGAGTTGCTGTACTTGATGACACATTTTTTGCTCGGCGGCAGTTACTATTGTGCTGCCCCAAACACTAGCTTCTATCACTTTGATCGCAAAATCCGGTTTCCATTTCAGCTTCCAGTATTCCTTAAAATCTCCCTTGTCATATTCGCCTTTGGCTTCTCGACTGCCCCAAAGAATGTCTAAAATCTGCAAGCGGTGGAGCAGATAACTTTTCTCCCGATCTTTCTCTTCTCTTAAGTCGATACCACCTCTTGGATTGGCTTTTGTTCCTTTTAGCCAGTGCGTGCCACTAATGCCCCAATACTTGTTCAATCGACTTGATTTCAAGGCTTGATCCAGATCTTTTTGGAGCGGCACTTGAGGTACATTTTTAGTAATTCGACCGACTCGCTCACCTACGATAGCTGCTTGTTCTATAAGTTGCCACTGTACTTCTGAGCCTTCACAAAGTACCGTAATCGCCGCTTCTTTCAACTCTTCCAAACCCGGCAATGACAACTCTCTCATTGCCGCCAATGTATTCGCCAGACGAACGCCTTCCACCGCATGAGCAGCCGATACTTCTATATCTTTTCTTCTCAGCAGTCGAGTCGCGCGTATCATCCAGTGACTACTTTCTTCCTTAGAATTTTGAAATAAAATGCGATACCAAGCCGGAGAAACGATACCTGCACCATAGCCACTTTGAGTCGCCAGTCGCTCATCCGTCCAGGGTATCCAAGTAGCGGCTGTTTTTACTTTTTTGATGCCTTTCAGCAGTGCATTGTCCTTACTCTGTGGAAAGGGTGTTAGATTGGATAAGACAGGACTGTGCCAAGCTCCACAGACGACAGCGATGCGCTCAAATCCATCTTTATGCGCTTTCCGAATAACTTTTCGCATAAACGCCTCTCGCCTCAATGTCTCTGCAGATTCGAGTCTGCCTAGACCGCCACGCAGTTCCGTCATCATCTCCAAAATCGTCTCAAAAACAGCTTGCTCACTAGCTTGCTCAAAAGTCACATCCCACCAGCGTTCGCTATCTTCATAACCTGCCAGTCGCGCCAAATGTCCCAATGGATCGCGTACAATGCTTTGATCGGTTGTCTGCTGCGATTTTAGTAGTTCTTTCAGCCGATCATACTCCAAACCATCTAGCGCGTATTGCATATTCATGGGCAAGTCCATGAAACGAACTTCCACATCTTGCGTCAGCGCATACTGTATCGCCAACCATTCTGGTGAAAAGCTGGCAAACGGATAATAGGTGACGCGCTGAAAATCTTTGGGCGCATACACACAAATGGCTAAAGGCGTACGCATATCGGGGTGAGCAGCATACTCGATCATCTTCTCTGCATCTTGTGGAGCTTCTATCACAATACAGTCCGGTTGTAGCTGTCGCAGTGCAGCTTGCAGACGTTTGGCAGAGCCTTGTCCATGATGACGAATCCCAAAAATATGTAATGATGATGTTGACATGAAGCGAAGATAAAACGGAATTTAATATATGCGAAGTGTCAAATTTGAGTTATTCAAAACAGATCATGACGACTACTGTTCTTATTAAAATAGAAGCAGAGATATGAAAATTCTACTCACCGGCGCGACAGGTTATATTGGCAAAAGATTATTGAGAACTTTGGCTACTCAAGGACATGAATTTTACTGTGCTGTCCGCGCGGTAGATAGTTTTGAGTGGGAAGAAGAATGGAGAGATCAGGTGACGGTTTTTCAGGCAGATTTTTTAGATGCCGAGACGTTGACTCATGCGCCTATCGATTTTGATGCTGCTTACTACTTAATTCATTCTATGTCTAGTTCCATCAATGAATTTAAAGACCTGGAAGCCAAAACAGCCAAGAATTTTGTTGACTATGTCAATCGATCAACTGCCCAACAAGTGATCTATCTAAGCGGTATGGTCAATCAAGATAAGCTGTCTGAGCATCTGGAATCGCGCTATGCGGTCGAAAAGATATTGAACGAAGGTCGCGTCCCACTCACGACGCTTAGAGCTGGTATTGTGATCGGGTCAGGAAGTGCTTCTTTTGAAATCATTCGCGATTTGGTGGAGAAATTGCCCATCATGATTGCCCCAAAATGGCTCAACACCAAATGTCAGCCCATCGCTATTCGTAATGTCATGGAATTTTTGACAGGCGTCCTTGGCGAACGACAATTTTACAACCAAAATTACGATATCGGTTGCAGCGAAGTACTCACCTATAAAGAAATGCTGCTCGGCTATGCCAAAGTGCGCGGACTCAAAAGATGGATATTTACAGCTCCCGTAATGACGCCGCGTTTGTCTTCTTATTGGTTGTACTTTGTGACGTCCACGACTTACTCACTAGCTGTCAATCTGGTCAACAGCATGAAAGTGGATGTCGTTTGTCGCAATAGTCTGTTGAGTGAGCAGTTGGGCATTACGCTCTACACATATGAAGAATCTGTGAAAATGGCATTCGCTAAAATCGAGCAAAATGCAGTCGTTTCGAGCTGGAAAGATTCTTTGGTATCGACTTCTAATTTGGATTCCATCAGTCGGCACGTTCATCCGCCTAAATTTGGCTCATTTACAGACAAAAAGCAGTTGCCTATACAAAACAATACGACTGAGCAAGTTTGGCAAAATGTACTCGCGATAGGTGGACAGCGTGGTTGGTATTATGGCAATTGGTTGTGGAAAATCCGAGGATATATGGATAAAATGATCGGCGGTATTGGGTTGAGACGAGGGCGGACACACCCAGATCACATTCATTCCGGCGATGCTTTGGATTTCTGGCGCGTTCTCATTGCTGATCGAGCAGAAAAGCGATTATTGTTGTATGCAGAAATGAAGTTGCCAGGCGAAGCTTGGTTGGAGTTTAAAATTCGTACCGATAAAAAAACTGGTCAAGATATACTTTATCAGACGGCTACTTTTCGACCACAAGGCTTATTGGGACGACTGTATTGGTATGCGGTGTTGCCGCTGCATTTCTTTGTGTTCAATGGTATGATTCGGAATTTGGAAGCTTATGATGCACCTGAGAATCCGCCGTTAGAAACAGCTACTTGAAGCGATAGCCGACACCGACTGTCCACGCATTGTCTATACCGATCAGCACATCACCTTGACCACCATAACCCAATATCAAGCGGATACGATCATAGTCGTAGACTAGATTGGCAGTGAGAAGTGCGTAAGAAGCCACACTGATACCTCCACGTACCACTTCGGGATTGGATTGTAACAATTGATGCCATACGATGCCTGGCTGTAGTGTGATGCGCTGTCGTTCATTGCTCCATAATTTGAAATCTAAAAAGAGCGGAACTTGTAAAAATATCTGATCATATCGAGTCTGATCAATTATCCAAAGATAATTTTGAAGGCTCACTTCTGCTCCAATGGTAAATCCTAGTCTACGTCTTCCGGAGCTGCGAAAAATGGTTGCTTGATAGCCGAAATTTAGCTCTGCATAATCATTGAAATTTTCATCTCTTGTCTCTCCGTAATGAGCAGTGATGCGGTTTTCCGTTACGAAAGCATTGCTTTTCAAATCCATGTATAATCGTGACTCTTCTTGCACACATTCACTATAGCTGACCACTAACTTTGCCATTGACTTATCATTGAAGCTAGTACTCTTTGCTGATACTTTGTCGCAGTCCCGAAAGGCATAATCAAGTACGCTTTTATAACGCTCACTGACACGCTGCTGACTCCCCGAGCCTTTGGTTCTAAGCAGATCAATTTGAAGTGTTTCTTGCTCACTCACCAAGAGATATAAATGATCTGCGCTACCTGTAACATCACTATTGTACTCGCCACGAAGCAATTCTACCTTATACAAATCATAAGCTCCATCCACCAACAATCGACTAAACCGATCAACAGTTTTCTTGCTAAGCTCAGCAGCACTGCTTTCCTCGATGAGTGCTACAGGTTGAGTCGCGAAACGCTGCTGACTACCTAATAAGCTAAAGCCATCGAGTTGATCTGGAAAATAGGTGGTCGTTTCTCTTTGTGTCAGCGTAGGTTTGAAGCTAATCTGCTGACTCCACCGTTTGACATCATCCGCTTGTAAGTACCCGGATTGTTGACTACCATCTTTCAGGGTAATGATGGCGGCTTGAAAAGTTGAATCAGGAACTGACTGTGCGGAAATTTGAGTTGCAACGAAGAGAGCTAGAAACAGACTAGCTATTGTTTTAGGCGTCATAAGTTGATAGGTGTGGTGTGAAATGATTTGATTTTATGCGATGGATACTATGATGAAAATAGGTGTTTCCTACTCCTTGTTTGCCAACTGCCCACAAGCAGCATCTATGTCTTTACCTCGGCTGCGGCGTACGGTCACAGCTACTTTTTTCTTGCTCAGATAAGCGGCAAAACGATCCAAATTGTCTTCTGATGACTTTGTGAAACTTGTGCCGCCAATCGGGTTGTACTCTATAATATTGACACGGACAGGGAAGCGTTGGCAGAGTTTGACGAGATTTTTGGCATCCTCGATGGAGTCATTAAAGTTATGAAAAGCAATGTACTCATAGCTAATGCGATTGCCTGTTTTTTGATAAAAATAGTCGATGGCATCCATCAAAGTAGCGAGATTATTCTGCTCATTGATGGGCATGATGGTATCGCGTTTTTCATCGTCGGCGGCATGGAGTGAGAGCGCGAGATTGAAACGAACTTCATCATCTGCTAGCTTCCGAATCATTTTGGCGATACCCGCTGTACTGACTGTGATGCGGCGCGGCGACATTCCAAGACCATCGGGCGAAGTGATTTTTTCGATACTTTCTATCACCGGACGATAAGCGAGGAGTGGTTCGCCCATGCCCATGTAGACGATATTGGTAAGTGGATGACCGAAAGTGTCTAGTGATTGCTGATTGACCATCAATACTTGATCGTAGATTTCAGCAGCATCTAAGTTGCGGACGCGCTTCATTCTACCCGTCGCGCAAAAGGAGCAAGTCAGACTACAACCGACTTGAGACGAGACACAGACCGTGAACCGATTGTCACTCGGAACTGGAATCAGTACAGATTCGATCAAGTGACCATCGTGGAGAAGGTAGCGCGATTTGATAGTGCCGTCGTTGCTACGCTGTACTTTGTCTTCTACGATGGGACGGATCACAAAATGTTCTTGCAACTCTTCCCGCAAGTCTTTCGACAGATTGGTCATTTGGTCAAAATGGTGTACTCCTTTCTTCCACAGCCATTCATAGACTTGTTTGGCGCGGAACTTTTTTTGACCATTTTCAACGAAAAAGGCTTGTAATTCTGCTAAGCTGAGTTGCCGAATATCGCGTTGTATCTGTTTGGTGTCTACCACTATTGTACTATTATTGATTGTTTCAGTTTATGCACTTGTCATAGCGCACAAAGATAACGCTTTGTCCACCAAATAGTTAGCCGAAGTTATCAAGATTCTGTCAGGCGCAAATTGAACAAAGCGTGTGTGCTAAACCTTTAGCCAAATAGACAATTTTTTCAAATTCGCATACAGCGTATACTTTTACTCAACCACAATTGATATACATGAACCACTTTGAATCCTTAACCGAACAAGAAAAACAAATATTATTCGATGCCATTCCACTTATCAGTATTTTGGTAGCCGGAGCAGACGGAGATATAGATGATGAAGAATACAAATGGGTAGAAAAACTAACGCATATTCGCACTTTTGATAATAACTCTGAGCGCGTCCACGACTACTATGAGCAGATTGATGGCATGGTCGATGATCGCATTGATAGCTATCTAAAAATGCTATCCAAAGATCCCAAACAACGACGCGAAGAAGTCAGCGTAGAACTCGCCAAACTCAACGACGTACTGCCGAAAATAGATCACTATTATGCCGTTGACTTGTACCAAAGTTTCCTGTCATTCGCGGAACACATCGCGCAGGCGTCTGGCGGTATTTTGCGCTTTTTGACCATCGGACCGAAAGAAGATAAAGTGGTCGATTTGCCAATGATAGAGCCCGTGAAAGGATAAGTCAATGACAACTCTAAAATAGCTAGTGAAGGTTTTACCTCAAAGTAAAATTTATTCTGACGATCAGAAGCCTTCACTTGCAAACATAAGTCTTCACATCTTTGCCATGTACTTCATCTATATACCGGACTGGCTATCCTCTCTTTTTCCTGCTTTCCTCTGTCACGGCGACCGCCAGTCCAACATCATTTACCTCACTTTCGATGACGGACCTATACCTCACATAACGCCTTGGGTCTTGGATGTGCTCGCCGATTTTGATGCCAAAGCGACCTTTTTTTGTGTGGGCGACAATGTGCGCAAACATCCTGATATTTATCAACGGATTTTGGCAGAACAGCATACTACTGGCAATCACACTTTTCACCATTTGGACGCCTGGAAAACAAAGAAAAGTGATTATTTGGAAAATATACAACTAGCTGACAATCAAATTGATAGCCAACTGTTTCGACCGCCTTATGGACATCTGACCTATTCGACTACCAAAGCCCTGAGCAAAGGAAAGCAGATCGTGCTGTGGGATGTGCTGAGCGGTGATTTTGATGAAACGATCAGCAGTGACCAATGCTGGCAAAATGTCAAAAAACACACACGCGCAGGTTCGGTGATCGTTTTTCATGATAGTCAAAAAGCAGAACAGCGATTGCGATATGCTTTGCCCAAAACATTGGCACATTTTAGTGAAAAAGGTTTTCGATTTGAAGCACTTTCCAGTAACAAATAATGCACTATTCTCCCGTCCTCAAATCTTCTTTACTCCCTTCTCCAACTACTAAAAACTCATGCGCTGCTCGCCGTGGCAACAACTGCGCCGCCTTTTCATTTTCAGCGACGAAGTAGTACTGCAAAGTTCCTTGTTCCGGTACGGTTGTCTGCCAATTGTCTTCTTGTTTTTCCATAGCAACACGCTGAAAAGCACCGTTCGTCGCTGACCGATAAAACAACCAAACTTTCGTCCCGTCACTGGTACAGCTAAAATGAATCTGCTCATCTTTGATTTCAGCATTGGCTTCGCTGATCGTCGGTGCTGCTTTCGACAATAGTGGATGCTTTTTCAAATAAGCGACGCGTGCTTCCATCAATTCTGTGATGCCAATAATCGGATACTTCCCAATGAAAACGGTGCTGTCCATATTGCGCTGAAAATCTTCATAACTGTACAGTTTGTGCTGATCTGATTTGACCAGTTCATCTAGCTGTTGCTGTAATGCTTCGGCACGTTTTTGATATTTGTGGTTGCTAAATTGCTCTTCTACGATGGTGCGGACGTGGGCAAGATAGATTTTGCGATTGAGTTCGTCTCGTAGTAGATGTCTGATGAGTGGACGTTGCGATTTTGCATTGGTATAGTGCGCTAGCGGACTTAGTTCTTGTAGCTCTTCATTTTCGAGCGAACCTCTGCTATCCAAATACCGAAAACCACCAAACGACATATTCAAATCCCAAATAATCGGGTGAAATTGTCCCGAGCTGTCTTCATACAGATAATAATTATGGCAAAGTCGTCCGGTATAGCTATCCAAATTGACCAAAACATTATTGAAAGCAAGCATCCAAAGTGTCTCGTCTACATTGAGCAATTGGTAGAGTGACTGATCGTGTTGGGCGATGGCTTGTGTCAGTTCTATCAAGGCTTTCCAGGCGATGACAGTATCTGATTTGAGCTCATAAAATTGGCGATAGCAGTTGATGTTTTCACCCAAATATTCTAGCGATGATTTGTCGCCTTTCGGGCAATTACCAGATTTTGTTTTGTCCCAATCCGGTGGGTCACATTTGAAGAATGCACCCTTACTTTTTCCAAAATTGGCTGCCAAAAACTTACTATCTATAGACTGGCTATTGTTGTACAGTCCCCAATATTCATCATTGATGTACAAGCGAACAAAATTGCAGCGTGGCGCAGCCATATACTCACGTGCGATCTCGTAAGATAAGGCTTCGCGTACAAAACTCGGGTCGCGAAAGACATTGGAGAGCTTCAAGGTTTCGTAGCCTTCGGGTGTCGCCTGCTTCTTCTTAATATGGTCAATTTTGATATTGAAGGGCAGCTTTTGCTCTTCTGACTTGGAAGTACTGAAGAAAGAACTATTGCCTTTGTAACGCACACCGACACTATCGTACGTTTTTCCTCGGATGACCAGTTTGGCAAGTAACCGCTCTTTGTCTGTATGGCGTTTGAAAGAGTCCAATGTGTGTTCCCAATCGTCTTGCTCGAAATACAGATAGACATCTTGCACAGCGGATAAGTCGTATAAATCTTGTGCAGCAAGCGAAACTGTGAACAACAAAAATAAAGCAGGTAGAAATAGACGCATAGATAAGATATTGGTAAAAAGCACTCGATACCTGTACGGTGACAACTACTTATTCAAAGCTTCCAATGACTGAAAATGCCGCTTCATCAAGTAATTGCTAGGCTCGAAAGTAACTGCACCGGAGTTTTCCACAAAGATATAATATTCGATGGTATCTTCTTTTTGTGCCGGAATGCGGATACCGTAGATGTCGTCATTGGCAGTCGTGTCGCCTTCTTCGCCTTTGTCATTTAGAGCAATGACGTTGAAGTTGTCTTTTGGATTGAGCCGATAGTGTAGCATGACTTTCTTGGGAAAACGATCGACGGGAATCTGAAACTCGAATGCTTGTACTTTTTGGCTACTGTAACGTTCGCGTTTTTTGAATGTTATGTCGCCTATATTGGAAGGCAAAACGGTCATCATCGGATGCTTTTTGAGATAAGCAGCTCGGTTGTTCATCAACTGTAAGAGCCCCGGAATTTGGCTGCGCTGTCCCGTTGTACTCAGCAAGCTATTGTTGAATCGCGTCAGATCGTAATCATTGGCTTCGAGTATTGGGGCGATCAACTCATGTTGCTCAATGACGGTCTCCTCGAAGCGATCTGACCAAAAGAAATCTTCTAGTATCGTGCGCATCTGAGCAATATAGATTTTTCGATGGGTTTCATTTTTGAGCAGTTGGGCGATCAACGGTTTATCGTCATTATAGGCGTGTAACAAGGGATCTAGCTTGACCAATGCTGCAACAGTCAAGTCAGAGCCATCACCTGTATTTTTATAGCCACCAAACGCTAGATTCAGCGCGCCATGAAAAGGATGAAATAAACCATTTTCGTCCCGATATAGCTGATAATTTCGGCTACCACGACCGCTATAACTATTCAGATGGACGAGCACATTGTTGAGAGCGAGCATCCAAATAGTCTGATGGAGGTGAAGGCGATCGGATATTTTTTCGGGTTCATGATTGAGTAGATATGTGAAGGTTTGAAGTGATTTCCAGTCGCCATCTGTCTGAAAATGATCTTGGTAACAATCGAGTTGATTGCTATATCGTAAAGCGGCGTAGAAGTTCGGTGGACAGCCGGGACTGGGTTTGGTATTGAGTTGTGGATCGCTTACAAAATGATCGCCTTTATCGTCTTCAAAATACTTCTCAAAAAACTGATTATCAACAGTTTCCGTCTGCGTCAGTAAAGCATAGAACTCATCATTTACTACAACTTTGGTCAGCTTGGCTCCGGTACAGGGTATATATTGTCCAATGATCCAAGCGGCTATGGTCTCTCTCAATTTACTCGGATCGCGTAGACTATGCGATAACTGAATGAGTTGTCCATCTGCTAATTTGATCTCTAATGGATTTCTTTTTTCTCCTGGCGTGAAAGCTGGAAACGCTCGGTAGCGAATACCTGCTTGTTGTTCTTTTTGGTTGTGAAAAATTACTGTTGCTGGTAGAAATTCATCACCGTTGATGCGTAACGAATCGAGGACGTCTTGCCAGTCAGGTGTTTTTACTTCAATTGCAATGGATTGAATATCAGTCGATAAGGATGTAGGTTGCGCCAAAAGGGGACACGACATCGCACAAGAAAGGAGGACAGTGAGGCAGTGTTTCATAGACGTTGGCGAATTGATAAAGAAAGGAGATGCCAACTGTTGAATGTCATTTGTTCTTTCTCGAAACGCAGTAGTCGGTATTTGGATTGTCTATGCCGTGAAATATGGGTGAAAGTAACAGTCAAGCCAATAAAAATATCACTTTTAAATATATTGATTTTCAGTGAATTAGACTGAATAGTCTTGCTTTGTTTCAAATATGCTTTTCAAAATCACCTGACATTTTCTCCTCACTTCGTCTGTTCCACAACAGCAAGTCGCAGCTCCGCCTCACAGGTCAGCGACCATTCATCAACTTTTCACAATTCACGCTCTATGTTTCCTAAAATTGATACTCGAATACCTTATGCGATCCCACTTTTAGTTGGTCTATTTTGGATGTGTTGTGCACCGAATGGATATGCTCAAAATATTTGCTTGGACTTCGATGGCGCGGATGACCACATCAGTGCATTTTTGCCCAGTTATACTACAGACTTCACAGCAGAACTGTGGTACAATAGTGCCTCTAATGACAATATTGTTGATCCCGCTACGGATTTTAGGCATTTGTTTTACTTAGGTGGAAGCGGAAATAGCCGTTTTCGACTGGGTCTAAGTGGTGGCTATTTGCATGTCGAATTGGAAGAGATGACAGGAAGTATCACCATAGGACCAGTTCAAATTTCGACTCAATTTCACAACAACAATAGCTGGAATCATGTCGCCCTTGTCCGTGCCGGGCAGCAGCTTGAAGTTTACCTCAACTGTCAGTTGGCATTTTCTTACGCGATCAATACTAGTTTTGGATTCAGTGTGATGTATGTTGGTAGCCCTTTTGGTACATCTACCATTCCGCAAGATCACTGGCTCGGCAAAATTGAGGAAGTACGACTGTGGAACTTCGCAAAAACTGTGGCTCAGATAGATGTTGGAAAAAACTGCCCTTGCGTCGGCGATGAAGCCAATTTAGAATTTTGCTGGTCACTCGATGAAGGTGTTCCTGCCGGAAATAATACTGCCATAACAAATGCCGTCGATCAATCTTCAAATGGGTATTCAGGTTTTCTAAATAATTTTACACTCACAGGCACTCTTAGCAATTATATCACTTCTACTGCGCCCTTCCCTTCGCCTTACCTCAATGATATGGAGGTCGAAATACGCGATTATCCTTACCAAAATAATCTACTGACAGAAATCTGCCCCAGCGACCCAGCTCACTTTCGATTGCAACAGAATGGGGTCACACCTAGTCCTTCCGGCAATGTTACGGTCGAGTGGTTTTACAAAAACAATGGCGGTACGCCAGTTGCACTCCCCAATCCTATCTACGGTGATTTCAATTTCGGTGTACCACAAGGCAATATTACCTACGACTGTACGAGCAGCAATGAGGGTTTTGTCACCCGAACTTTTTACGCCATTACCTCTGTCACTAATCCATTGACGAATGACATTTGTCCATTCAGAAGTGGCGAATATGATCTAGACATCTGCTGTCCATTTAGTCCTGCGACAGTTGATATTGCACCGCCAAATCCATTGTGTGAAGGCGAAAGCGTTAATGTCAACGTTTGCCTCAATTCTCCGGACCTATTTGTCCAAACGCCTGGACCAAATGTAGACATCAAGTGGTATTACAATGGCACTTACTTAGGTGCGAGTTTCGATGATCTGACTTGCTTCAATTACAATGTGGTTGCGCCAACGGGTATCAGCAGTCCACAATCGCTTTGCTTTGAAGCGCGCTTGACCAATTGTGCGAATAAGACCGCGAATTTCTCTTCTTGCCTCACCGTCGATCCAAAACCAGTCTGTGGGACGATAGATGCTTTCCCATTTGGCAGCCCACTAAATTTGATGGCGACCAGCGACCCAAATATCTATCAAATCTGCCCAGACAACGACGCTAAAATCGGCATCGACAATCCATTTTTGAACTGTACACCTCAATGGCAATACTCTTTCGATCAGATCACTTGGACGAATTTGGGCTTTTCCAATAGCGTCCAAAATACCAACATCTTACCCAACTATCTTTGGCCTCCAGGTGCGACTTCTATCTACTATCGCATCGAATGTGCACCTTTTTCATCGCCTTCAGGCTGCGATCCTTGCTATGGCGATACCTTAGAAATTCAACTCAAACCAGAACCACCTGCCAATAGCATCACTGGCAACAATCAACTTTGTGTCGGCGACGCCAATACACTCACTCTAGCGACCACCAATCCAGGCGATACCTACACTTGGTACTGCGATGGCATAGTCGTGGCAACAGGTCCGACTTACAGTTATACGGCTCAGGCTTCGGCTTGCTATTGGGTAGAAACAGTGGATGCTGCGAACTGCTACGTGGTCGAGTCGCCCCAGTTTTGTGTCAATGTTTGTGAGGTGACTGCGGTCATCAGTTGTCCATTGCCGCCCAATGATTGTGCTTGTGCTAGCGAACCGATCACCTTGAGTGCTTGCGATAGCGAATCGACTTGCGGCAACAACCTGCAATTTGTCTGGTACATCGATGGCGTTCCACAATCTACTTCCAGCTGTACGATCACGCACACGCCAGCTGTCTTAGGCTCTACTTATCGAGTAGAAGTGACGGATCCAGTGACAGGTTGTACAGGTTCGGCAGAGCGGACGGTCTTGCCATGTAGGAAGAATGGTCAGACTTCCGATCAATGATAGTTTTTGAAACATATCCATACGGACAAGTTAGTCACATAGGTGGCATAGTTTTTACAAAAAATATCTCCTATGCTTTCTATGTCTCTATGTGTTTGATAATTCTTCTCACCACAAATATTCAAAACCCATCATAATGAAATATACAATCAAAAGCATTTTCGCTTGCCTCATAGTGCTCTTTAGCACCACCCAAATTTTCGCCCAAAATCAAGGTTGTAGTCCCAATTGCTCACCAGGCGTTGCCCTCAACTTTAGCACAGGCTGGGATGAAGTCGCCGGCGCGGTCATTCCCATCGGTGCAGTCGATCCACACTGGAGATTGATGAATGTGCCGCCGATTACAGGACCGATTCCTGGTGCTGCCGCCATTCCAACACCACCGATTGCCTATTCCATTTCGCCTTTCGTGGCAGGTTGGAATGACATACCAGGTTCTCGCGCCCTGTCGATGACCGATCAAAGTAACTTTGGACCCAACAACTCAAACGCCGCACAACCTTGGCGATTTCGACGCTACTTCTGTCTGTGCCAAGACACCGAAGTCGAGCTAAACGGACAAATCAGAGCAGACGACACTGGTCAGATTACGCTCTTTGAAGATGGCGGTATACCGACCGCTTTCAATGTCAGTCTTGCACCGCCACCCAACACCAGTAACTTCTATACTGGCGTCAATTTCAGCCAAGTCCTGTTTTTACCAGCTGGCATCTACTACTTTGAATTTGATCTCAGAAATACGAATGGCGTAGCGACAGGCTTTGCCGTGCAAGGGACGATGACAAGTGCGATGGGCACGACGGTCTATGAAGAGCAATTGAACTGCTGCCAACGCTCTGTCATCACAGGCCAGAAGATTTTGGATGTCAATTGTAATGGAGCGTTCGATCAAGGGACGGATGGCGTTGGTAGCGGTTTTGTATTTGAATTGGTTGATCCGACGACTGGTGCGGTCATCGCGACAGTGACGAGTAATGCTTTCGGAGAGTTTGAATTTGATGATGTACCGCCTGGCACTTATATCGTGCGAGAAGTGCCGCAGTGGGGCTGGACTGGAACGCCACCGATCACAGTTACTGTGGGGGTGAATGATGCACAATTTGTCACCTTTTATAACTGTCCGTATGAGCCTCAGATATTTGCGGGTTGCGTATTTGGTGATACCATTCCTGTGCAAGCCAACACCTACGATGAGCGCGGTATGGCGATCATCACTGGGCAGTCCACTGATCTCTCTACGCTTTTGGCGACCAACATTCAAAGTCCTTTGACCCCCAATGAGCGCATTGTTCGACACACTTTGGACGCAGCAGGAACGAGTATTCTACCGAGTCGTACCAATTACCATGAAAAGCCTGGTAGAAACAGCATTGAAAATATGCACTCCGTCAATATCGATCCATTTTGTAGCGGTTCTCCTCATGCCATCGTTGGTACTATCAATAATAATAACAACGGCAACAAAGATGTCTTTTTCGCCGAAATGTCTGCTGCTGGTGATCTGACTTATTATGCCGATGTCACCAATACAGATGATCTTGACGAAGAAGTCAATGATTTTATCCGCTCGAATACAACGACCAACCAAGAACTACTTTGGGTCGGCACACGAAGCAATAATCCGCCAGGTATTGTGCAGAAACTATTGATTCATAAGTACACAGGTTGTGGTGCAGGCATACAGACCGAATATCAGTTTTCAATCCCCAATGGCGGCATTCAAAATACAACTGGACAGTCTATTATAGAGTTGCCGAGTGGATTGCCAGGTTTTCAAAATGCTAGATATGCGGTGACAGGTTCTGTCGGCAATGAGGTGTACATTTTGCTGTTGAATAATAATCTGAATCTGATCTTTCACCGAAGCTATGACATTGACAATAATCCCGAAACTAGAGAGGTCGGCATCCGATTGCGCTTGATAGAGAATGAGATTTATATTCTTGGTAACTTGGATAGAGGTTTTAATCCAAATCAGCCAGATAGATACAATTTCTTCCTACTCAAACTCGATTTTGACAATCCAAGTGTCGGCGTGATCGTAGCTGAAAATCACATTTATAGAATGCCAGGTGGCGGCGAAAGGGTGGTTGATGTGGAAGTGAGAAATGATGAGGAACTCATCGTAACGGGTATTTCTGAAATAGATGAGGGTGGTATTGGAAATCCAGCCAACGGCTTTGAAGCTCAAAAAACCTACTTGATGAGTTTGGATTTATTCGGCAATGTTCAGTGGGCGAACCAGTTCCGGTTAGCGGAAGGCACAGAGCCGAGAGATTTGAAATTCAATGGAGAAGAAATAGATGTAGTCGGCTATTGTTGGGTCAATGAAATCGGTACATTCAACCAATACATTCAACGCTATGACGAAATGAAAGTCCGCGCCAGTGCTACTGGACAACTCTCTTTTAACAACCAGTGCGAAGAACCGATCCCTGTCCAAGTGATCGACCCAGAAGAGCGACCATATAATAAAATTATATTACCAACTGGCATTCCAGATCAAACGATTGTCTATGATTTCGGCTCGACTCGTTTTGAATCAAAAACAGACTTTTGTGATCGAAATGATCCACCAGAACCTGTAGAATGCGACAGTGTGATGCTGACGCAAAAGCCAGCTCAAGTGCAGCAACAGGACTGCTGCTTCGCATTGGATTATAAGAATAACTCGCCAGGTCCAGTTTATGAATTGTGTTTGAATATCACTGGTTCTCCAGCAGTTTTCTCTACCGTTTTGACTGATCCGAACTTCGTTTTTGCCATCACAGGAGGTGGACAAACATTGACCATAACAAGCAGTGGTTCGCCAGCATTGCCGCCTGGTATCATTACAGATGCGATCACATTCTGTTTGAGTGGCACGACAGGGACGACAGGTATTTCCTATCTGTGGAAAGATGCCATAGGCAATGTGGTTTGCGAAGCTGGAGATGAATTTGAATGTGGTACAGGTAATGAAATCGACTGTGACTTTACCTTCCAAACCGACTGTTTTGATGTCAATTTGATTGGAGCTGCTACAGGTGGCACAGCACCTTATACTTACGATTGGGATATAGATGGCGACTTGGTGTACGACATCATCAATATGAATCCTGCCAACCACACGTATCCGCCATTTTCAGCTTCCCAAACTTACACGGTTACCATGCTTGTTACAGATGCAGCAGGTGTCACTTGCACGACGACCAAAACAGTCACCGTCCGCGACCTCATTCCGCCAGTTATCAACTGCCCGAATGACACGACCATTTTCATCGATCAAGGTGAGTGCTTTGCCACTTTCGCGCCAATCATTACGGTGACAGATGACTGCGACGATATGCCAACTTATCAGTGCGACTACACAGATCCGACTTTCCCGAAAGGAACGACAACGGTAACTTGTACCGCGACCGACGCTTCTGGCAACCAAAGCACTTGTACTTTCAAAGTGACCGTCGTAGATAACGAGCCACCCACGATAAATTGTTCAGATGATATTCGAGTCTCTGCCTTGTTGTGTGATGGCGGTACTTTCGTACAGTTTCCGCCACCGGTCATCGACGACAACTGCCCGATGGCGACTTACACTTGCTCACATCAAAGTGGCGACTTCTTCCCTTGCGGCAGAACGACCGTCACTTGCACCGTCACCGATATGGCAGGCAACCAAACTTCCTGCCGATTTGATGTCATCGTTGAGTGCGAATGCGCTGAAATCGTGCGTGTCGGTAGTGCTTGCAATGAGGATGATGAAGACACTCAAGACTTTACGATTGCGCTCAATAGTTTGACTGGCACAAACAACTGCAACGTCATTTTGACCAATGCTCAAACGGGCGTTACGATCAATGGCTACACCTTCATATGGACTGGCGCACAAGTCATCATCAATGGTAGCGCGACCATCACAGGTTGTCCGTTCCCGGATGAGTTGTTGTTCGATGTGACTTTGGATTGTGTTTGTCCAAATCAAGAACAAGTAGAATGCACCGTAGAAGTCACCGTGCCGACCCAATGTTGTAAGACAATTGAGATAGCTGACGAAAGTATTTGTCGAGACGGACCGCTAGTTTATGTCCCAATTGAAGGTGTCGGAAATCTATGCGATATTCAGCAAGTCAATTGGTATGTGGCAGATGCGCCTTGTCCACCGACGAGTTGGGGTGCGCCTTTCCAAACGACTACTTACTACACCGATTTGTTGCTCGATCCACAGTTCTTCAATGGCAATGTTTGTGTCTATGCAGAAGTGATTTTGGGTAGTGGTGATGGACCTTGCGCACCTATGTTAGTCACCAATACAGCGACGATAACCCTCTGTCCACCAATCAGTTGTCAAATCTCTAGCGATCAAGAATATTGCTATGACGGCACACCGATCATGCCGACTGTTTTGACTGGTAATCTGTCGATCAGCCCTTCAAATTGCCCAGATACGATTCAGTGGTACGATCCAAATGGTAATCCTATTCCAGGCGCGACGACTTTGACCTATCAGCCGCCAGCTTTGAGTTTGCCAGCAGGTAGTCAAGCGTGCAAAGGAAGCTTTACCTACCGCATGGAAGTGCGCAGCAAATGTGGTGTTTCTTCTTGTGCGGCGACCATCACGCTTTGGAATGATGATGCGCCGACAGGTACATTGGTGATGGATCCGGTAGAGCCACTACCGCTTTGTCCAGGCGAAGATTTGACTTTGCGCTATCGCCCACAATGTACTTCACCGACAAATACATGGACTTGGTTTGTGAGTAGCCCGACAAATACAAGCTACACGCCGATCACGACAGCGGGCGACCAGAATCCATTGTACAATACCAATCGTCTGTATCAAGATACGTGGTTCAAGGTAGAGAAGCAAAATGGCGTTTGTCCAGTCGATGTGGTGGAAATTTTCATTCCAGTGAATGCACCGTTGACGTTGACTAGCTTTACTGCGACGGCAACGCCAGTTTGTTCGCCAAATCAAGTGGTGCTGAATGCCAGCTATCAACCTGCACCTGCCAATGGTTGCAACTATATCGTCGAATGGTATCGCAATGGAACGCTCTTGCAGACAGTGACAACCACGAATTTGAATGAAAGCTACACTTATGCACCTAGTGACCCAGATTTAGTGCCAGGCAATTATTATGTCGTCGTGAAGAGTAGCTGCTGTAATGAGGAAATCAAGTCGCAGGTCATCACCATAGAGCCGCCTTGTGAGCTAGCGATTGCAGGTCCTTGCTATCGTTGCAATGACGAGATTGTGGTCTTAGATGGCATCGTGACAAATCCACCGAGTGGCGGTACCTGCACCTTCCAATGGTACGACGAAAACGGCGCGATTCCTGGCGCGACGGGTATGAGTTTGACAGTTGCACCGACTCAAAATGGTCCATTCCGTTTCGAGAAAATTTGTACTGTAGGTGGCACGACTTGTATCAAATCGGTCGTCTATGACTTGAAACAGTGCGGCGATCCGAGCATTCCGTCTTGTCCGCCATTTGTTGACATCATCGCCAACCCGATTCCAGCGGGCAGCTATGGTGCACAAATACAAATCGAAACAGCCAGCACTGCCGATCCGAATGGCATCGTCGATCTCTACGCAGGGCAAACGGTACTCTTGAAACCTGGCTTCCATGCCAAACCGAATACGGCATCTGCTATGTTCATCGCACGCATCGCGCCTTGTCAGCCACCGAGTTTGCAAGAAATAGAAAGCAGAGATGAGCAAATGGGCGAGATCGAACTGAGGAACTTCCCGAATCCATTTAGCGAATTAACGGTCATTCAGTTGACCTTGACAAAAGCGACAAAAGGGGTGTTGAGCATTTACAACTTGAATGGACAAGAAATCTACCGCGCTGATCGTGTCTTCGATGCCGGGCAGACGGATGTTCAGTTCCAAGCCACACCATTCGCGCCAGGCTTGTACTACTATCAATTCCGCAGCGAAGCGACAGTTATCAGTCGGTCGATGATGATTGTAAAGGAATAGATTAAGATCACTTTTTGTACTTATGCTAGGGTGTCGTTTACCACGACGCCCTAGCTTTTTTGAGATTGCTAGCTTATCTTTTCTAGAAATCAGAATAGGCTAAACTCTTACGAATGACACCCTAGCTTCTATAAATTATCTCTTTAATATATCTGACTTAACAAACCATCTACTACAGCGTTCTAATCTCGACCCAATGAATTAGATGCGCCATGCAAAAAATACTCTCCGCTACCCAGACGAAAACACTTGACCAATACACTATGCAGCATGAACCCATATCTTCCATCAATTTGATGGAAAGAGCTTCGCTGGCATTCGTCAAAGCATTCAGTGAATTGTATGATTATGATAGCAGAATCACCGTTTGGTGTGGCACTGGCAATAATGGAGGAGACGGTCTGGCAGTAGCTAGAATATTGTCCAAATTCGGTTATGAAGCCAGTGTAATACAGGTAATGATCGGCAACCAGCTGAGCAAAGACAATGCCAATAACAAAGATCGTCTACCTCAAGAAATAGACTACCAAATACTTCGAGAGTATGATGCTTTGCCCATTGTAGATCAAGAATCTGTTGCTATCGATGGACTTTTTGGTTCAGGACTGAGTCGTCCGGTCGAAGGCTATTGGGCAGAAGTGATAGCGCATATCAATGACAAGTACAAAGAAATAGTTACTATTGATCTACCTTCCGGTCTGTATGCTGATTATCCTGCCGAAGGAACGATCATCCAAGCCACGTATACCATCAGTTTTCAGTTGCCTAACTTTAGTTTTTTCTTTCCTGAACACGCAAAATACATCGGTGATTGGCAAATCGTTGATATTGGATTGTCGGAACAAGGAATCAAAGAAGCTAAAAGCAAACTCTATTTCTTGGACGATAATGGCGTCACCAATTTATTGAAAGAGCGTGGACGATTTGACCATAAAGGTACTTTTGGTCACGCACTCATGATCGCCGGAAGCTATGGTAAAATGGGTGCAGCGGTGTTGGCTTCAAGAGCTTGTTTGAAAGCAGGTGCAGGTTTATTGAGTGTGCATACTCCAAAAATTGGATACGATATTATGCAGATTAGTCTGCCGGAAGCGATGGTATTGGTAGATCGAAATGACTATATCGTAAGTGAGCTACCCACCGATTTGGATAGATATAAAGTGGCCGGGATCGGTCCGGGATTGGGGACTGCTCCATTGAGTGTGCAGGTGGTGGAGCAGCTATTGAAAAGCGCACAGCATCCATTGGTGGTAGACGCGGATGCGCTCAATATTTTGGCAAGAAACGAGAAGTTACTATACGATTTGCCAAAGGGCAGCATACTTACACCACATCCTAAAGAATTTGATCGATTGTTTGGGTCACATGATACATTTTGGGATCGTTGGCAGATGCAAAGGAATCAAGCCATACGATATAACTGCATCATTATTTTGAAAGGTGGACATACCAGCATCACAACACCCGAAGGCAAAACCTACTTCAGTACCGCCGGAAATCCCGGTATGGGGACAGCTGGAAGTGGGGATGTGCTCACAGGCATATTGACCGGACTATTGGCACAAGGTTATGATACTGAAACGGCTGCTTGTTTGGGTGTCCATTTGCATGGCGTTGCTGGTGATTTGGCAGTTGAAGATGGAAGTATGGAAAGCTTGATTGCCGGGCAGTTGGTTGAGTATTTGGGAGCAGCCTTTCATCATTTGAGAGCGCGTTGAGATCATTGTTGAAGCTAGCTTATCATTATAGAATGGACGAGTACGACAATGGTGTATGCTTTGTTAGCTGTAGAACCAATGTTAATCTTGTTAAGATTGCGAAAAGTAGTAAATAAACAACAGTATGAGCATTAAAATTATGTTTAATTTATTGATTATCAATGTATTATTTTTATTTAATGTGCAAGCACAGACTATGGAAGGTAACTTGGAAACTGATATTTTACAAATGGATAGTTTACTATTTGAAGTTGCTTTTAATCAATGTGATCTTACCCTTTACCAGCAAATTATGTCTGAAGAATTTGAGTTTTACGATGACAGAACCGGACTCAATACCTCTCGTGAAAAAGACATTGCTTCCTTTCAAGACAAATGTGCCAAACCTTTTTCAGTGACGCGAAAACTAATTGATACCGACATTCATCGTTTAGGGGATTTTGGGGCGGTGCAAAATGGGACACATATCTTTCTAGTAGACGGGAAAGTGGTAGAAACGGCAAAGTTTACAACAATTTGGGAGGCAACTGAAGACGGATGGATGGTGAAACGAGCGATTAGTTATGCGCATAAGCCAGTCAAATGAGTATAATCGGGCAACAACTTTAGCTTCCTTTAACACGTTTTAACGCCATCTCAAGGACTCGGCAATTCAAAAAACGCTAACTTTGACGTTCCATTACCGTATTACAAATAGACGGTGAAAATTGAGATTGATTTTTTGCCGATTAAAACAAGACTATGAAGTTAATTTACACTTTTTCTCTTCTTTTATTGACCAATATGATGTGGGCGCAGTCAACCTGTATGCCTGACGAAACATTTGCAGATACCTTGGGTGTTTTCCCACCGCCTTTCGACTCATTGACAGAGGACGCGATGGGTGGTATCGATAAAGTGGCGTGTGTAGACAAAGATTACGAATTTACCTTCACCATTGCAGTCGGGGATTCTTTGGATATCCCGGGCTTTGGTGCTTTCCCAATTGATTCTATCGTGCTATCGCCTGATACGGCTATCGGAGGACTTCCGGCAGGTTTGACGTTTGAGTGTGGCACGCCAGACTGTATTTTCCGGCAGGGAGATTTGAGCTGTGTTGCCATTACGGGTGTACCATCTTCTACTAACGCACTGGGTGACTATCCATTGACCATTACAGGGACGTTTTTCTCTGGTGCTATTTCACTAGCACAGACGCTACCGGGTGACTTGTTTCCAGGTTCTTATGTATTGCGTGTAGCTGCTTCCAATGATCCAGCTTGTACAGCGTCTAGTGTAGAACTGGTACGTTACAATGACAAAATAGAAGCGACGATCGCCCCCAATCCAGTGATGAGCTACGCCAAATTGAGAATCAATGCGCCACGCTCCGGTACTTATCAATATCGCTTGTATAATATGTTAGGCGCGGAGATCATCAATGTACCCATGCGACTGCAAGCAGGTATGAATGAGCAAGATTTGGATTTAAGTTTCCTGTCTGATGGGCTCTATATTTACTCGGTCAATGATGGTAAAACACAAGTTACTAAACGTGTGATGATTCGCAAGCGACCATAAGCAATCATGCCTATTTAATGATAGTGAAGGTTTTGCCTCACAGTAAAGCCTTCACCTTCAATCTGACTAATTACTCCCAAAAGTTAACCAAATCTTCCATTCCACAGTTTTCCATATATCGGTTTTGTATTTTAGTCGTGATAGAGATATGATCTCTTCACAATTTCAGATGTGATAGCAGGATTAGGAGTTAAGTAGAATGAACTATAATTCAAATATTATAGTGATTTGTCTAACGTCTACAGTCTAATGTCTAACATCTGCTCAACACTTCAAACATAGATTCATGAGAAAACTTTTCCTCTTCCAAATTCTACTACTTTTCACTCATTTCGCCATTGCGCAAAGTAATTGTTCAGACTGCGAAATTGATTTACCTGAACTACCTGCGGATACTATCTTTTTGAGTGATTTGCCGGATGGTGCTTTGGGTAGTTTTTACGAAGCAGACATCAGCTTCCGGTTGCCAGTGACGACGACGCCAGTGACCGAATTGGATACCACTCTGTTGCCCAATTTACCCATCAATGAAATTACTATTTTAGGTATCACTGGACTACCGGAAGGGCTGAGTTTCGCGACCAGCCAAGATACTTTTGCCGTAGACGAAGGCATCACAGATGGCTGTATTCGGTTTTGTGGGACGCCCGCTAGTCGTGGCAATTTCCGAGTGCAAGTTAATATTGTGTCTCGTCTGTTTGTCATCACTCGCGAGAGTTCAGTCTTTTTGGATTTGTACATTGGTCCGGCGACTAGTTCTACAGAAGGATTTAATTTGGAAAATAACATCGGCTGTGGAGCGACACGCGTCAGCTTCCGCAACAATAATCCTAGCCTGGGCGAAGACGGCTTCCAATATTTTTGGAATTTCGGAAATGGAAAGACCTCCACAGAAGAAAACCCTGCTCCACAAGACTATGTCGGCATAGGCGAATTTATCGTCGAATATGAAGCGATTGTCGACACTGCTCAAAGCCGACTGCAAGGCGTCACCATTTTGGAAGGTGACTGCAACGACATTATCGGGCGACCAGATTATTACATCTCTGTACTCGATCCCGAAGGCACAGAAATATATTTAGCACAGCACTTAGAAAATCCGGTTTTGCCTGCTACATTCAACTTAGACATTCCACTTCAAGAGGATGGCACTTACACTTTGCGCGTCAATGATGAAGATGGTGGACTAGAAGGATCGGACGACAACTGTGCAGACATTCCATTTACCTTTGAAGATAGTCTAGTCGTGCTAGATGGAGTGCGCGCAACGCTTGAAATTTTCAATCCTATCGATACCATCACAGCTAGCGATACGGTCTTTATTTTCCCGTTCCCGGCTGCGCCCAGTGTTTCAGCTTCTGGCGAAACTACGCTGTGCGAAGGAGAACTGACAACCTTGAAAACCAATCCGTACGACATCAATTTGCAATGGTCGCGCGACGGACAAGCCATCACAGGAGCAAACGACATTACACTCGAAGTCACTCAGTCTGGTCAATATACAGTGAGCTATACTTCTCCTCAAGGTGGCTGTACAGTCGTCGCTATGCCAGTCAGTGTGGTGGTCAATGAGTTGCCAGTCATTCCAGTTTTTGAGAATGTAGATAATTTGTTGCGCTTGGTGGATGAGACGGTGCTGACAGACGATTTGACCTTAGAATGGTATTTGGAAGGTGAATTGTTAGCAGATGAAACCGATCCAACTTTGTGTGCAGGCACTTCCGGTAATTATGTGCTACTATTGAGAGACAATACGACTGGTTGTGAAAATACTTTTGAAATGGCAGTTGAAGTCGATACAGACATCATCAATTGTAACATTTCTAATACTACAACACTAGTGCTACAACATTTCCGCCTCTATCCAAATCCAGTAGCCGACATACTTTCTCTGGAACTAGAAACCGCTTTCAATGCTGCTTTAGAAGTGCGGCTGATAGATGCGCTAGGGCGTACACATTGGTTACAGCAGTTACTATCCGGTCAGCATCAATTCGATCTGAGTACATTGCCGAGTGGATGGTATCTATTGCAATTGACAGATGGAGAATCAGTGCAGACACACAAAATTTTAAAGCAGTAGGAATCTTCGATTGCTAGTCCTATTTTTGCACGAACGTAAAATCTAATGCCTATCTGAGTTTGTTCTTGGATAGGCATTAATTTATAGAAGAAGAAATTTGCAAAATCTGACAGATTTTGTAAATCGCACAAACCAAATTATGCAAAACGTATATATCGTATCCGCTGTCCGTACACCTTTAGGTAGCTTTGGGGGAATGTTTGCGGGCATTTCTGCTACTGAATTAGGAACACACGTCATCAAAGGCGCAATGGAAAAAGGAGGTATCACACCTGAGCAAGTGGAAGAAGTATTTATGGGCAATGTTTGCTCTGCCAATCTAGGGCAAGCTCCGGCTCGACAAGCAGCCCTCGGTGCAGGCATACCAGAAGCAGTACCTTGTACAACTATCAATAAAGTTTGCTCTTCCGGTGCCAAATCCATCATGTTTGCCGCTCAGTCGATCATGCTCGGGCATACGGATATTATCGTCGCTGGTGGCATGGAAAACATGTCGCGTGTACCTTACTATGTGCCCAATGCGCGTTTTGGCTATAAGTACGGCGATGGACAATTCATAGATGGACTTGCCAAAGATGGTTTGATAGATGCCTATCAAAATACGGCTATGGGCATCAGTGCCGACAATACGGCAATTAAATACAACATTAGTCGAGAAGCGCAAGATGATTACGCCATCAATTCTTACAAACGAGCTGCCGCTGCTACCAATAGCGGACAGATGCGAGACGAAATCGTAGGCGTATCTGTGCCACAGCGCAAGGGCGATCCGATCGTTATAACAGAAGATGAAGAATACAAGCGCGTCAAATTTGATAAAATCCCCAATTTACGTCCGGCATTTACAAAAACAGGAACAGTGACCGCTGCCAATGCTTCTACCATCAATGATGGAGCGTCTGCTCTAATCTTGATTAGTGAAAGTAAAATGAAAGAACTCGGCTTGACACCTGTCGCTAAAATAGTTGCCTTCGCTGATGCCGCGCAAGAGCCAGAATGGTTCACGACTGCGCCAACTTTAGCTGCTCCAAAAGTATTGAAGCGAGCGGGCATGAGCTTATCAGACATTGATTATTTTGAAGTGAATGAGGCATTTGCAGTTGTTCCTTTAGCGTTCAATCAAATTTTAGATGTGGATACAGAAAAAGTCAATGTTTTCGGTGGTGCAGTTTCTTTGGGACATCCGCTAGGAGCTTCTGGCGCACGTATCGTCACGACTTTGTGCAATGTCTTACAGCATAAAGATGGTGGTTTAGGTCTGGCAGCGATTTGTAATGGCGGTGGGGGGGCATCTTCTATTATTATTGAAAAAGTATAATAGATTATAGACGCTGAATAACATAAGGGTGCGAATTTATTCACACCTTAATAGACGATAGGTACAAAACACGATTCGTGACGATACAAGAAAACCACTCACTCAAAACTTATAATACTTTTGGTCTAGATGTCAAAGCACGCTATTTTGTCATTGTGAAAAGTGTGAAGGAATTACAAGAAGTGGTTCGATCCGATGCTGCTGATCATGACCTGATGATACTCGGTGGCGGCAGCAATATGTTACTGACTAAAGATGTCAACAAACTGGTCATTTTAAATCAGATCGAAGGTTTTGAAGTCGTCGAAGAAAACGATCACACGGTAGTGGTCAAAGTGGGTGGTGGTGAAAACTGGCACGAGTTTGTCTTGAAATGTGTACGTCGTGATCTAGGTGGCGTGGAAAATTTGTCGCTTATTCCGGGAACCGTGGGTGCTGCACCGATTCAGAATATAGGGGCGTATGGGGTAGAGCTGAAAGATGTGTTTGAGCGATTGAAAGCTATCAATTTGGAAAGCGGAGCTATTGAGATATTTGAGTCGGAAGACTGTCAGTTTGGGTATCGAGATAGCATTTTCAAAAGGGCACTCAAAGGAAAATATGCCATTGTACAGGTCTATTTCCGACTGCAAAAAGAAGCCAGTGTCAATATTTCTTATGGTGCAATTACGAATACATTGGAGGCGCGAAATATCGAAAATCCCACGATTCAAGATGTCAGCGATGCCGTCATTGCTATTCGTCAAAGCAAACTACCCGATCCCAGAGTCCTAGGCAACTCCGGTAGCTTTTTCAAAAACCCAGAGATTCCAGCTGCTCAGTTTGAAGCACTACAAAAACGCTTTTCCAATATTGTCCATTATCCACTACCCAATGGGAACATCAAAGTCCCTGCCGGATGGCTGATCGAGCAATGTGGCTGGAAAGGCAAGCGCGTCGGCAATACCGGAGCTTACGAAAAGCAAGCTTTGGTACTCGTCAATTATGGCGAGGCAACGGGAGAGGAGGTATGGCAATTGGCGCAAGATATTGCGGGATCTGTGGAGGCGAAGTTCGGGATTCGGATTGTACCGGAGGTGAATATATTATGAGCCCCGAAAGCTTTCGGGGTGGGAAAATGAGAAAGTGAGAGATAGAAAAAGGCAAAATGCCGAAGCACTTTGCCAATCGTGTATGTCCTTTTTCATCAGACAATTATAACTTGGAACAAATGTATATATTTTAATTGTAACTATATAATAAAAGTTGTAATAGGTTGTCTTAGAGCTATAAAGCACTGATTATCAACATCATCAGCAGTGATACTAGAACAGTGTTTCATCCGGCAATGACTCATTTGGGTCATAAGTCGCACCCATACTCTCGGCATATTCTTCGATTGTATTGCTGAATCCGGCTACTTTTCGCCTTGCATTGACGGTCGCAGTCTCTTTTATTGGCCAGATAAAATACCCTTGAGTACCGTCCATATAAGACGTTGCTTGAGAACCATAAATTTGCTTCTTTCCTTCATACATCAACAGTCGGTCTTCCATCATAGCAGCGTGCATCTTACTAGCTTCTCCAGCTTTTGCTTGTGCTTTTAGCTCATCCATATATTTGCGCATCACTGTTTTTGGGCTATGTTGAATCACCAGAAATAAGGCATCAGCAGCTGTCTCTCCGATTTTGCTTTTGGGCAGCCAACCATATTCGTCCAATATTTCTATCATTCGAATCTGATTGATGGAATCAGTTTGGTTCATTTTTGCGACTAGCTCAGCATCGAAAGTCTTGGACTGAGTGATTTGTAGTCGATATTTTTGATCGGTTTCGTGTATGGTTTCTAACTCCGCCTTCAAAGCTTCATAGTCTATTGTCTTAGTTATTTCGGTTGGTTTGTCAGCCGTAGTATTGCAAGCTACTAAGGCAAGCATAAGCGAGAGGAATAGGAGATATTTCATTGATTGTTTTCTTCAAAAGATGAATGAGCCTTTGCATTAGTTTTGTGGCAAACAAAAAAAGCGTATCGTTGAATGACCGACACGCTTTTTTGAATAGATGTTCAAACTGCCTAATTCGCATTCCGAAGCTCGCCACTTCCATCTACACGTAGCGTGATTTCAGGCTCTCCTTTGTAGAAAACATCACCGCTACCATCGATATCGACCTTCAAGAAATCCGTAGCGAAAACTTCAACATCTCCAGAGCCACGTATTTCCACATCCACATCTTTAGCTTCCAAATTGAAGGCACTGATGTCTCCAGAACCTCTCACAAAAAAGCGAGCTATATTGGCAAAACCTTCCAGCTTGACATCACCGGAGCCTTGTATGCGCGTGTTCAGTTCTTCGACTTCAGCAGCAATATCCATATCACCGGATCCGTCAATAACCAGACTCAAGTCATCTACAACAAAGACTGTCTCTCCGACCAGATTACCGCTGCCATCAATCGTCAATCGCTGAATATCAGGAAGTGTGATATAAATATTCAAATCTTTGAAATCGCGCACACAATTGCGCGTAAAGTCAATCGTCCAGGTCTCATTGTCAATATCCAAATCAAGGAGGTCAATGATGTTATCTTGCGCTTCGACCACTACTTTTTGCCGGTCGCCTTGCGATAGAAAGACATTCGCTGCATTATCAATGACGATACTGTGAAAAGCATCCAACTCTAGTGTTCGACTGACCGTCGCGCCGTCTCCTTTTTCGCAAATTTCATCTAGCTCACAACTGAAAATAGTAAGCGTCAGGAAGGTCAGGGTTAGTATGGAAAATAGGTTTTGAATTTTCATATCGATTGTTTTTTTTATGAATTGATAAATCGAAGAACTGATGATTTGATATGAATTGTCAATTCTTCGATTCATCAGTTTTTAGGAATTACCACCAGTTATTACGAGAATGTCCTTTCTTGCTACGACCAAATGCGCCAAAGCGGAGCGTCAGTCCAGCACGCAAGTTATTGATATCCAAGTCCCCAAATTTACCTGTATCCGGTAGTCCATCAAACCACTGATAACCCACCGTCCCGGCAATCCTAAACCATCGAAAGACATTCAGCTCGACACCAGCTTCGGGACTGACGACAAAAAAGCGGTCGCCAAAAGTAAAGTTATCGTCGTCGATCACGATGTCTGCTGCGCCCCAACCGACACGTGCACTGAGATAAGGATGTATGGCTGACTGCTGTAATGGCACATAACCTACCCAGATGCCACCATGTGCCAGATCAATATCTGCACGATCATTTTCGATAGTTTGAATCAAGTTAATGTCTCCGATACCATAGCCACCGATAAAAGCATCGCCTATAATAAGCGCACCGCCGCCACCACTAGCTACTTCAAAATCAGTGCCGGAGTTGATGTCATAAAACTCAAAAATGGGGGCACCAAAAAATCCGGTACGATAATTGCCATTGAAAAGTGTACGATCGCGTTGAGCGAAAAGGGAAAGGCTCAAAAAGCATAAGCTAATTCCTAATAGATGTTTCATACTATTCTACTGTTTAATACCAAATTCAATAATGAAGTACGTATATAAAAACTAAATTATTTTGGGTCTAATTGAGGCGAAAAACGTAGACGATGCCTTAGCGTCAGCGAGGCTTTTCAACGAAAAGTAGGCGCAAAAGAATAAGTTTTTATACATAATTGGTTTTTGAAATTGGTGTAGGTGATAAATACAATTGCATAACCTCTAAGAATAAGGAAACTCTTTTCACAGGAAGGTTGCAATTTATTTGGTGAGTAGACGGATGCCAGCTACAATTCGACTTGAGTAAAGGGCACATTTAATGCTTTCTTAACTTGAGTGTTAAGAGGCTGTTGGAATTAAGCGGTCGTCAAAGTAGAGTGAAAGAGACAGTCAAAGAGAGGACAACTATTGGCTTGATTGAGGTTGATTTCTGATGTAATTAATTGATAATTAGATTGTTGTGAAAATGAAGAAAGCACCTCAGAGACAAAATCTTTGAAATGCTTTCTTGCTGAGAATAGTTATCGTGCAAAGGCAACCGACCGCTTTTCGCGAATAACGGTTACTTTAATCTGCCCGGGATACTGCATTTCGTCTTGTATCTTTTGCGAAATCATAAACGACAAGTCATCTGCCGCTTGATCGGTTACTTTTTCGCTAGAGACGATGACACGTAGTTCACGTCCAGCTTGCATGGCATACGCTTTCTGTACACCATCATGTCCCATCGCTAGTTCTTCCAGCTCACCGATGCGCTCCAGATAACTCTCCAAAATCTCACGACGAGCACCAGGTCGAGCACCGGAAATGGCATCACAAGCCTGAACAATAGGGGAGATGATCGCATTCATTTCGATTTCGTCGTGGTGGGCGCCTACGGCATTACAAACGATAGCATTTTCGCCGTGCTTCTCGCAGATTTTCATCCCCAAAATCGCGTGAGATAACTCAGAATCTTCTTCTGTCACTTTTCCAATGTCATGCAAGAGTCCGGCACGTTTCGCGAGTTTAGCTTGCTTAGGAGTGAGTCCCAATTCGGATGCCATAGCTGCACATAAATTCGCGGTTTCTATGGAGTGCTTCAGCAAATTTTGACCGTAAGAAGAACGGAAACGCATCCGCCCCACCATCTTGATCAGATAAGCATCCAAGCCGTGAATATCCAAATCAATCACCGTCTTCTTACCGATTTCCACAATCTGCTCATCTAGCTGCTTGCGGGTCTTAGCAACTACTTCTTCGATACGTGCCGGATGGATTCTCCCATCAGCAACTAGGCGTTTCAAAGACAAACGACAAACTTCACGACGAATAGGATCAAAGCTAGAAATGACAACAGCTTCTGGCGTATCATCGACGACGATTTCTGCACCTGTCGCTGCTTCCAAAGCTCGGATGTTCCGCCCCTCTCGCCCGATGATCTGACCTTTTAAGTCATCGGAATCTAAATTGAAAACTGAGACCGTATTTTCAATTGTATACTCCGCACACATCCTTTGAATGGTCTGAATGACGATCTTTTTCGCTTGCTTATTGGCGTCCATTTTGGCTTGCTCCACTGTCTGCTTGATGAGTGCCATGGACTCTGTTTCCGCCTTTGCCTTTACCGCTTCTAGTAGTTGCTCTTTGGCATCTTGCTCGGATAGCATCGCCACTTTTTCTAGCTCTTTGATGCGTATTTCATTGGCACGATCTAGTTCTTCTTTTTTGCGGTTGACGATCTTGAGTTGTTTTTCGAGATTGCTACGGATGTCTTTAATTTCGATCTCTTTTGTCTCCAAATTGCTTTGTTCGGATTCTAGCTTTTTTAGTTCTTGACCGATCTGCGATTGCTTGATTTGCAGCTCTTTTTCCAGTCCTTTGATCTCTACTTGTCGGTCTTTCAATTCGACCAGCTGTTTTTGCTTGTCTGTATTGAATTCTGAGCGCATCCGACTGAATTTCTCCTTCGCCTCTTGAATCTTGCGCTGCTTAATGCTTTCGTTCTTCTGCTCAGATTTAGATACGATTTTATCAGCTTTGCTTTTGGCTTCCGACAGGGTTCGCTCTGCGGTCTGTCGCGCTTTAGTGATGATCTCATCTGACTCTGCGTGACTCGCCTTTATATCTGATTGCTGCTTTTTCTTGAGTATATTTTGTACCAAAAAGTATCCAATCACAGCTCCAATGAGTAGTCCGGCAACAATGCCGACAATGGGTTCCATGTTTGTTGTATTTAGTAGTCAATGCTAGGATTGACCAAGTGAAACAAGATGATGTAGGGGCGAATTGTAGTTCACCCAATGAAAGACATAGCAACGGCTACATCTACAATAATGCATCATCAAGTAGCGAGTCGAGGAGAGCGAGTTGTTCGACGATCTGTGGATCTTGAGTCGTGGTGAGTGATTGGCGTATTTTATGCAAGTCAACCGCATAAGTCAATAGTCCTAATGCCAGACAATCTTGTTTGTCTTTTTTCGGATAGGTACGTTCAAATTGACTGATAGTGGCATTGATGTCATCGACAATTTTTTGAATGGTAGGCTCGTCATTCAACTTAATTTGTAGTGAATACGGTCGCCCAGCAATCAATACAGTAATCTGTTTTGTCATTTGGTCTGCCATGCTTGACAAAGACAATTTTAAAAACGACTTCTAATGAATAAAAATATCATAGTAAGTCGCCTGAATACAATTACTTATTATATAAAATACTTCAATTCTTATTGCGGTTTCCGTGTAGCTAGACATTAGAATTATTGGTCTTTCACCAACCACTCTTATGTTGTCTGTAGCTAACTGTACTATATTGAACTGTACATTTATTATTTTAATAAACGTAAAAACTAATATTTACTACCGAACCAGCTAACAGCTAATAGCTCACCACTAATAGCCTTTACTTTTGCTGCTGCTCCAGCCACGCTACACACCGCTCAATCTCACTCAAATACAGCTTTGCTTTCACCATATTTGTCTCATCTCCTTCTCCCCTCATTCGTTCCTTAATGTGCAAAATCTTTTCTGTAAAAATCAACTGATTGGCTTGTACCTGACTCAAAGTTGCTTTCAACGCTTGGTTTTCGGTCAGCATCTCAGTATTTTCTTCTGTTAAACGTTTTGATTTCTTGGCTAATTGCCGAACCTTCAGTTCGATATTTCCGATTTGGTCGAATAATTCCATATTTCTTCAGACGTTAGATATTAGACGATAGATGTTAGACTTCTAATGTCTAGAGTCTACAGTCTAACGTCTAATAGAAGCTCCCAATTGCTGCTCACATTGACGAATCAACTGATTCATGATCTTATCGACTTCCTTATCTTTCAAAGTTTTGTTGGCGTCCTCGAAGGTCAAACTGATGGCGTAGGATTTTTTTCCTGCCCCCAACTGCTCTTCGTTTTCGTACACATCGAATAAATTGACCGACTTAAGCAACTTTTTGCCCGTTTTGGCTGCCAATACCGCAATATCCTGAAATTTAACGGTTTGTGCAACTACCAACGCCAAATCTCGACGCATGGACGGAAATTTCACGGGTTCTTGCACCTTCAATTTGCCACGTTGAGCAGACTTGAAAAGTGGTTTGGCGGCGAAGTCAGCATAAAATACAGATGTTTTCGCGCCCAAAGCTTGAGCGATTTTCGCTTCCACTTGCCCGAATGTCACCAAAACGTCTCGCCCTCGTTTGTATTGTACCGCATAAGTATATGGCGCATCGGTCATGGTCACTTCTTGATAGCTCGTAATACCGACGCGTTGCAAAACCTGCTGTACGAATGCTTTTAGGGTGTAAATGTCGCTATCCTTATCTGCCGCATTCAACCAACTTTCAGGACTGCGCTTTCCGGTCAAGGTCAAAATCAATCGCTCTTCTTCTACAAATGTCTCCTCGCTGCGACGATACTGTTTCCCAAATTCAAACAACTTCAAATCTAGCTGCTGCCGATTCTGATTGTGAGCGACTGTTTCCAACATTGGAATCAGCATAGTCGGACGCATGACATCTAGTGACACGCTCGACGTATTGTGAATGTAGACCAACTCTTCTTCTGGCACGGGCAGTAATTCCTGATAGTAAGTCGATTGCGAAAGCGACAAATTCATGCACTCGATGAAGCCATTGGCTGCCAACAAATTGCCAACTAAATTGCGGACATCAGCTGGGCTTGGGTGTACACCATAAGACATCGACATACTGATGCGATCATTGACAGGAACGCTATTCAAGCCATAGATGCGCAAAATTTCTTCGATGACATCCGCCGGACGTGTTACATCTGATTTGTTGGTAGGTACGAGTACGCCAAAGTAAGTATCCGTTTCTTCGAATCGCTCCATTTCTAGCGCATCCAGTATCTCGTGGATTTTTGACTTGTCCAAATCGACACCGATTAAGGTATTGACTTCGCTGTAGCTGACCGTGACGCGTACTGGCTCTATTGGATTTGGATAAATGTCGATTACTTCTGAGCTGATGACACCACCTGCTAGTTCTTGCATCAACAAGGCTGCTCGTTTCAGTGCATAGACACAAATATTCGGGTCGCTCCCTTTCTCAAACACTTTGGCTGCATCTGTCCGTAGATTGTGGTGCATACTACTGCGCCGAATGTATGCTGGATTGAAGTGAGCTGATTCTAGAAAAATGGAAGTTGTGCTGTCAGAAACACCAGAATTGATACCGCCAAAAACACCACCGATACACATTCCATGTTTGTTGCCGTCACAAATCATCAAATCGGTCGCTTGTAGTTTGCGATCGACTTCATCCAAGGAACGGAAAACGGTATCTTGTGGTAAAGTCTCAACAATAATCTTTTTGCCACTGACTTTATCCAAATCGAAAGCATGCAATGGTTGCCCCAGTTCATGCAAGACAAAGTTGGTGATGTCAACCACGTTATTGATCGGGCGGACACCAACGGCACGCAATTTATTTTTCAACCAATCTGGCGATTCTGCAATTTTCAGACCTGTAATGCTCACACCAGCATAACGTGGTGCAGCTCCGGTGTTTCGGACATCGACTTCGACTGTGTCGTCTGTATTGTTGACTTTGAAGTCATTAATGCTTGGCAGTTTGATGTCGCCACTATGATCGTAATTGATTTTGAGCGCTGCGCCCAGGTCTTTAGCAACACCGATATGATTAGTAGCATCGGAACGATTAGGCGTCAATCCGATTTCATAGACATAGTCAGTTTCTACTTTCATCACTTCACTCGCAGGCGTTCCCGCGACTGTTTCTTCCGGTAAAACCAAAATCCCGTCATGACTTGTCCCAATACCCAACTCATCTTCCGCACAGATCATCCCCTGAGACACTTCGCCCCGAATTTTTCCTTTTTTAATGGTCAGTGGATCGCCCTCTGTTGGATAAAGCGTCGTACCCACTGTAGCGACCAGTACTTTCTGACCTTGTGCGACATTGGGTGCGCCACAGACGATTTGTAGTGGTTCGCCATTGCCTACATCTACCGTCGTCAGTGACAAGCGATCTGCATTGGGATGCTGCCCGCAGGTCACCACATGACCTACAACCACACCTTCTAGTCCGCCTTCTATACTTTGGATTTTCTCTTCGCCTTCTACTTCTAGCCCGATTTCCGTCAAAATACCCGCTACTTCCTCAGGCGTCAAATTTATATCTACGTAGTCGCGTAGCCAATTGAGCGATACTTGCATTTGTCTATTTATTCTTGTCGTAAGTAAAAGATTACACTGATTGTCAGTGCTTTAGCTAATTGCAACGTAATAATACGTATTACGTGTTCCCACTTACGGAATGGGTTCTAAAATTTGGAGGGTAAAGATAGGGAAATGTGGAGGAAGGAATTTAATTGGTGATAGGTATTTTAAAGGAAAGCTCATCTGTTGTAGCTCACTTTAGCCAGCCCAATATCCCGAAAGCTTTCAGAAGAGTGACTACGAAGTTTTCGGCTCTATCAAATCCCACAAATTGCCATACAAGTCTTTGAATACAGACACTGTACCATATTCTTCTTCCGCTGGCTCGCGTACAAACTCGACGCCGCGCGCTCTGTAAGCATTATAATCACGCCAAAAATCATCGGTAAACAAGAACATAAAGACGCGCCCACCAGTCTGATTGCCGATACTGGCACGTTCGCGTTCATTCTTGGCTTTAGCTAGCAAAATTGCGCCTTCTTTTGCACCTTGAGGGGCGACGACTACCCAGCGTTTTACTTCACTGAACGGCGTATCTTCCAGCAATTCAAAACCTAATTTTTCGGTATAAAATTCAATGGCTTCATCGTAATCGTGGACGACTATGGCGGTGCGAGCGATTCTTTGATACATCTTTTCTATTGTGTTAGTAGAATTGGTTGAAATAGAATGATTGAGTATTTTGACGAATTGAAGAACTGTTGAACTGAAAAGACGTGTAATTGATTGAGCTAAATACACTGAATTTAGATTACGTGCTGAGGACGTCATTTGACATTCGTCATTCCTCATTAAAAAGACTCAAGCGCGAAGAGAAGTCATTTGATACTCACTCAAACCAAGATAAATGTGTTTATTTCCTTCGAAAGTAAATCGTAATCGGCACTCCAGACAATGAAAAATGCTTCCGCAATTGATTCTCCAAATAATTTTTGTAGCCGTCTTTGATGTGATCTGGATAATTGCAGAAAAAAGCGAAAGCCGGGTGATAAGTGGGTAGCTGAGTGATGTATTTGATTTTGATGAACTTGCCGCGATAGGCAGGTGGTGGATAGCGGTCGATGGCTTCCAACATAATGTCGTTGAGGACAGAAGTCTTGATCTTTTGCTGGCGATGTTCGTACACTTCCAATGCAGCTTCCACGCCTTTAAAGATACGAGTTTTTTCAAGTGCAGAGACGAAAATGATCGGTACATCATTGAAAGGGGAAAGCTTCTTTTTGATGCGTTCTTCAAAGTCGCGAGCGGTATTGGTTTCTTTCTCGATGGCGTCCCATTTATTGACCAGAACGACAACGCCTTTCTTGCGCCTCACGATGATCTTGAAGATGCTCATATCCTGAGATTCGATACCCGTTACTGCGTCTATCATCAAGATGATAACATCGGCTTCTTCTATCGCTCGGATAGCACGCAAGACAGAGTAAAACTCCAAATCTTCGTGCACTTTTCCTTTCTTCCGAATCCCCGCCGTATCAATCAGTAAAAATTCCTTTCCGAATTTATCGTATTTCGTATGAATGGAATCGCGTGTCGTTCCTGCTATTTCGGTGACGATATTGCGCTCCTCGCCTAGTAGTGCATTGGTCAGCGATGACTTACCGACATTGGGTTGTCCGACGATGGCGATTTTGGGTAAATCTGTCTCCAAAGGTGCGTCTTCTGTGATCTTTTCAGATACGGCATCCAGTACTTCTCCCGAGCCGCTGCCTGACAGAGAAGACAAAAAATAAGTTTCCTCAAAGCCTAGACTCCAAAACTCATTGGCTGCCAATTGACGCGTCGGATTGTCTACTTTATTGACGACTAGGATGACATCTTTATCTGATTTTCGGAGCATTCCTGCAATTTGGTCATCCAAATCTGTGATGCCAGTCGTCACATCGACCATAAATATAATGACCGAAGCTTCATCTATCGCAATTTTGACTTGTCGCCGAATCGCCGCTTCAAATATATCATCCGAATGCTCCACGAAACCTCCTGTATCGACGACTGTAAATTGCTTGCCATTCCACTCTGTCATACCATATTGACGATCCCGTGTCACCCCACTGATGTCATCAATAATCGCCTGCTTTTCCCCAATCAGTCGATTGTAAAAGGTCGATTTTCCTACGTTTGGTCGCCCTACGATGGCTACTATATTTCCCATTATTTTCTTTTGGCTATTAGCCTTTAGCTATTGGCTGTTAGCTGTTCAGCACTTTATGATTTGGAAACAGCTATAGCTCTTGACTTTTTGTTTTAAAATTTCTCAGATTTTTGAACTGGCTATCTCTCACGTATCACCTCTCACCTCTTGACAAGAAATAACTACTGATACCCAAAGTATTTGAGTTGCCGCTCGTCATTGCGCCAATTGTCTTTCACTTTAACGTGCAATTCTAAGAATACTTTCCGCTCCAAAAAAGTTTCGATGTCTTTTCTGGCATCTGTTCCTAGTTTTTTGATGGAACTGCCACTTTTTCCGATCAAAATGGACTTTTGCGTTTTGCGCTCGACGAAAATGGTGGCGTGGATGCGTGCCAAGTCATCGCCTGCTTTGGTTTGTGTGTCCTTGAAATCATCGACGATGACTTCTACGGAGTAGGGGATTTCTTGATGATAGAGGAGCAATATTTTTTCTCGAATGATTTCGCTGACGAAAAAGCGTTCTGAACGATCGGTGAATTGATCTTTGGGGTAGTAAGGCGGTCCTTCGGGGAGGTGTTGTACGATGAGTTGGAGGAGTTGTTCTGTGTTGGATTTATGGAGGGCAGAAATGGGGATGACTTCATTAAAATCGAGTCGCTTTTGCCATTTCTTTTTGATCACATCAATCTGACTTTCTGAAATGGTATCAATTTTATTGATGACCAAAAATAAAGGCACTTCTAAGCGATTCAGTTGCTCAAAAATAGGATCGTCGTTTTCATAGACTTCATTGGCATCCAATACAAATAGCATCACATCGGCATCCTCAAAAGTCGAGCGGGCAAAACGATTCATAACATTTTGCATCTTGTAGGAAGGATCGTCTATGATGCCTGGCGTATCTGAAAAGACGACTTGGTAGTCTTCTTCATTCAAAATTCCGATGATACGGTGGCGAGTCGTTTGCGGCTTGTTTGTGATGATGGACATCCGCTCACCGATCAAGGCATTGATGAGGGTAGATTTGCCGACGTTGGGGCGTCCAATGATGTTGACGAAGCCTGATTTGTGGTTGCTCATATATTATGGTTGTTCAAGTTAGAAAAAACAATGCTGCTATCTTGAACACTAACTATTTCTCTAAAAACTGATTCTTTTGAGCCAATAGAGAATGTCATCTTGTGATAGAAAGCCTATTCTTTTTAGGGTAGTGTACCAAATGTGCACTTTTCTAGATTGGGAAGAAAGAAAAGACAATAAGCACGATCTTTGAAGGATGGAAAAACAAAAACAAAGATGTCCTTATTGTCTGGGGACAAATTTACGACCCAAAGGATGGAATACCA
>JBCDHX010000038.1:0-43348 GCA_038749535.1 Bacteroidota bacterium
GGATTGAAACCGCATTCGTCTTTTTCTGGACTATTTTGATTGCTTGCTTCAAAAGCCACTTCCGATACTACTTGGATTGAAACCTGATTGGTTGATAAAAGAATATCTAATCATGTAGGCTTCAAAAGCCACTTCCGATACTACTTGGATTGAAACGTCGATTGGGATCAATGGAGAGAATTGAGGTGGTCACTTCAAAAGCCACTTCCGATACTACTTGGATTGAAACCCTCCATTCGATCCCTCAGAAACTCGATCACACAGTCTTCAAAAGCCACTTCCGATACTACTTGGATTGAAACATTTAAAATTTTCAATCAATGGAATCTATAAATAATCTTCAAAAGCCACTTCCGATACTACTTGGATTGAAACCGATTTGTACGAACAATTTTGCAAGGAAAACCCTCACTTCAAAAGCCACTTCCGATACTACTTGGATTGAAACCCAGAAAGACTTACAAGCCAATCTGCTGGAGTTCGACTTCAAAAGCCACTTCCGATACTACTTGGATTGAAACCCAGTACAGCTTCCAGAGGGGAAGCAAAGATCATAGCTTCAAAAGCCACTTCCGATACTACTTGGATTGAAACACATCTTCGCATACAGAGGTGATGGCAATGATTATATCTTCAAAAGCCACTTCCGATACTACTTGGATTGAAACTTCCTCTCGATGCTCACAAATGAAGTGTGAGCAATTTCTTCAAAAGCCACTTCCGATACTACTTGGATTGAAACTGGTCGCCGTATGTTGACCGAATACATCCGAAGCAATCTTCAAAAGCCACTTCCGATACTACTTGGATTGAAACCGTGTTGACAACACAAATATATCTTATGATTTAAGACTTCAAAAGCCACTTCCGATACTACTTGGATTGAAACGTGTGTTTTCAGATTCTTATGACTTAAAAGACATTCGCTTCAAAAGCCACTTCCGATACTACTTGGATTGAAACCTACCACACACTATGAGAACACCCCATAGCGCGTGCTTCAAAAGCCACTTCCGATACTACTTGGATTGAAACCGACGGCTGTCTGAGACTGATCATTAGAATTCAGGCTTCAAAAGCCACTTCCGATACTACTTGGATTGAAACGTTTTAGTTTGCATGTTTGTATAGTTTGTTGTTTGACTTCAAAAGCCACTTTCGATACTACTTGGACGAGTTATGAATCAGAAACCCAAACCCTCATCCTCACCGCTTCCACTTCTTCGCATTCATGATCGGGTGCGGATAGTTACCGCCTAGATGGACGCCGTATTTATCTTGTTGGTCTTTGCCCATTACGTGAGGACGATGTACAAGATCTGGCGGCAAGGCTTTTAACTGCGGTAGCCAAAGTTTGACGTAGTCGCCTTTAGGATCGTAGTTGTAAGCTTGCTTAAGGATGTTGAAGTAGCGGTTTTCGCGTGGATCACTGCCTACGCCAGCGACATAATTCCAGTTGCCCCAGTTGCTGGCGACATCATAGTCGACCAGGACGGACTCGAAGTATTCTGCGCCCATCTGCCAGTTGACTTTGAGGTCTTTGACGAGGAAGCTAGCGACGTTTTGCCGACCGCGATTGGACATGAATCCGGTGCGTCTGATTTCTTCCATATTGGCATCGATGAAAGGAACGCCCGTCTTGCCATCTATCCACTTTTGGAGTAATTTATAGTCGTCTCGCCAAGAGCGATCTATGTCTTCTTTTGGGCCGCCTTTGAAAAAGATAGTATTGCCGTATTTCTTAGCCATCAAGCGGAAAAAATCGCGCCAAAGGAGTTCAAAGAAAATCCAGTAAGTCGATTTGTTGCTACCACGCTCGCCTTCGTATTTTTTGAGCTCATGGTAGATGCGTTTTGGTGAAATACAGCCCTGTGCAAGCCAGGCAGAGAACTTGGTAGAGTAGTCGGCACCGATGAGTCCATTGCGGGTTTCTTTATACGTTTTGGCGGCATCCGTATCCCAAAGGTAGTGCGACAACCGCTCCAGCACTGCCGACTCGCCGCCTACAAAATGAAGGGCAGCCCGTGGCTCTTCTTCGGGTTCTTCGTATCCTAGATCTGCTAATGTAGGTATCGTCCCGACTTGCAGATCATCTAGACGCGCGCCAATGGTGTCACTAGGTGTGGGTAGCGGTGGTCGCACTTGGATGTAGCGTTCGACTTCTTTTCTAAAATGGGTAAAAACGTCTGGCGTGTGGGTGACTGGGAAAGGCAGATCGGATGTATAGTACAACATCTTTCCTCGCGAGTAGCGTAGTTCCTGCCCGATGCGCCACAGACTTTCCTCTAGGTCGTCTTGAACTTCCGTTTCTTCCTGTGTGCGTTCCCGATTGCAGAAGACCCAGCTCGATTTGATCTGATCGGCGACATCATATATTTCCTCTTCTGGCAGTCCGACACGAACGACCAGATCCGCACCCATGGCACGTAAGGACTGGCGGAGATCATGTACGCTTTCGATGATGAATTTGGCGCGGTGGACACCAGTTTTTCGAAAACCATACTTTGTTTCCTCTTCAAACCATCGTCTGTCAAAGACATACATGTATAGTACGTCATCGCCATGCTTCAAGGCATCGTGTATCGCTTCGTTATCATGCAAACGCAAGTCCTGTCTAAACCAAACTATCGCTGTTTTCTGCTCCTTCATATTGTGTTGTCCTGCTAGCTAATTGATTTGCAAGTCAAACAGTCATAAAGCGGCTTGGTTCTAGATTTTGAACGAAAATGATAACAGTTGTTTATGAACTAGACATTAGTAGACGAATGTTTTGTACTAAAATAAAACGCAACAATATGAATACGCAATTGGAAAAAGCAACACTAGGTGGTGGCTGCTTTTGGTGTGTCGAAACACTATACGATGCTGTAGAAGGTGTCCACTCGGCAGTCTCCGGCTACTCGGGTGGGACAGCAGAGACCGCCGATTATAGATCCGTGTGCAGTGGTACGACCGATCATGCAGAAGTGGTACAGGTGACTTTTGACCCTTCGGTCATCACTTATGAGGAGATTTTGGAGATGTTTTGGACAGCTCATGATCCGACTACACTCAATCGACAAGGCAATGACAAAGGACCGCAGTATCGTTCTGTCATTTTTTATCATGACGAAACGCAAAAAGCAATCGCAGAAACATCTATCCGCGAAGTGGCTAGCGAGCTATACGACGATCCTGTGGTGACACAAGTCGCTCCTTTTGAAGCCTTCTATGAAGCTGAAGCCTATCACCAAGATTACTACAACAAAACTGGTACACGCAATCCGTACTGCACAGTGGTCATCACGCCCAAGGTGAATAAGTTCAGAAAGAAGTACGCAGATCGCTTGAAGAAGAAAGAGACGGTCTAGTTTGGTTATGGGTTATGGGTTATGGGTTATGGGTTATGGGTTATGGGTTATGGGTTATGGGTTATGGGTTATGGGTTATGGGTTATGATTTATGATCCATAATCTATAACGCACAAAACTACCGCTGCACATAAGAAACAATGGGATAATGATCGGAGACACCATCCTTAATGATTTGATTGTCAATGACTTTGAGGGAAGGCGAGCTCATGATATAGTCGATGCGTAAGAAAGGAATGTTGCCTCGAAACGTAGAGCCGATACCACGACCTTTCAGTTGAAAGTGATCGCTACTATTGGTAGCCAATGTTTGATAAACATAGGACTGTGGGACATCATTGAGGTCACCGCATAGGATATAAGGATGAGGACTCAGCGCAATGTGGGCGGCAAGTTCTTCTGCTTGTTTGGCGCGTTCGCGGGTTGTTTTTTGATAGCCATTAAAGATGCGTTTGACCTTGCTCCATGCTTCGCGCGACTGCCAATCTTGCTCTGTGGCTACCTGATCGACCATACCAGTCACGCCGTTGGACAGTAGATGAAGACAGTAGATACGGATGAGCTGCTCTCCTATTTTGACATCTGCATACAGTATGCCGTTTGAGCTATTTAAAATCGCGAAACTTCCGTAGTCCTCTATTGGGTAGACCGAAGCGATCGTCAATCGCTTCTGCTCAGAAGTAGCAAAATAATAACGCTGATCTTCACTACCTTTCAGTCCTTCGATGTGATAGCGTCCCGGTGTTTCTTGTAGACACAAAATCTCTGGTGACTGCTGTCGGAGATAGTAATGAAAGTCTTCTTTGCTATCGAAAAAACGTCCTGAGCTGGCATTGAACGTCATCACTTTGATGCTATTCGCTGTCGCGATGTTGTCGCTGGAAAAGTTGAGCCCGAAGTTTTTGCTTAGAAAAGACCAGCCGATCAGAATACAAACCAGAGAAAAGAAAAAATAGCGATCACGACGTAGTCCCCAAAAGGTCAAGAAGGCAATTTGTGCCAGTAATAGAAATGGATAGAGCAGACCCAGCAAAGAGATGATGCCAAACAACTGAGTCGGTGGGATATAAGGGGAAAGATAAGCCAACAGACTCAAGGTGATGAGCCCGAGTGTCAGCCAGCGCATCAGTTTGGTCACATTACTGCTCTTTGCTTGCGTTAAATAAATATTCTTTTTCTTCAACGGTCAAACTATCGTAACCGGACTGCTTGATTTTATCTAAAATGGCGTCCACTCTTTCTTGTCGCGATTGGTTGTCACTAGCTGCATTGCCTTTCCCTTTGTTTTTATTTTTCTTGGCTTTTCTAGTTTTCTTACCTGTCGCTTGCTTGAAGGCAACATAGGGACGCTGACGTTTTGTATCGCTTTTGTTGCTGTCACTCTTGCCGCCGGATAGCGCTTTGAAAAATTGGCTGATTTGGTCGATTAGTTTATTGACGGGCTCTGCCAAGTCTGTTCCTTGCCGCAGCATGAAAACAAAGAACCACCCAAATGCTGCACCACCTAAATGCGCAATGCTGCCACCAGTATTACCTGAAAACTGAGCGATAGAGAAGAGATTGATCAGAATGACAACGGCAGCGATATATTTTAATTTGACCGCACCGATGAATAGGAGATTCATGTAATAGTTGGGAGCAGTAGTCGCCGCAGCCACCAAAATAGCGAGTACAGCAGCAGAAGCACCGAGCGCGTAGCCACTAGGGATGATGTTCAACTGAGCTGCCAAGAAATAGACTAAAGCACCTGCTAGTCCACCCAGTAAATACAAAGGTAGGATGCGCTGATTGCCCAAAAAGTCGCCCGTGATGCGTCCAAACCAGTAGAGCACTAGCATATTGAACAAAATGTGCATAAAGCCACTATGGATGAACATATGCGTGAAGATCACCCACGGATGCTTCAAATTGAACCAAAAGCTATCCGAAATGCTGAATAGTTCTTGTAAATCCTGATAATTGAATTTTGCTGGATCGACAGCGATATACATCAATACACTCGCCAAACCCATAGCGACGAACACCGCCACGTTGACAATAATGATTTGTGTCACCATATTGCCGTAGCTAAATTCTCGTTTTACATCTTCCCAAACTGATTGAAACATCTTTCTTCCTTAATATCTGATGATTTTTACTGAATTCAGACCAGTACTCTAACAGCCTTTTGAATGTTACTGTTTAACGAGTCCGCCATTTCGACCTCAATCGCTTTGTCATTATTTGTAGTAACGTACCTATTTGAGTCGATATTGGCATAGCAATAGTCTAGCTAGCGACCAGCTAAAATGAAAATGGCAAAGTACTTTAAGTGAACTTTGCCATTCATTTACTTTTTTGAAAAGCTTATTTTATTCTCTCACTTCGAACGTATTGTTGTCTAGCTCCACATCTACCATACCACGATTTGGGTCGATCTCTGCGGAAGCCATTGGTTTTCTTAGTTGTAGCTCATATAATGGATTTGTCCAGCCCCAGTCAGGCGCAGTCATATAGCTCACATTGTCCATCTTCATCGCCGGTTTTGCACCACGCATGATAGCCATTGGGATATTAATCATCTCCTTTGTACCGTCTTGATAGGTGATTAGCAAATCGATGGGCATCGGCATCATACCCTCTCGCTTCAAGGTCAGCGTCCGACTACTTTGATTATAATCTTCTACGGCATAGTCAATTGTATGCGTCGTATTGACCATGTACTCTTTATACCAGTCTAGCTCCAGACCAGACTCCTTCTCCATGACACGGATGAAGTCATTCGGATTGGGATGCTTGAATTTCCAAGTATCGTAGTAGCGCAAAATTCCTTTTCTAAAAGCCTCCTCGCCTATGATGTACTTCAATTGCGCCATGAAGATGCTACCTTTGGTGTACGACCCGACGCCATATGCTCTATTGGACATATAGTGATCGGCATGCGTAGATAGTGGTTCTTCAGCTCCACTTTTAGCAAAAAACGCAAAACCCAAAAAGTCACGAGCTTGTGGATTTTCCACCGCTTCTCCTTGCAGTTTGTTTTTCTTACGCAGGTGATTCATAATCTCGTTGCTCGCGTAGGACGTAAAACCCTCATCCATCCAAGGATATAAACTTTCATTCGTTCCCAATACCATTTGATACCAAGAGTGCATCAACTCATGGACAGAAACACCCACCAGACTCGGGAAGACACGTTCGCCTGTAATCAAAGTGGCCATTGGGTACTCCATGCCTCCGTCTCCACCTTGAATAAAGGAATATACCTCGTAAGGATATTGCCCAAAGTTTTTGTTCGCGTAAGCAAATACTTCCTCCATAACTTCGGGTAGCATTTCCCAGTTTTCTTTGGTTTTTTTGTTTTCCTGATAGAAAAAGCGCATCAAGACACCACTTTTTGTTTTGCGTGTCGTATGCTTGTAGTCTGGATCAGCGCCCCAGACGAAATCGTGTACATTGGGTGCTTTGAAATGGTAGGTGATTTTACCATCTTTAACTACTGGCATTTTCTTGCTTTTGGAATAGCCATGACCGACATCATTTGGATTTTGAATGTAGCCTGTCGCACCTACGACATAGTCCTTGTCGATGCTGATTTTGACATCAAAATCGCCCCAAACGCCATGAAACTCACGCCCGATATACGGATTGGCGTGCCAGCCTTGATAGTCGTACTCGCTCAATTTTGGATACCACTGCGCCATAGAGTAGTCGATGCCTTCTTTATTCATGCGTCCACTTCTACGAATCTGTAATGGCACTTGTGCGTCCCACTTCATCACTAAAGTCGTCTTCGCACCCGGTAAGATCGGTTCTGCTAGTGCTACTTCTAGAATCGTCCCAACAGTTTCGTACTTGGTCGGTTTGCCATCTTGCATCAAAGAGCTGACCTTTTGATAACCTAGTTCATCTGGCCCCAGTTTTGAAATACGCGTCCCTACTCTTCTATCTGAGTCGACATTGTACTGACGCATATCCATCTGGCTGCCAGGCTGAAATGCATTGAAGTACAAATGATAAAAAACGCGGTTGAGCGTATCGGGAGAGTTGTTGGTATAAACGATGACTTGATTGCCTTTGTATTGATGTTTTTTGACATCAAAGTCGATCTCCATTTTATAGTCGATGGCTTGTTGCCAGCGGTCGGCTGCTTGTGCTTGCAGGAAAAATGGAGCAAAAAACAGTAGTAAGAAATAAGATAGTTTGAGTTGCATTAGAATTGTTTTATGAATCTTTGTTTTTGCTTGTCCTCATAAATAGAGCGGTTAAAGGTTCGTTTTGTTTGTTATGGATGTTTTAAAGTAGTGTTTGGTAATCATCGCGCCAAGGTAGTTTTCGATCTTCACTATCGGTTGCCAATTCTTTTAGCCTTTCTTCTGAGGATACTGGTTGGTTCTTTGGCTCCTTTTTTGATGATTTTGATCAGCTTTTTTGTGTCTCTTCTTTTATACTTCTCTATCATTCCTCCTGCTTGAACTTTTCCAATCATCCAAACGAGTTTGGCGATTACGAGCGATTGACTAAATGATCTGTCACATCACGATCTTCCGCTTCCACCATTCCCCATTCAGGACGCTTTACATCTCCAAACGCCTTCGACCAGTCCACCCAATTGTATTTTTTAGAAGCAATGAGTAAGAAAATCGCACTAAACACCAACGTAAAAACAGTCCCCAACGCTGGGTTGATCTCCAATACTTTGAACAGCGCAGGTGTTGATAAAACAGAGCCTTCAAAAGTGACAAATAATGCCCCAAAAATGTTATTGGCAGCATGGACGCCCAGTGCCAGTTCCAGCCCATCATCCATCAAAGTCATTATCGCTAATGCCAGTCCAATGCCAATGTAACCAGGCATAACTACCCAAAAACCGTATTTCGCCACTTCGGGATTGGAGCCATGTAGCAAGCCAAAAATGAGAGAGGTGACCACCAGCGGAATCCATCGATGCTTGCTGATCAAACTGATACCTTGCATCAGATAACCACGCATCACCAGCTCTTCTGTACTCGTCTGTATCGGCAGTAAAGTCAACGCAATCGCAGCCAAAATGAGGAAAGATTTAATCTCGAATTGCCAGACATAGTTGCCAGGATCAAGAAAATAAGAAACCACTTCTGCCACTGCCAGCATAGCTGCCCAAACTCCAAATCCAAACCCAATCCGACTCCAATCCAGTTTCGGACGAGCCGTTGTGATGTCTAGCATTTTCTTTTTATGCATGACTTTAGTTACAAACCAAAGAGCTAATAGTGTCAGTACAAAAGGGAATAGTGCGTATAGTAAAAAAGTATTTGAAGTCATTCCAATCAAGCTGTAATCGCCCGTCTGTATGGCATTCTGTATAGCAGTTTGTACTTCGGGTAAATAAGAAAACACATCCTGCGAACTTGAACTATTTTTTATGACATGTGAGGTAGCCACTAGCGAAAAAGGAATACTACCTAAAAACCCATAAGCAAAAGGAATTACTAAAGCGAGCGCGATCAAATACCGCCATAAATCATTTTTACCTGCATAAGCTTTCTTCAAAAACATAAGTCAGTCGTTATTTTAGATCAATAAAACCGATGCTAAATGTAACAACAAAAGCGCAATTTGTTGCAACAATGACAGAATCCGAGATTTACCAAATTGAGAAGATTTAGCAAATCCACTGAATTGTCTAATTTCGCGCTCCAATTTTTTTCACCTGAACAAAAAGATAATTGCCATGCGTTTTTATTGCTTGACTTTTATTTGCTGTATACTTTCCCTTTTCACCTTTGCCCAAACCGATAGCCTTAGCGTCATTCTGGATGATGTTGTCATTGAAGACAATCGGATGGCACTGCCTTTCAGCGAAGTCTCTCGGAATATAGAGATCATTACTCGAAAGGACATCGAAGTAGCACCAGTCGTAAGTGTAGCAGAGTTGCTACGCTATGTATCTGGTGTGGATATTCGGCAGCGTGGTGCACATGGTGTGCAAGCAGATGTGAGCATTCGCGGAGGGACTTTCGACCAAACTTTGATACTCGTCAATGGTATCCGAATGAGCGATCCACAGACGGGGCACCACGCGATGAATCTGCCCGTCGATATTGAAAATATAGAGCGGATAGAGGTATTGAAAGGTCCTGCGGCACGTATTTATGGACAAAATGCCTTTACAGGTGCCATCAATATTGTAACCAAAACGCCTGATTCGCCTTTCATCAAGATAAAATTGCAAGCTGGCGAGCATACCCTCGGCGGCGTCAATGTTTCCGCTGCTTTTCAGCACGACAATTTTGACCAATACTTTTCTTTCTCAAAAGACTTCTCGTCTGGTTATCGGTACAACACGGACTACGACATCAACAACTTTTTCTATCAAGCCAAAACGCAAGTTGGTGCACATGATTTGCATATTTTGGCAGGCTACACAGAGCGAGAATTTGGGGCAAATGGCTTCTATGCTAGTCCAGATTTTCGCGACCAATACGAAGAGATACAGACCAGCGTCGCGGCAGTAGAATATCGGATCAATCAAGGCGATTGGATTGTCAAACCTCGCGTTTACTGGCGTCGCAATCAAGATGAATACGTTTTCATCCGTAGCAATCCATCTATTTTTAGAAACTTGCACATCAACCATACCGTAGGTGCAGAAGTAAATGCACAGTATCAAAGTAGCTTAGGACTCACAGGAATAGGTGTCGATGTGAATCGGGTGAGTTTAGTGAGCAACAATCTAGGTAGCCGAGAGCGCATAGCGACGAGTGTTTTCGCAGAACATCGTTTTCAAGATCGCAGCGGCAGACTAGATGTAACGCCGGGCGTATTATTCAACTACTTTTCTGATTTTGATGCCAATTTACTGCCAGGTGTAGATGTCGGTTATCGTTTGAGCGATCGTTTCCGAGCTTTCGCCAACGCTGGCTATACCTATCGCGTGCCGACCTTTACGGATTTGTACTACGAAGATCGTGCCAATATCGGCAACGAAAACCTCCAACCTGAGTCAGCATTGACTTACGAAGCTGGTTTGAAGTACCAAGATCGTTTCGTCTACGCACAAGTAAGTGCATTTAGTCGGCAAGGCACAGATCTGATCGATTGGACAAAACAGGTAGATACCTTGCGCTGGCAACCACAGAATTTCAGTAGCGTCGATATGAATGGAATAGACGCAAGCATTCGATTGCAACTACCTAAAAATGAGCTATTTGGGTTGAATCAACTGCAATTGGGCTACACTTATATCGACGCTCAGATCAACGAAATCGACGTGCCGTTTTCTCGCTATAGTTTAGAAAATCTGAGACATCAGTTCATCGCGTCCACTGATGTACAATTGACTCGACAACTCAGCACCAATATTCGCTATCGCTATGTCGACCGTGTGAGTATGGATGATTACGGATTGGTCGATTGGCGACTGACTTGGCAGCAAAGTCGTTGGCGTGTCTTTTTGGAGGCATCCAACTTATTCGACGTCGCCTATCGAGAAACCAATCTAGTTGATATGCCGGGCAGATGGATCAGAGGTGGTTTTGCGGTCACTTTTGATGAGTTCAAATAGGATAGTATAAAGAAAAGGAGGTATCATCTCAAGACGATACCTCCTTTTTATTTTTCCACATTAGGCTTACTAATTTTCAGCAAACACCTCCGCCAACTTAGCTTCCAGGGCTGCCCCGCGCAAGTTACGTGCGATGATTTTGCCTTCTGTATCCAGTAAAATGGTGCTTGGGATGGAGCGTACGCCATACAGTTTGGCGACATCATTTTGCCAGCCTTTTAGGTCGCTCACTTGCTTCCAGGTCAATTTATCTGCCTCAATAGCTTGTAGCCATCTTGATTTTTGTTTGTCCAAACTCACCCCCAAAATCTCAAAACCTTGTTCTTTATACTTATCGTATACCTTGACGACATTCGGGTTTTCGCGGCGACAAGGACCACACCAGCTTGCCCAAAAATCGACTAAGACTACTTTGCCACGCAACTCACTGAGGGTCAAGTCTTCGCCTTCTGGTGTCTGCTGCGTGAAGTCCGGTGCTTCTGCGCCGATCATGAATGCTTGTGCGCCTGCGATCTGTGCTTTGATGGATTTGGCGGCAGCAGGTGCTGTATTCTTATATTTATCAACGAATAGCTGTCCGAAGTGAGCGACATTGGGATGTTGTTTGCCTCCGAGCGCACCGACGATCGCTGCCAAAGCCAGTTGATGACTGTGTGACTCCGATGGAATCTCATTCAACAAATCAGTCAGGTATTTTTTGTGTACTTCGACCGGAAAATTGAATGCACTGATCGTTTCTGTATAGCTTTTGACAGACTCGTACACCCAAGCATTGTGCTGGTAAGCTCCGTCTGTCCAGTCGACGTGCTGAAAAAATTCATTGGCGTAGTATTCTAATTCATTGCTGTATTTCGAGCCATTATTTTGGAAAGACAGATAAGTCGTAAGCGCGACGATTTTGCCCAAATATGGATTCTCCTCGGCGGTCTGCAACAACAAATCCAGCTTTCTATCATCCAGTGCTTTGAGTGCAGTGCTGACAGTTTCTGCTTGCGTGGCATCACCTTTAGCAGCTTGCATTTGGCGCATCAGATTATTGGTTTCGCGATTGAGTGTATTCATGTCATTGCGCAATGTGGAGTAGGCGTTGTTCAGATCGGAAATTTTCGTACTTGCAGCTCGAAAACTCTTGCAATTGCCCGACAGAATAACTTGATCTTCTTGACCTAAGATGACTGGTTTGGCGTTGCTAGCTCCTGAGCCGACATAGTAAAACTGAGGGCTGCTTTTGGGCATTTTGTATTCAAATAGATTGCCTGCTCCTTTATCTAGGAAGGCAACTTTGTCCATGTTCACTCCATTGAATTGGTAGAGAATCAATGCCTTGGTGGCTGCACAAGATTCATCACCTTGATAGACGATACGTGCTTGATCGGACTGCGCCGAAAGTGACAAAGCAGAAGCAATAAAGAGGAAATAACTGAGTAAAAATCGCATAGCTTAATATTTAAGTCGATGCCAAAGTTAAGAACTATTTCAGGTAAGAAGAGATGATTTGAGTCTTACTAATACTTTCTTAACGCTGTCAGGACATTAACTATCATAGCTTCCTTAGGATTGTATCAGTTGGATTATTTTTAAAGACTGGCTTTACGCCAAAATTTTCTTTATCACATGCCCCTCTACATCCGTCAAACGAAACGGTCGCCCTTGGAACTGATATGTCAACTGCTCATGATCGAAGCCCAACTGATGCAAAATAGTCGCCTGCACATCAAAAACTGACGTCCGCTCGTCAATGCCTGCATACCCTATTTCGTCCGTTATGCCATAGCTGAACCCTTTTTTGATGCCGCCGCCTGCCATCCAAATCGTGAAAGCATCGGGATTGTGGTCGCGTCCTGCAAAAAGCGGATCGATGCCATTTCGGTTTTCTTTCATCGGTGTCCGACCAAATTCACCGCCCCAAACAACTAGCGTTTCTTCCAACAAACCACGCTGCTTCAAGTCTAACAACAAAGCTGCGACTGGCTTGTCCATGGCGCGACATTTATTGACAAATGACACTTCCAAATCATCGTAGTAACCAGTCCCGTGACTATCCCAACCCCAGTCGAACAACTGCACATAACGCACGCCTTTTTCTACCAATTTTCGAGCCAAAAGTAGATTATTCGACAGACTCGTCTCACCAGACTTCGTGCCATACATTTGATGAATATACTCAGGCTCATCGTCGATATTCAAGACTTCTGGAACAGATACTTGCATACGGAATGCCATTTCATATTGCGCGATACGAGAGAGAATTTCATCATCCTGAAATTCCTGATGCGACAATTTATTCACTTCATTGATCGCATGAATAGAGGCTTTCCGCTGATTACGATGAATGCCGTCGGGATTGTTGAGATATAGCACGGGATCACCTTTGGAGCGACATTGGACGCCTTGATAGACAGAAGGTAGGAAGCCGCTGCCCCAAACCATTTTCCCCGCGTCGGGATTGTTGCCGCCAGAATTAAGGACGACAAAACCTGGCAAATCACTATTTTCAGACCCCAAACCATAAGTTACCCAAGATCCCATACTCGGACGCCCCAATCGCGGACTTCCAGTATGCATCATCAGTTGAGCAGGTGCGTGATTGAACTGATCGGTATGCATCGCTTTTAGGAACGTCATTTCATCTGCCAGCTTCGCCAAGTGCGGCAAATGATCAGACATCCAAGCTCCAGATTCCCCTCTTTGCTTAAAATTGGCTTTTGGACCGAGCATCTGCGGTACGCCCCGAATGAAAGCAAATTTCTTCCCTTCCAGCAGCGACGGTGGACAAGCCTGTCCGTCTAATTTTTCTAGCTCTGGTTTATAGTCAAATAACTCCAACTGAGAAGGAGCACCCGCCAAATGAATGTAAATGACAGACTTCGCTTTAGCAGCATAGTGAGGTACTTTGGGGGCGAGTGGTTGGGTCGGATCGAAGAAGTTATTACTTACTATTTTGGGTTCGCTAGAACAACCAATCAGTGATCCTAATGCCATGCCACCTAAGCCCATCGCGCATTCTTTGAGGAAGAGGCGACGTGTTTTGTGGGTGAGTTGGGCGATTTTTGCTTCTCGTTGCAGGTTTTTCATTTTATAAACTTATAGTTTGATTGCAGTGAACTGCAAATTTTTCTTAAACACTGATGTTACGCAGGACAAGCCTGCGCCTGCATCTGTCTAAGTTGTTTGAGCGCTGCTTGATGAGCAGCTAGATAAATTTTGACTTTGATGGCAAAATGGTTCAGATGGATATTCAATTTAAGTCGTTCCAACTTGACATATGCCATGATAGAGGCAAAAATATGATTGGATTGTGTTCTGACTCTCCTCGTGGGTGACTTGGCAATGCCCGCATTCTGCTTCAAACTCTTGTGATACTCTTCCACACTCCACCGTTTTTTGTAGAGTGCTGTAAAATCCTCATCAGTCAAACTCAACTCGTTGGATACCAAAAATCGCACGCCTGTAGAGCCGTTCTTGTTTCTAAAAACTTGCTTGGTCAACACTAATGGGATGTTTACATCCTTTAACCAAACACGTACAGGTGTGTTATTGGGTATCACTAATTCGTTAATGCTTGTCCAACGACCATTTTGTCGATCTTCCTCACTCAAAGCTGCCTTTCGATTTTGCTTCATATCTAAGATGAAATACTTCCCTTTTCGATGAATGAAGCACATATTATCCGCCGAACCAAACCAACTGTCTGCTAGTACATACTTGAAGCTCAGTTGATTATGAATGGCTTGAGCAATCATCTGTCGCATCAATTCATTCTTGGTCACCTCGCTTTTTCGCTTCTCTTTGCGTGTTTTGACATCACAGTACAAAAGCGTTTTCAAGATCAATTCAAAGCCCACAGGTAGGCGCAAAGGTTCAGCTAGTGCTTCACTTTCAGTATGATAAAAAGCATTCAGCATGTTGACACCTTTAACCATGCGTTGATTAGCATGATCGTAATGCCAACTAATCAAATCGTTCTCATCCGTATGAGGTTTCTCGATAATCACATCATCAAAAATCAAGCAAGCCGACTCGCTTTCATACTTGCGAATCATAGGCTTTACTTTTTGCCATAAAGTCTTTGAAGTTAACTGCTCACCTGACAAAAATCGACTCACACTATCATGAGAAACTGCCCCATCCACCAATCTAGATAATCCCGTACCTTTGGTCTGTCCAAAACTTGTCAGCAAGTAATCCGTGTATAAATCTAAGTTCGTCTCCATTTGTCGAAGCTACCTCTTTTCCACTTAGCTTTGCGTAGCATCAGTAATTGATGTATTGACCTAAAGTTTGATGAAATTCATAAGCAAAAGAAGGTCTCAAAAAAGACTTTAATTCAATAGCAATTTTGTGTTTTCTTTTTTTTGCTCCTATAATTTTCTCTACTCCAAAGTCAATTTCTCATTCAGGATCCCATTCCTCTAACAGGTATGGATCGGGTGTAATATCCTATCCGTAAGATAAAAGAATTTCTTTGAACAAAGCGTGAAAGATGTCTTTTGCCATGAATGATTATGTGCTTTGTTGAAGCTTATTTGGAACTCTCATTTCAATGCCTTTTTGAACTTGTCGGTAAGGATAATATTAGAGCTCATCTAGAAAGTCGTTTAAGGCTTGATCGTATTCTTCTTTTGTTTTCTTTGGTTGTTTTTCTAACTCCTTGGCTTCTGCCAAGCCTTCTCGCGCAGCCACCCCAATTTCTTGCAATCGCTTTAATTCATCCACGTACTCAAACAGCCGCTTCCAATCTTCTATCGAAATGACGACTGATGTGCGCACACCTTGTGGATTGGTTAAGTACTGTATGGTATTCATGATTCGTTCGATTTGAATATAAGCTAAGAACGACTAAATGAGTTAGATAGTTGGGCTACACCGATCAGGAGATTAGCCAGTGGGCGGACAGGTCGGAAGAAGGTTGATGACGGATTGCACGTGTCCGTATGGAAAGCCGCATCAGCAACAAGTTGCAAAGCAACACGGCATATGTGGCGCGAGCAGGGTGATTACATATACGTACAATTCTGTTTAATCCAGATCACTATTTCATTAAAATCTAGCTGCCCTGATGCAATCTGGATAACGAAATCATACTTTGCATCTTCTCCTACCAAAATATCTATATTCTGATCCATAAGAGTTAGTAGCATAAGCGCGTAGCCAGTTCTCTTATTTCCATCTATAAAGGGATGGTTCTTTATGATAGATTCAGCAATTGCAGCTGCTTTTTCAATTACAGTTGGATAGAGATCATTTCCTCCAAATGTCGAATACGGTCTATTTATTGCTGACTCCACTGAGTTCAAGTCTCTGACACCTGCAGATCCTCCGTATTGTTTTATGAGAATACTATGAATACGTAGTGCTAAGTGTAAATCGATCATTTAGCTAATCTTTTCAAGAGATTATCATCACGTTTCATGATCTTAGCTAAATTTCTAGCAATATCAGGATTTTGTTCATTTAACAATAGTAAGTCCTCAGCATAGCTCAGTATATTTTCTATGTTATAATCTGGGAGGAGGTCTAAGGTCGTATTCAGTTTGTCACGAGGACTTAAAGCATTAGTATTCATTTCAAAAGAATTAACACTGTTTTAGAAACGTTTATCTTATTTTCTAAACGTTAGATAAGCTAAAATCGTTTCGAAGTCCTTATGTCAACACCTTTGATCTACTAAGCTTGTAGCTTTGGCGGAACATACGCTCGTTACACAAAAACTATGTAAGCGTATAGTATCGACAGCTACAAGCTGCGACAATCCGTTATGCTTAGGCGATCAGGATTCTTAGACGAAATATTTATCCCTTTCTCGATACTCGAACAAGCTTATTTTTCAAATCCCTTTCTTCTTCAATTACCTGAATTACATTTTCCGACAATCGTTTGAAATCGACATCAAATTTGCAAACCACAATACCGAAATGGGAAGTGATGATTCTATGTAATCGAACAAAGTCCTTTCGATTCAGCGTCAAAATAGTACGCTCTTCTTGAATAGCAAAAGCCATTACACCTTCATCGGGAAAGGCTTGTCCTGCAAGATCAGCTTCTAATATGGTCAGTACATCCCACCCATATTCACGCAAAAACTCAACTACAGGAAAAGGAAAGTTTTCATCTGCTAACAACAACCTCATGCTTCTTCATTTTCTTGGATAGCACGTTCTATTTCTTCCCGATGTGCATGATAGTATGCCCAAGCATTCGCAATATCTTCTGCTCGAAGTTGAGGATAAGCAGTAAGTATAACCGCGTCAGATTCTGCTTCCTTTCGCGCCTGCACCAATAGCCAAACAGGAATTCGTGTACGCACGATACAAGCATCGCCACCTGCTACGCCTGCACGACGTTCTATACCAGGAAACGCATTTCCCATATCACTGACAATCCATTGTAGTAATTGTGCTTTTTCAGGTGCACTTAAATGGCTGACGAGTTGAAGTGCTTCTTGATACATAAGTTGTTATTTAGCTATTCTTCAAAGATAACCAAATTCCATTATCCTTCCTTTACTTGATCGACTAAGCTTGCAGCTTTGGCGGAACATACGCTCATCACACAAAAACTTTATGAGCGTATAGTATCGACAGCTACAAGCTGCGACAATCCGTTATGCTTCGGCGATCAGGTTTCTTTTGTTGGGAACACTTCGGCGATCAAGGTTAAGTGATCCAAGAAAATTAGCTTGCCATGCAGGTATTGCTCCTTTTGAACATACATCAGGATCAAGTATTCACAAAGCACCCAGCGTATCGGTCATGGCGGATCATGAACTCAAAAGGATGCTGCATTTGGCAGCCTTGGCAGCCATCAATACGAAAGGAGAGCTCAAGGAATATTATGAGCGAAAGAAAAAGGAAGGTAAGCCATCTATGTTAGTTATCAACGCTATTCGGAATAAGATTGTGCATCGAGTTTGTGCCTGTGTAAAAGCGGACAAGATTTATCAGAAACAGTATCAAAATCCGAAAAAAGCCGCTTAATTTGCCAAGTTGAATGTGCTGAAATTAGTGGTTTTGGATGAGCCTAGTTTTCCTTACCCACTTAATCATCAGCTCTCGTGGGTAAGGAAAACTAGGTGGGCTCAGTATCGACACCCTAATTGGTATCAGAAGAACTTGACCAAGTATAGGGCTAGTTATCTCTACCTCTTATGATAATTGACAAAATAGACCATAATTCTACTTATGCATCGAATTTTTCATCATCTTTTCTTGACTTTACCATAGAAATCCGTTTGTTTTGTTGGGAACACTTCGGCAATCAGGGGTACAACTAATATTTTCTTACGCTAATCATCTTTTTCTTCATTATGCCTATCCAACATGCCTTCTATTTCTTTCGCGCTGACGTTTTCTTGAGCCGATTTATCGTATAGCTTAAGTAAAGTAATCTCAAACTGATCTTCATTCTCAACTACTTCCAGTTCAATGTGATAAATAACTCGACCTCCACCACTTTTACCTTTGCCTTTACTTTTGATCGCTAAACGGAGCTTATAAAAATTATCGCTAATCCTAATTCCAGCATAGGGATTTTGTGATAATTCTTTTTCTAAACGATCAAGGTCGTCTTTGAGACTACGGTACTTTTTGTATAGCTTCTTTACATCTTTGACAAACTCCTTGGTGTACGTAATATTACAATTCATCAATCAGGTCTTTTAGTGATTTTTTCTCCTCTTTGCCTGATTTCATATCCTTCATTTGATCGATACTTCGATGTAAGCTCTTTTCAAAATCTGCCAAGTAAGATTGGCGATCGAGCAGCTTTATTAATTCTTGATAGTCCGCATACGGAACGATTACATTTGTCGTGTTTCCCTCACTATCATGAACCGTCAAGTGATTTTTGGTATCTATCATGCTTGTTCATTTTAGAGGTAAAACAAGGCAGTTGAAAAAATGGTTGGCAGAAAGTTGATGACGGATTGTAAATCCGCACCAGCAACAAGTTGCAAAGCAACACGGCATACGTGGCGCGAGCAGGCTTTTTCAAGTGACACCGATCAGGAGATCGGAAGAAGGTTGATGACGGATTATAAATCCGCACCAGCAACAAGTTGCAAAGCAACACGGTATGTGGCGCGAGCAGGGCAGGTAAATCCGCATTACAACACATATGTGGCGCGAGTGGACTTATCTTAGTATGTTATAATTCGTTCAACCCTTTCTGTTCTGCCTTTTTTGTTATACATATCTTCAATTATTTTAAAATAGCCTTCTTCTGTTTTGATAATTCTATCTTTTACAAAGTTTCCTGAATAAGTCGAAAAAGCAACAATTCTCTTCCAAGTATCATTCGTAAAAGTGTAAATTTCAATGTTCCCGTAGTGTCCAATCTCGGGAGAGAAAAATATCGCTACTTCATCACCTAAATCATCATTAAGATCGCCTTCATTTTGAATATGAATGAGTGGGCAATCTTTGATTTTGAAAAGATCAAATTTCGCATTAGCTACTTGGATAATGCAATTACCACCATAACTTATGTATTCATCTTCATCGTAATCAGGGCTATCTCGCAATACAATCATTTTCTCTTTAACTCCGTCGCCATCAAAATCACCTACTATCTCAGATTCGTAATCTACGAAATATTCGTATTCATAACTATTTGCAGGCATAAATGATACTCTATTTACCTCTGATTCATTCTTCAAGTCTTCAATATCTGATATGTTTTTGTAGGAATCATTTAAGTCGTTATATTCTTGCTCATCATTTTTAAGACTAAAAATATAGAATGCAGAAATGAGTATCAAAACAAGAACTGAAATCAATATGAAGATATAGATATAACCTCTTGTTTGTTTAGGTTGGATATTGGAATCGCTTGCAGGTGTGTCGGTAGATAATGCTATAATCGCTTTGATAATCTTATTTCTTTCCAACGTGCGCGAATCATCAGATATAGTTCCGTTTAGAAATTCTTCGTTTAGAAAATAGTATCTACTACGCAACAATGTAAGCTGACTAATCTTTGGCTTTGGCAAAGAAACCTCTAAAATAGAAAATACTTCTTCAATACGATCATTAGAAATTAATTCGAGTATATGTTCTTTTCTATTATCAAACTTAGCTTTCATAAGATAGGTTATGGATGTTATCGTATCAGTATATATTACATATTCAGATATTAGGATTTTGAGACTGGAACTCAATAAAATTTTCTACCCTTCCCCCACCGCCTCCCAATAATTCTCATGTTCCAAATGCCCAAACTCCACCTTCGAGACACCCGACACACCGCCTTGATTATAGACACCATAAATGACATCGACGGCAGCCATGGTGAGCTTGTTGTGGGTGACGATGATGAACTGTGAGTCCTTCGAGAAGCGACGGATGATGTTGTTGAACTTTTCGATATTGGCATCGTCTAGCGGGGCGTCCACTTCATCGAAAATACAGAAAGGCGCAGGCTTGAGGAGGTAGAGGGCGAAGAGGAGTGCCGTGGCGGTCAAGGTCTTTTCGCCACCCGAAAGCTGACTGATGGTTTGGGGACGTTTGCCTTTGGGCTTAGCGACGATTTCAATCTTGGATTCGAGGGGTTTGTCTGGCTCGATGAGGATGAGGTCGCAGACATCGTCTTCCGTGAATAGGCTGCGGAAGGCTTCGATGAAGTAGAGGCGCGTCTGCTCGAAGGCTTCTAGAAACTGAGCCGTGGCGGTATCTTCGATCTCTTGGATAGTCTGCATCAGGTCGTCTTTCGCCTGCACGATGTCGTCTCGCTGCTGCGTGATGCTGTCGTGGCGTTCCTTCATGGTGTCGTAGGTCTGCACCGCCATCGGATTGATTTCGCCGTAGTTGTCGAGGCGATTTTTGAGGCGATCGACTTTGTTTTGAAGGTCGTCGGGTGCGATGTCGGGCAGTTCGGTTTGTTCTTTGAGGAGAGCGTTGATGTCCACTTCAAATTCGATGCGAAGGCGTTGGGCGAGGGAACTGATTTGGTATTTGACGTCGCTGAATTTCTCTTTTTGTCGGTTGATTTGGATTTGTAAATCTTGCTGTGCTTTGGTCTGTTGGCGCAATTGCTTATCTAGCGCGTCGATGCGTTCGCGAGTCTGAAAATAGGATTGCTCCATCTCATTGAGGTGGCTGGCTTTCTCGCGTTTTTGTTCATAGGCTTTTTGCAGTTCGCCTTCCCATTTGACGATGTCGTCTTCGAGGGTTTGCTGCTCTTCGAGTTGTGTTTTTTGTTGGCGGTCGTTGCGCTGGAGGGTGAGTTGGAGTTCTTCTTGTTGCTGTTGGTTGAATTGGCGTTCTTGTTGCAAGCCGTTCACGCGATTCTGTTGTTGGATGAAGGCGATATGCTGCGCATTGTAAGCGGCATTGGCTTCGCTGAGGGCTTCGGCGATGGCTTGAAAAGAGGTGTCGGCTTGCGCGATTTCGTTGCGGACTTGCCCGATGGCTTCTTGCTTTTCGGCTAAGGTTTGTTGGAGGGTTTCGTTGGCTTCTTTGAGGGTGTCGATGCGTGTTTTGGCGGCTTCGATTTTGTTTTCGACATCGGTAAGGAAGCTCTGAAAATTCTCTAAGCGCGAACCGACCGCCGCTCGCTTTTGGAGCAATTGATTGATGGCGCGTTGCGTCTCGACGAGTTCGTTTTCCTTGCGCTGCTCGCTTTGCAGATGATTCAATTGATTGCGCAATGCCAAAGCCTCCGAGTTTTGCTCATCGGCTTGAGCTTCCAGCTTTTCGATGGCTTTTTCGAGGACTTCAAGGTTCTTTTTTCGCCCAATTTTCTTTCCCTCAAACAGCCCGACCGAGCCGCCCGACCAACTATACGCCTGCTTCGACAATCGACCGCTTTGCGTCAGCACCGTCCAATCGCCTTGCAAGGCTTCCACTTCTTCCTCTTTATCGACGACCACGACGCGCTCCAGCAAATGGCTGCACAGGTTGTAATATTTCGGATCGACTTCGACGAGATTGATGGCAGCTTGCGCATCGAAAACCGCCGTCAAAGGTGGCGTGTAGTTATCAAATGCCTCCAAAATGAAGAAATTGGCTTTTCCTTTTTGCGCATTGCTCAGTAGGCGAATCGCGCTCAACGCCTCCTCTTTGGTCGCCACGACATAATGATTGAGCACCGACTCCAGGTAGTTTTCAATCGGCACGCGATAGTCTTCTTGCACATAAATCAGATCGGAGAGCAAGGGCGCAGCCGCCGACCAATTTTTGGTATTGCTAAAAAAGCGAATCGACTCTGGAAAGCCCTCAAAATTGTCGATCATGCTTTTGGTCAATTGGAATTCATTGCGTTTGGCGTCGAGTTTTCGATTGATTTTGCTTTGCTCGCTGCGAAGTTGTTCGAGGCGTTGGGAGAGTTGTTCGATTTGGCGCTGGCGTTGAGCTTTTGCAGTTTCTAGGGCTTGAAGTTGCGCTTGTTGTTGGGTTTCTTCTTCGCTGATGGAAGTCAATTCCAGTTCCAACTGCCCGATTTGTCCACGACGCTGCTCTTTTTCGAGTTGGTGGCGTTCGATTTCGTTGGTCAGGCTTTGAACTTGGTTGTTGTTGATCGCTTGCTGCTTTTCCAACTCAAAAACGGATTGCTCTGCTTTTTGCTGTTGCTGTAACACGCTGTCTCTGTTGTCGCGCAAATTGCGATGGCGTGTCTGTATTTGCTGTCGCGCTTGTTCTTTTTGGTCTAATAGTTCCTCTAGCTCGGCTTCGGTGCGTTGCTCTTGCAAGAGTGTCGTTTGATGGCGGTCGATGGTTTCTTCTAGCGCCGTCAATTTCGCGGTTGCTTGCTCGATTTGTTGAGCGAGTTGTTGCTGATTTTGCGCTAAGTATTGAATTTTTTGTTGCGCCATTTTTTTGTCGTTCTCCATGCCTCGGATGCGTCCGACAAAGGCATTGAGTTCGCGTTGGCGTTCGGAGAGTTGCTTTTCGCCGTCGAGATTGACCTTCTTTTCGGCTTCGAGTTGGCTGTCGAGTTGGCGTAGTTCGACCTCGCCTTTGCTGTATTGATCGGTGTCTTTTTCCAACTGCTCTTTCAGCGCGTGATGCTGCGCTTTGAGTGTTTGCATTTTGAGTTGGGCGAGTTGGATGTTGAGTTCTTTGTATTGGGCTTTGAGTTCAAAATAGCGGCGCGTGCGTTTGGCTTGCTTTTCGAGGGTCGAAAGCTGAGACGAAATTTCAAACAATAAATCTTCGACCCGCTCCAAATCGGCGGTCGTGTTTTTGAGCTTATTAAGCGTTTCGCGCTTCCGTATTTTGTATTTGGAAATGCCAGCCGCCTGCTCGAACATCTTGCGTCGCGCATTTTCTTTGTCCGCCAAAATATCATCGACCATGCCCAGCGCGATGATGGCGTAAGAGTTGGAACCGATGCCAGTATCCAAGAACAGCGACGTAATATCTTTCAGCCGACAGGTCACATTGTTCAGTCGATATTCACTTTCGCCACTGCGATACAAGAGCCGCGAAATGGAAACGGTGTTGTACTCCGTCGGGAGGATATTTTTGGTGTTTTCAAAGGTCAAGGTCACTTGTGCGAGACCGCTTTGACGTTTGCTTTTGGTGCCATTAAATATGACGCTCGACATTTGATCCAAGCGCAATTCTTTGCTCTTTTGCTCTCCCAACACCCACCGAATGGAATCGACAATATTCGATTTGCCCGACCCGTTGGGACCGACTACGCCCACTACGTCTTCGTTGAAGTGAATCGTCGTATCGTTCGCAAAACTTTTGAAGCCCTTGATGTCTAAGCGTTTGAGTCGCATGTGGTGTTGTGGAGGTGCAAGGCATCCGCCTGAGGCGGATGCCTTGCACCTGAGTCTTGAAAAGGTAGCGAAGATAGGGAAATTGATGAAATTCAAAATGAAAGCAGTAGCGCTGAAATCAACTTTCATTCTTGATTTGGAAGAACTGACAACTTTGTTCGTATTTCCTTATTTTTGTACAAAAGCAGACTAATAACAGCTTATGAATGTAATCGCACAAAAGCCTTATCAAATTCTTTGGCTCACCATTCCTTTGATTTTCATTCTCTTCTTCTTTTCGAATTTGAATATGAACTCAGCCATTGATATTCAGATGCATGACGCTTACTTCGTCATTTCCGCCTTTCATATCGCTATCTTCTTATCAATAGTTTTGGGCTTATTGGGGTCAATCTATTTTTTAGTTCGTAAAAGGAAGTTGGTTTCATGGATGACAGTGATTCATATACTAACGACTGTTTTTCTATTTGTCCTTCTTGCTCTTCAATGGGTTATTCCGCCTTTAAGGCTTCCTATAGATTACCATTTCTCAATGCTGGAGATTGTCAATAATGTCATCTTCATTCTCTTTCTAGCGTTCTTTGTTGGTCAAGTTTTATTTATATTGAATCTGGTATTTAGTTTCAGCAAGATTAGATAAGACAGCAGAAAGGATATAATTAAACCGACTACCGAAACTAGTCAAACGATTCCAATGTTTAGATCATAAATTAAACCATAATCCAATGGCAACTTTAGATAGAATTACATTTGATCCACTTGTTATGGGTGGGAAAGCGTGTATTCGGGGAATGCGTGTTACAGCATCTATGATTATCGGTTTAGTCGCCTCTGGACATAGTGAAGAAAAAATATTGAATGCTTATCCCTATTTGGAATTGGAAGATATTAGGCAAGCTCTTTTGTATGCAGCTTGGCGTGCGGAGGAAGTAAATATACCTGTTGCTGTTTAATCTATGAAAGTACTACTCATTGACATGAACTTGAGTCCAAGTTGGGTGACTTTTTTAGCTGATCATCAAATAGAAAGCACTCACTGGAGCACAATTGGGGCAGCCAACGCGCCCGACCATGAAATCATGGCGTATGCAAAACGCGAAAACTACATCGTATTCACCCACGATCTGGACTTTGGAACTATTCTAGCTGCGACCAATGCAGATGCGCCAAGTGTAATTCAATTACGAACAAAAGATGTATCGCCTGAGGCTATGGGCGAATTGGTTTGTCAAACCATTAAAAAATATACACCAAACTTAGAAACAGGTTGCCTGCTGACTATTGACCTCTATCATTCTAGAGTTCGGATATTACCTATTCGCCCTTCTTAGCCTTCTCTTACTTTGTATCTTCAAATAATTGCCGAGTATTCAAAGCAAAAACGAAATTCTGCGATTACGAAAAACTGATTTGATATCTTATTAATTTGAGACTGGAAGATTTAATTACAAAAGCAGATTGATGCCGACTTCAATCTGCTTTTTGAAAGATTTGTGTTTCTTCAACAAGGCTGTTTTTCATAACGCTTATAGCTTCCGCAAATAAATCTTATTATACCCAGCTTCTGCATAAATTGGTATGCCGCCGCCATTCAATTCTGCTTGTAAAGTACTACCTACGGTATGCTGTTTTGAGCCTTTGATTTCCAATGGTAGATCGGTCAACGTCTCTCCAAAAGGTGTTTTGAGCGTCAAACTAGCTCGGGCAGAAGCAGCGACAGCTATGTCTACATGACCATAAGTCGACTCAATACGTAGTTCTTCTTTAGGTAGCCGACTTAGTTGCACATCGACGCCACCGTAAGTACTTTTGATATCAGCAGTATGTTCCAAACCGGCTACCGTAACTCCACCATAAGTAGCACGCGTGATGAGTTTTCGATTCTTGGGTACTTTGATCTTTAAGCGGATGTCAGAGGTTTGATTGCAGTTATCCCATTTGGCGTTTTTGTTCCACTTTGGGAAATTGGTTTCCGACTCGAAGTAGAATGTGCTGCCTTTTTGATCGACGGTCCACTCAAAAGCGTCATTGGCTTCGTCGTTGTAGATACTAATGTAGCCTTCTATTTGAATCTCATTTTTGTCCCAAGTTTCAACTTCCATACTGGCAAATTCGGTCGTGATTTTGATGTTGTTGATACCATTCGCTGGCCAAGTTTCGGTGAAGGTGCGCTGGGCGAAAATAGAAGAGACAGAGCAAAGAAGAAGGATAGAAAAGATGGATGATTTCATTGTTCAATCGTTTAAAGATGATGGAAAACAGGAAGACTTAGCAGGTCCGGAACACCTACCCAGTCAGTTGATGTTAGCCTTTTCGGAGATAAATGTTATTGTGATTGGAATTGATGCGGAGTTCTGTACCACCGCCATTGATCGTTCCTGTTACTCTTTTGCTAGAGAGACTGGATTCAGCAGGCACTTTGACATCAAAATCTGTAAACATATCGCCAAAATTGGAAGATAAATGAATGTCTAGTTTCGCGCCGGCAGGCAATGTCACATCGACGAGTCCATGTACAGAGTATAAGGTGCTTGGTCCTTTGCTGCTGAGTTGATTGAAGGTTGCTTCGATGTGTCCATGTACAGTACTGATAGATAATGGACCACTTACGTTTTCTAGTTCTACAGAGCCGAATTGTAGCTCTACTTCCACTTCACCTTGTATTTTTTCGATATGCAACTTATCCATTCTATTACTGCCATTCTCGAAGGCTATCGCCATCCCTTTCGGCACTTTCATCTCATAATCATCCGAGTATTTTTTGACACTCATGATTCGGATTTCATTATCTTCTTCTTGTACTACAAGTCCGATTCCGGTATTGTCTTTTATTCCTTTGGCATTGATAGCGCTGAGTCCTTTGGCGCGCTCGTTGTCGCTATGACTATATGATTTAGAAGTGATAACGATCTTGTTGCCGTCATAACCTTCAATTTTGAGATCGTTGAGTCCTTCGACATGGATTTTTCCACTGCTTTTGTTGATTTCAAAAGTCTGTGCAGCCAAATGTATACTGACCAGTAAAAGTGCAATGGAGAATAAGATTTGCTTATACATAGTTAATTGTTTTTTAAGTTGAAAAATGTTACAATTCATAACTCATGATCCATAAATTCATGATCTATGACCTATCTATCAAAGCGGCTCGCCGAGCTGGATCAAGGCAAAATGTGCCTCATCCTTCACGGCTTGCGCTGACATCGGATGATTAATTAATTTTTGTAGTTCGTCGACGACTGGTTGGTTTTTGAAGTCAATCAATGTATGAATCAAAGCAATTTTGACGACTGCTTTATGTTCTTCATTTTGTAAAGCGTTGAGAAGTATTTGTTGGACTTCTGGCTGATTGGAAAATTGCTGTAAGGCATCTATAGCCGTCAGCTGCACTGTTGCATTTTTATCTGTCTGCAGCACTTTTTCGAGTGTTGACAAAAGTGCTTCATCAGCTTGAGGGGCATCCATCGCCAACCGAACAGCTTGCACCCGACCACTGACCGACTCTTGTGTCAGCAAGTCAAACATCATCTGTCGCTGCGCCATCAATTCTTGCTGCATGGTACTCATTTGACGTTGATTGTTGATGAGGAACGCCAAACTCAAGATCAGCAAAATACTCGCCGCTATTGCCCACTGTTTGTTCCAATTGCGGAAGCGTACTGTCAAATTGGGTGATTTTTCTTCCGCCAGCCAAACTTCAAATCTGTCCTTAGATGCTGTGCTCGGCTCTAGCATCTTTTCCTGCTGCATGAGTGCATTGAGCTGTTGCATCTCTGCCAGCTTTTGGCGCAAACCGGGTTGCGTTTTTAGCATGACTTCTACCTTCGCGCGCTCTTCTGCCGATAGGGTTTGGTCAATATAGTTAATTAAAATTTCTTCCATTTCATTCTTAATTTCACCTTCATTTTTCTCGTTTTGAGCCTACCAAACAAGTTTGGTGGCTACGAAATCACCGGTTTTCCAATTTAAAAAACTGCTTCCTCAATTGCTCTGTCGCTCGAAAGACACGCACTTTCACTGCACTCACCGAGCAGCCCAATGCTTCTGCGGCTTCTGCATACTTCATGCCTGTGTAGCGGGTCAGTAGTAGCACTTCTCGATGGTCATGAGAAAGTCGACTGAGTGCTTGATTGAGTTGCTGTACTTGCTCCGTATCCTGCCAATTATCTTGTATCGTTTTCTCCGTTCCGTAATTTTGCCAAGTGTCCAATGTTTGCATCGGCATCCGTTTGGAGCGGTTCAAATGCTTGACACAGACATTTCGGGCGATTTGATACAACCAGGCTTTAAAAACACGACTAGCTTGAAAACTAGAGCGATACTTCCAAATGCGCTCAAAGGTTTCTTGCGTCAAATCTTCACTCAATGGGCGATCCCAAGTCATGCGCATAAAGTAGCTGAACAGGCACTGCTGATACCGCTCGAAAAGCGTCCCCAACGCCTTCTGCTTTCCTTGCTGTACGGCTTGCATGAGTTGTTCGTCTGTCATTGTTGTCGTTAATAGTATTTCCTGTGTTTGCTATGATTATCCGACTTTTCAGAAATGGTTACACCAGCGAATGAAAAAAGTAAATTTTTCTGTTGTCCCATATATAAATTGGGACTATCGTTCATCATCTTTCCATGTCCCTTACTTGATCTACAGTCTAATAATTGATACATTTGGGAACAACAAACAAAATACATTACACCATGTCTCCTAAGCGATACAGCCATCTCTTGGCGTTGGGTTTACTTTTTCTATGCTTCACAAAAGCGCAAGCACAATCAGCAGATTCCTCTAGCAACGGTTTCCTAATTGCTTATATCCAAAACACAGAAACGACGCAGGAAGAGCGCATGACTTACAGAAAGTATACGCAGCCTGCCTTCAATCTAGCATTGCAATATTTTTGGGAAAAGCAAGATAAAAGGCAAGCGATAGAGCTACGTCTTGGGAAAAACCTGAATGTGATCGGGACGCGATTCATGACCTTTCAGCATCTTCGTCCTAACATGAGCTACACGTATGAGCGAAAGAGAGGCGGGCTTTTGTTGGGTGGTTATGTAGACATCGGCTCATTGCTTCATTTTCCATTGAGAAATTGGGAAGGCAATAACACTATTTCTTACACCATGTGGAGTTCGATGGGTTTTTCGGGCAGTTGGCGTCAAGCACTTTCTAAAGACAACAAGTTCAGTGCGCAAGCTAGACTGCGTTTTCCATTGGTCGCTTATGTGATTCGACCTGCTTACGGATTGCCTTACCCTGATAACTATTTGGAAGATGGCACTTTTGACTTTCAGCGTAAAGAAATGACACGCCACTTGCTGACAAGTGGAAAAATGAGCACCTTAGACCGTTTTCAGCAAATATTATTTGAGGCAGGCTTGAGTATGCACATCACTGAAAAGCAGCATCAAATCGGCTTGTCTTATGTGCTTGATTATCTGAATTATAATGAAGAAAAAGACATTCAACAACTTAGAAACGGACTTCAATTATCTGGCATTTTCAATCTATAATTCTCATGAAGCGATTATACTATTTCCTCCTACTCGCGTTATTTTTCAGTTGTGAAACAGAGAATATCCTCACCTCCAATAAAGCAGTACTTGCTAACGAATTTTGGACATACGTCGACGAAAATTACATCTACTTTGAAGAAAAGCAAGTCGACTGGAATCAAATAAAAGCAGAAATTGTCGACCCAATTAACGAAAACACCAGCGAAGCAGAGCTAGAAACAGCTTGTATCAATATGCTCAATAGCTTACGCGATGGACATAATGTCCTGTCCACTTTTACCACCAATCGAGTGAACTACAATTATCGAGCTGGTTACGATATTCATTTTGATCTATCTGTAGTGCAGGACAACTACTTAAAGGGTGATTTTGAGCAGTTAGGAAATTACACTTATGGCATCTTAGATAATCGTATTGGCTACATTCATTTCAGGAGCTTCAAACAGGTAAGTAATATAGATCAGATTATGCCTTTGTTGAAAACAGCAGGTGTCGAAGGTATCATTTTTGACATTCGAGATAACACTGGCGGCGCTGGACAAGATGCAGTAGAAATAGTCGGCTACTTTATAGATGAACCAACTGTGGTAGGTTATATGGTCGAAAAAACTGGTAAAGCACACGACGATGTGTCCGAACCTTTATCCGTTATCGCTTCGCCCAAACAGCCTTATTTTGATGTGCCTCTTGTGCTATTGACCAATCGAAGATCTTATAGCGCGTGTACCTATTTAGCGTCGCAACTGAAAGATTTGCCCAATGTTACTTTGGTCGGTCAAGTCACAGGCGGCGGTGGTGGTGGCAATCAGACACAAGAGTTGTCAAATGGCTGGCTGCTGACTGTCTCTTCTAGTAAATTGTTGGACATCAATTTTGATGCATCAATTGAAGCAGGCGTTTCCCCTGATATGTTCGTCAACAATGATTCGTTGACATTAGTAAATGGTGTGGATGAAATGTTGGAACGGGCGCTGACGGCGTTTTAGCAAAAGGATATTTGTATATTGGCGTTATCCAGATGCAAGGATGCAAGGTATTTTTGAAGTGTCTTGTATCATGACATCAAATCAAAACAACAATGAAATATCACTTACTTCTTCTGCTTAGCTTCTTTCTCCAACTCTCCTTCGCCCAATCCCCAAACATTATCATCATCTACGCCGACGATCTCGGCTATGGCGATTTGTCTTCCTTCGGCGCAACCGACATCGCTACGCCCAATATTGACCAACTAGCTCAAGAAGGAATCAAATTCACCGATTTCTACTCGGCTTCTCCAGTTTGTAGTCCGTCGAGAGCGGCTTTACTGACCGGAAGACTACCACAGCGAATGGGCATTCACTCGGTTTTCTTTCCAGAGAGCTTTACCGGAATGCCAACAGACGAAGTGACACTAGCCGATTTATTGAAGCAAAAAGGTTACGCTACTGCTCATGTCGGTAAATGGCATTTGGGGCATCATTATCAGTTTTTGCCGAATCAGCGAGGCTTCGATTACTACTATGGTATTCCGTACAGCAACGATATGGAAAGTGTCGTTTACATGAAAAACAATCAAGTCGATAGCTTTTATATCGACCAACGTTATACCACTAAAACGTACACACGAGAAGCACTCAACTTCATCGAACAGCAGCATGAAAAGCCTTTCTTTTTATACCTTGCTCACTCCATGCCGCATGTCCCTATTTACGCTTCTCCTGAATTTCAAGGCACTTCCGAAAGAGGTCTGTATGGCGATGTGATTCAAGAGATGGATTGGAGCACTGGACAGATTTTGAAGCAATTGGAAGCGTATGATATTTTAGAAAATACGCTCATTATTTTCTCTAGTGATAATGGACCTTGGCTGGTTATGGAAGATCATGGTGGCTCTTCGGGGCAGTTGCGTGAAGGTAAACAATTCACCTTTGATGGTGGCATGCGCGTCCCGACTTTAGCGATGTGGAAAGGGAAATTACCAGCGGGAAAAGTATATGACAAAGCCGCTGTGATGACCGATTGGGTACCGACGATTGCTGCTTTTGCGGATATTGATTTACTTCAAGATAGAGACTATGATGGCGAAGATTTGAGTCAAGTCCTCATGGGAAAAGCAGAGCAAAAAAGTGAGGAAGTTTTCTTTTTCAATATGGACAGCAAATACAGTTTGCAAGGCTATCGGCTGGGCGATTGGAAGATCAAACTGCCTTATGATGGTCACAAAGGGTCGCGAGGAATGAAAACCGTCGCGCCTCACGATATGCTGCTATTCAACTTGCGAGCAGACCCAACAGAATCGGATAATTTGGCGAAAAAACAGCCCGAAAAATTGGGAGAAATGATGAACGCGATGGAAGTAGCACGAGCGCGGCTAGGGGAGTTCCCTATGCCTTTAGTGATTCGGACTAAACAGGATAATGGACACTTCAAATACTTGGATCAAAAGCGAAAAATGAGTGAACGTCCTTAAATATAAGCAGTATTTGTTGATCGCATATATTCTTAATCTGCCTTGGTCGAAAAGAAATTTTATTCATTCTACACCACACATAATTAACACAACAAACCTATCTTGCCACTTGTATTAAACGAGCAGAAACGAATAGAATAGAGAACGCGCATGCTTGGGCAGAATTTAAGTCAAAAATTACAGCAAAAACTATCGCCACAGCAAATTCAGTTGATGAAATTGCTGCAAGTGCCGACTGCCAACCTAGAGCAGCGCATCAAAGAAGAGCTGGAAAATAATCCGGCATTAGAGGAAGCTAACGTCAAACCTGAAGATACCGATTTTGAGCCCTCGGAGGGCGACAACGACAGCCAAGACTACGAGCTGGAAGAGTATATTCAAGACTACATAGATGATGATCCTTATAGCTACAAATTGCGTGTAGATAGAGGTGCGCCAGAAGAAGATCGAAGTATCCCCATAGCCGCAGAAAGCTCATTGCAAGATCATCTAGAAGATCAGCTACACTTGCTCAATTTGAAAGATGAAGAGAAGGAAGCAATCGCTTATCAAATCATTGGTAGCATAGATAATGATGGCTATCTGAGGCGTGAAATTGTCTCAATTCGGGATGATTTGATGTTCGCGCAAAATATCTTTGTCGATGAAAAGCAGATCAAAACCATCCTCAAACAAATTCAGCAATTTGATCCGCCCGGCATTGCCGCCCGCAACTTGAGAGAATGCTTATTGCTGCAATTACGGTACAAAATGGAGTCAGAGCGACTGACACAATTCGACCATGTAGAAGCCATTGCTTTGGCGGAAGAAATGATCCGAAGGTACTTCGATGAGTTTTCTAAAAAACACTACAAAAAGCTGCAAGAGGAACTCGACATTACCGAAGCAGAACTCAAAGCTGCCATCGACGAAATCATTCATTTGAATCCCAAACCCGCCAGTGGATTTTCGAGTGGCAGCAGCAAAGCACAGCAATACGTCACGCCTGATTTTATCGTTAAAAATGAAGATGGCGAACTTCATCTATCGCTCAATAACAGAAATGTACCCGACCTCAAAGTCAGTCAGACCTACAAGCAAATGCTGTCTCAGCAAAGTCGAGCTGGCAAACAGCGACAAGAGACCATGCAGTTCGTAAAGCGTAAGATAGATGATGCCAAATGGTTCATCGATGCCATTCGCCAACGCTATCAGACTATGTATAAAGTCATGCTGACCATCCTCAACTATCAGAAAGATTATTTTCTAAATGGTGATGATCGAAAGCTACGCCCCATGATTTTGAAGGATATTGCAGAAATCATCGACTTGGATATTTCTACGGTATCGCGCGTCGTCAATAGTAAATATGTGCAGACGGAGTTCGGCGTCAAAAACTTACGTGCTTTCTTCTCAGAAGGGATGCAAACCAATAGCGGAGAAGAAGTATCGACCATAGAAATCAAGCGCGAACTGGAAGATATCGTCGCTGCTGAAAACAAGCGCAAACCGCTTTCTGATGATAAATTGACTAAATTGCTCAAAGAAAAAGGATACTCGATTGCTAGACGGACGGTGGCGAAGTATCGGGAACAATTGAATATCCCGGTGGCGAGGTTGAGGAAAGAATTGTGACAGAGCAAGGAGAGTTGAGAGAGCAAAGAGAGCTTCGAGAGGCATTCAATTATAGACGTTCTTTTTGTTCGTGCCAAATTGTATAAAAAACGTATTCGCTTTCATTTCATGACAACTTCTGCCTTCAAATATGCTCATTTTCTCAAGCAACACGCTCACGACCTAGGCTTCGCTTTCGTCGGTATCGCCAAAGCAGAGCGACTGGACGAAGAAGCGCAGCAGTTAGAAGCATGGCTCAATCGTGGCTATCACGGCAAGATGAAGTGGATGGAAAATCACTTTGAAAAGCGCGTCGATCCCACCCAATTAGTCGATGGAGCAAAGTCTGTCATCACGCTACTCTATAACTATTTCCCAGAAGAAGAACAAAACGATCCTAATGCCCCAAAACTAGCGCGCTATGCCTACGGCAAAGATTATCATTATGTTTTGAAGGGAAAAATACGCGACTTGCTGGGGAGATTACAAGAAGAGATCGGCGAGATCAATGGACGTTGTTTTGTGGATTCTGCGCCAGTGCTAGAACGACAATGGGCAGCAAGAGCAGGCAATGGATGGTTGGGTAAAAATACTTTATTGATTCATCCGAAAGCGGGCTCGTACTACTTCATCGCAACGCTCATTTTGGATGTAGCGCTGCAAACGGACGACCCCATGCGAGACTATTGTGGCACTTGCCGACGCTGCATTGATGCTTGCCCGACAGATGCCATCGCGCCTGAAGGGTACATTTTGGATGCGAGCAAATGTATTTCTTACCTTACGATTGAGCTGCGGGACGCAATACCTGATGAGTTTGCCGGAAAAATGGATAACTGGATGTTTGGCTGTGATATTTGTCAAGAAGTCTGCCCCTGGAATCGCTTTTCGACGCCTCACAACGAGCCTGCTTTTGAGCCTCATCCCGATCTACTAACCATGGAAAAAGAAGAATGGCAAGAACTCACCAAAGAGGTCTTTCAAGAAGTGTTTCGGAAGTCGGCGGTAAAGCGGACGAAGTTTGAGGGGTTGAAGCGGAATTTGAAATTTTTAGGGTGAATCATAGTGACTTATAATCATTCATAAAACCGCAAAATGTAAAAGTGGGGTATCTTGATTTTACAGTTCATGTTTAGCGTTTTACATTTTACATTTATCTGTAACTACCCTTTTCAGGTAAAAACACCTCGGATTTCACCATTTATACTATCTCCTACACTCTCACCGTTTTCCTCTAGCAAACGCAATAATTCTATGAGGAAACGACTGGTAGCCACCATGCTCTATTGCTGTTGCTTGACTTTCCTATCGGCACAAACTTTAAGTGATTGCGGCATACCGTATATCGACCCACAAGATGATGCGACGTCTGATCGCGACACTTTCTTCTATACGACTTTCTTTGAGACAGCCGAGCCTGCTATTCATGCCTACTATATTGACATCAATGCTTTTGGGGGACAACAAGTCGATCAAGCAGAAGTCTTTGCGATCTTGCCAGATAGTACGCGCAAACGCTTGTCAGGCATTGCTTTTGGCAATTGCGTAGATTCTGGTCAAAACTGTGTCGATGGATTCGCGCTGGTGCTGGACGATTCTGTTTATGTAGAAAGCATCCGAGCAGTGGAAGAAATCGATTTATGGCTGGAAGGATTTGGTCAGCCCGAATTTTCTTTACGCAATAATCTACAAACGCTTTCTGGTGCCGGGCGACTGAGTGGGACGTTGCCGCTGTGTGCGATTGGGATGGAAGTGCGTTATGATGTCTTCAACAATCCAACAAGTCAAAGTACCGAATTTTCAACCCAAATTGTCTGTCCTGAAGTCGTCGAGCAATGTCCGCTTACACTGTCTTCTGTCATCAATTGTAGTGAAAATCAACTGCAACTAGACGCTCAAATTTCAGATGCTTGCTTGCCTGAAAATGCTCAATTGATTTGGACTAATGAAAGCGGAATGGAAGTAGGCGAAGGCAAATCCATACAACTATCCCTGACCAATGGTAGTGATATTTTTGAATTAAATATCATCACTGACTGCTGCACGTTGACACGTCCCATTGCCGTCGACAATCCCAATTTTCTGACCCTAGAGGAAGGACAAAACATCTGTGTAGGCGAATCTTTTTTCATCGCCGGGAGTGGAGGGCAAGATCATTTTTGGGAGACGCCTGACGGCACAACGATCAATGACTCAGTGCTTGTTTTTCCAGTCGTTCGAGAAGAAAGTAATGGTGCTTACATTCTTCATGCTTTCAATGAAGAGGGGTGCGAAGAAACCGATACTTTTCAGTTGACAACCATCGTGCCGCCTACCCCTGAGTTTCTACTACCCAACATTTGCATCGGAGATACGCTTCAACTCAACCTTATCAATCGAACATCCTTTTCTAGCTTGACTTGGCTCGATCCTTTGGGACAAATTGTAGTCGATGCGCGTATCGAAGACATCCAAGTTGACGATTTTGGGACCTATCAGGTGCTGGCGATGGACAGTTTTGGCTGTAAAATAGAAACAGACATTCCGATAGCGGGAAGTTTGCCGCCGGATGTCACCATCGATTATATCGAAAGTTGTGATAGTCTGACGGCTATCTTATCGCCTGAGACATATAGCTATGTTTGGGCAACAGGAGACAGCACTCGCCAACTGAGTCGAGCAGAAAATGGCATCGTCAATGTTACCGTCGAAACAGAGGAGAATTGTGCTGCCGTTTTGCCTATTCTATTCGAGCGATCAGATACAGGTCGCTTTCGAGTCGATGTCCGTCCACCCATTTGTCCCAATGATCCAACCGGAGAAATTGAGTTTATTCCTGCCGACTCAGATGTACCGATGATCTACTCCATCGACGGAGGTGAGAACTTCAGTCTATCACCTTTATTCAAAAATCTTTCGCCTGCGACCTATGACATTTTAGTGCTCGACGATTTAGGTTGTACGGATAGCCTACAAATCGACATCAAGCGTTCTGCCCCACTGAATGTACAAATCATGAGCGATCCCATCACCGTCCGTCCCAATACGTCCATCAACTTACGCGCCCGTATACGCGGCAATGTGCAGACTTTTCAATGGCTGCCACGCAGCATTGATAGCGGCACGAATACAACTGCTTTCGTAGCGACCAAAAATACAGACATTCGCCTTATCGTGGAAGATGATCGGGGTTGTCGCGCTTCGGATGGTGTGGCGTTGAGTGTGGTGCTCGGCGATATTTTTATCCCTAATGCTTTTTCTCCCAATGAGGATGGCGAAAACGACTTTTTTACGCTATGGAGCGATGGCAATTCAGGTGAATTTATCGAGCGACTGCGCATCTATGATCGTTGGGGTAGCTTAGTCTTTTCGCGTGATGATTTTGAGATCAATGAAGCCGATTTAGGCTGGAATGGACAAACGGAAGGACAAGAAGCACCCGTCGGTGTCTATATCTATCGAGCGATTGTCCGCTTCGGAAATGAGGAAAAGAAAACGTATTCGGGTAGTGTGAGTCTGATTCGGTAATCGTAGCCGCCGAACTTGTTCGGCTGGCTCAAAACAAAAACTATGTGACCTATGTGTCTGTGTGTTTCAAAATACTATGTACTACTTGGCTTTCTTGTGTTTACTCATACACTCCATGCCCAACTATGGGAAGCTGGAGCAGAATACACCTTCGGTCGCACCTACACCACTTTTCAGGGCGAACTGAGCGAACTCGTCGGTTTCGATGAACTAGAAATCAGCGATGCAGATGTCGATGCTGCCTTTGCCGAGCTAGACTTGAATGCGCCTCGCTGGGTGAAAGATTTGTTCCCCGGACTACGAATAGACATAGAACAAGAAGTTAGTAAACGCCTCAGCCGCTCGAATCGCGCCACTCGTTTTTATGGTCGATTCTCTGTCGTCGGTGGTAGTTTTATGATTTCTGAACCACGCTTGAGTGAGCCATTGGCTTCCAAACAGCTAGGCAATCAATTGCGCTCTGTACGACTTGCCCTCAGTGGAGATGCAGAAGCCTTATCGCAGCATTTGGCGGACATCGCTCTAGCAGAGTCACAGCAAGTACAACCTTTCTTCTCCAATCGTTACGACCTAGAAATCTATCTTCACGCTAAAAAGCTCATCTTTGGAGATGCGCCGCTTTATGAGTTCGGTGAAAATGGTTACATAGATGCAGAAGTGACGACCGGACTGCGATGGACAGCAGATCCTTCGCCCGTTGTGGAGTTGGGGAGTTTGTTATTTATCAGCGAGCAAATAGATAGCTTGCTAGAAGGTGGTCTCCTCCGCAATGTTGAAAATACAACCGACGAAATCGCCTTGTCCATCCAAAATAGCGTCTTTGGCAAATTCAAAGACCCGCGCATCATTAGCTCGATGGGGTGGTTTATGAGAGCAAGCGTACCTATTCATTTTGGGCAAAGTTTCTCTGTCGTGTTGGGGACAGAAATAAGCCTTCAAAAACATTTAGCGGTCTCTGGTACGAAGCCCATGTTTTCAGCATTCGGGTATGGAGGTGTGCGATGGCGATGGAAAGGAGCGGATGGTGAACAGTGGAGATAGGGCTGACTATTGAGGTATTTTAGAGGCGGTAACGTCTCTATTTTGATTGCGAAGTCAAACATCTGACCGAACATTTACCTTTTATATATAGTGATACCAACTTGAAGTAGCGTATGACAGCTAAAGTTGTACAAACGTATTCAAGTCATTTTGAATAATTTTAGACCATAAAATAAATGATAAAGTATTTGATAGGAGTAGGTGTGGTGACACTATTGTTTTTGTTGCTCAATGCCTGTGTGGGCGAAAGCATCAAAAAACCGACGCGTACCTACGAAGAAGAGATTTTGTTGAAGCACAATATAAAAGAGGGGCAATACACCATCGAATTTCAGAATCCCAAACAAGAGTGGACGGTCTATCAAGGAGTGACACCTAAAGAGATCGACTGGACGCAGCCTGTTGCTAAAACTAGCGGAGAGATGCTCATGTTACCGGCTCTGGAAGACGTGCCACGTACTTTTTTTGCATTGGTTTCCAAAAAAGATACCGTGTTGTTGTCTGAGCGTCGCTTGGCACTGGAAGGTGCTTCCAATTTTAGAGACCTCGGTGGCATCCCGACCAAGGATGGACGCTACGTCAAATGGAACAAAATATTTCGCTCCAATCGCTTATCAGATTTGTCCAAAAGAGACCTTCGTTTCTTGAAAAAAGTAGGCCTAGAAACGGTCGCCGATTTTAGATATGAAGTCGAAATAGAAAAACATCCAGATCGCATCCCACAAGGAGCAGACTACTACAAATATCCCATCGGTGGCAATGAAGGCGGCACCCGCTATCTAGAAATGAAGCAAAAGGTGCGCGAAGGCATCACGGCGCCGGAAGTCAAAGACCTTTTCGTCGGTATTATGGAAGAATTTACAGCGACGGCGACTTCTTCTTTTGCCCCTGTTTTCGACCATTTATTTGAAAAAGAAGTACCGTTAGTGTTTCACTGTACAGGAGGTAAAGATCGCACTGGATATATGTCGGCGATGATTTTGTCTGCTTTGGATGTAGATAGAGAGGTCATTATGCAAGAATATTTGATGTCCAACTACTATCGCTACAACGACAACCGAAGCAACTTCCGAAAAGGGCTACTCGTAGGCATCGACCGAGAAGTATTGGCGACTGGATTTTTGGTGAAAGAAGACTACCTCAAAGAGGTCTGGCGAGTCATTGATGAGGAATATGGTGGTACAGATCAGTACTTGGAAAAGAAATATGGACTGACACCGGAAAAGAGAGCACAGTTGAAAGAGATGTACACGTATGAGATTGATCAAATCGTGCCTGACATCGTATTGAATCATCAAAAAGAGTCAGATGAGGGGACGGCTGGAGAAGCATTAACCAATTTAACAATAACTGATTCAGAAGAATAGTCGATGAACTACGTAGCTGCAGGATTGGGTATTTTTTGTATCATTTCGACAGTGATGCCTTTCATCAAATGGGGGCATTGGTCGATCAGGATGTTTGATTTTCCACATGTACAGCTGACCGTCCTCACTGGCATGACTATAGTATGCTGCATTTTCTTGCTACGGTTCAAAGAGAATTGGACATTCTTCCTGACCGGATCACTTTTTATCGCTTTTCTCTACCAAATTTATATCATCTATCCTTATACGCCACTTGCAGCGACACGAGTAGAAGCAAACAATACACCAAGTGAAGTTTCTACCTTTAGTATTTTGGCTTGTAATGTTTTGATCGACAATAAAAGTACACTAGCTCTTCGAGAGTTGATATACGAAAAAAATCCCGACATTATCGCGTTGCTAGAACCCAATCAGCGATGGGTGGATGACCTAGAAGACCTCATCGCTCAGTATCCGTACTCTGTCTTGGAGCCATTGGAGAATACGTATGGCATGATACTGCTCTCAAAATTAGAACTTCAAGACGCTGCGGTTCATCATATCGTCCGCGAGGATGTCCCTTCTATTTTCGCCAAAGCCAAAATACCTTCAGGGCAATGGATTCATCTGTATTGCCTACACCCTGAGCCGCCTACCCCTGAGTATGGTACTTTTTCTGATGAGCGTGACGCGGAATTACTACAAGTTGCCAAACATCATATCGACGGCAAACAACCAACTGTGGTATTCGGGGACTTGAATGATGTAGCATGGTCACGAACGACCCGATTGTTCCAAAAGATGAGTGGATTGCTCGATCCCAGAGTCGGTCGAGGCACGTTCAACACTTTCCATGCTGACTACAAAATACTGCGCTGGCCACTTGACCACATTTTTCACTCCAATCATTTCTACCTAGTCAGTATAGAACGCTTGTCACATATTGGGTCTGACCACTTTCCGATGTACATCGAATTGGAATACAAAAAAGAAGCGAAAATAGAACAGGATCGACCTGTACCTGATACGCAAGAAAAAGAAGAAGCTAAGGAAATAATAGAGCAAGTAGACCTACTAGAAAAAAAGCAACCCGTGGATGCTGAGCAGTAGTAAATTGATGGTCAATACTGGAAATCAATCTGTATCATATCATCTATCTGAAGTCCCAGCAAGCTAGCCGCTTTGCCCATACAAACAGCTAGTTCCAAATAGCCCGACGAATTGAAGCGGCACAATGTCTCTCCTACCTCTACATCGGTATAGTTCTTGCTCAAGCGACAGATAGGATCATGTCTTCTAAAAAACAACTGAAAATCACGTCCACCACCTACTTCCTCGAACAGCATTTTATGAACATTAATGATGACATTTTCGTAATGATCGATATGAATGACAGCCGCTCGTATCTGATTTGGATTGATGACGGGCTGTAAACTGATGCGTGTGCGCGCGTCTCTCGTTGGTTTTCCTACTGTTATCAAATCTTCAGGCGATGGAAGCAGTTCGGTAACTTTGGCACACAATTTGAGGAAACTACTATAGTCATTGTTCGCTTTTGTGAGGCGAAATATATCCGTTGGCAGTACATCGAAGAGCAAAGAAACAATACCATTATCAGGCAATAAGAAATAGTGTTCTTGATGGTTGACCAAAAGTAAGGAACTTCTTTCCTGTCGATCTATGTTGACATCGACGATATGCAGACTTTTCTTTGGGAAACTTTTGTACGTATTTTTGAGCATATAAGCTGCTTGTACGATATTGTGTGGTGGTATCAAATGGGTAATGTCCACTATGGAGGCAGGAGGTGTAGCACTCAAAAGCGTACCTTTCAGCGTAGCGACATAGTAATCACTCAGCCCATAATCTGTAGTCAATGTGATAATAGATGGCTGCTTCATGAAAATGAAAGTCGGATTTTAGATTGAAAAGCGAACATTGAACAAACAATATATTCAGCATTTAATTATAGTTAAAATATAAGATCACATAGCTACTTGTATTTTGGCACACATTTTTATCAACAAACGACGGAGGTCTATTGAGCGAAATTAATTTAAAAATCGAAGATGTAGATATGGCTGACTTGTTGGGCAATAACAATGTCAACATCACCTTGTTGAAAAAGGCGTTTCCCGAAGTCAATTTTACATCCAGAGGCAACTCCATCAAACTGAGTGGAGAGAAAAAGTACACCCAACGTGCAAAGCGACAGATCGAAATCATGGTCGGTTTGCTCAAAAACCACAACGAATTGCCCAAACAAATGGTCGAAGACTTACTCAGTGGCGGCAATCCATTCGAGTACAAGATCAGTGAGCGCAATGCCAAAACACTGGTACACGGTCCAAATGGTCGCGTCATCAAAGCCAAAACACGCAATCAGAAGAAGCTAATCGAAGCGTCCGAAGATAGCGATATTGTCTTTGCGATAGGACCGGCAGGTACTGGAAAGACGTATACAGCAGTTGCTTTGGCGGTACGAGCTTTGCGCAATCGACTGGTCAAAAAGATTATTTTGACGCGTCCGGCAGTAGAGGCTGGCGAAAACTTGGGTTTCCTACCGGGCGACTTGAAAGAAAAAGTTGATCCGTATCTGCGTCCACTCTATGATGCACTGGAAGACATGATTCCGGCAGAAAAACTGGCGCAGTTCATGCAAAACAGAACCATCGAAGTCGCACCTTTAGCATTTATGCGTGGACGGACACTGGACAATGCTTTTGTGATCTTAGATGAAGCACAAAATTGTACCAGTATGCAGATCAAGATGTTTTTGACGCGTCTAGGACCCACTGCCAAATGTATCGTCACAGGTGATTTGTCCCAAATAGATTTGCCGTACAATGTACGCTCTGGTCTGCCGCGTGCCATAGATTTATTGCAGGACGTAGATGGCATTACTGTGGCTCGCTTGTCTGGAGAAGATGTCGTGCGTCACCGACTCGTGAAAGCCATCATCAGTGCTTACGACAAAGCAGAAGCAGAAGCGCGCGCGAAACGACTCGCAGAAAAGGAAGCACGAGAGCAAGAGCGTGAAAATAGAGATAAGGAAGAAGTAAAGAAACAGGCATCAGTAGAGTAGCTTGTACGATTTCCAAGATATATAAAAGACTTTTGAGATAGAATGTGTATCTCGAAAGTCTTTTTCTTTTGCCTACGAGCCCATCCAAATGAGGCGACAAGTCATTTTTAGCAAATGATGCAGCCATCAAGAAAATTGATGAAAAAGTGATTTCTAGCCTTCTAGTTGTTCCAGTCGCTCTTCCCAATAGGTGACTGCTTTTTTAGTTTCCCGCCAACCATACCGCTGAAACTGATAAGACAAGTAGGCGATGCTTGCTTTGATCTGTTCCTCATTGAATTGGCTGTGTCTTGCTTCTTTATACTCTAGCAATTGCTCATCCTTTGTAGGAAAGAAAGCATATTCCGTTGACTCCATGGCCATAGAACCATTGTGCGCCGGGTCATCCTCATGCTGTAGAGACAAAATCATATAATACCAATTTCAAAAACAAATTACGTACATAAACCGATTCTTTTGAAGCTACTCTTCGTTGAAAATGCTCGCCTTAGCTACGGCTAGGACTGTGCTTTTCGCCCCCGCAAGCGGGACAGGCTTCAATTAGCCTCAAAATGATCTAGTTTCTATTTACGTACTTCATTATTGAATTTGGTATAAGCAGCCAAATAATAGTGAAATCCGTCTGGATTTAAGTGTGCTAAAGCAGATGGACAGCTTTTCATATCTTGTATGGTCACATCTTGCCATCTGAGTCGAATGTCTTTTTGTGCTTCTGCTACCGTTGGGCTACGATAGTCATCATCTGCTTCTGCGCTGTAGATGCCGAAATAATTCTTGGGGAAAGAAGTGTCTGAAAAGGCAGATCGTATCTGTGCGATGAGTTGTTCTTTGTCGATTGTCATGATGGGTGCATTTTATTACTTTTCCTTACCACCAAAACGATAACCTGCATACAGTCTAAATTGCAGATCAAAGCCTGAACTGGAAGAAATAATTCTTTCATCAGGATTGCCGTTATTAGAAAAGCCAAGTCGCCAGTCTGTCAATACCATCGGCTGAATAATCCAACGATCATCGATCAGCCATTTGTGATGCGCGCTCAAGCTTGCTGCAATATACCGCCGATCGGGGAAATTAATTCGGTAGTGTACCAAATGTGCACTTTTCTAGATTGGGAAGAAAGAAAAGACAATAAGCACGATCTTTGAAGGATGGAAAAACAAAAACAAAGATGTCCTTATTGTCTGGGGACAAATTTACGACCCAAAGGATGGAATACC
>JBCDHX010000039.1:0-42575 GCA_038749535.1 Bacteroidota bacterium
GTTTGTGAAAATACTTATCAACAGCCTGTTCGAGATTTAATCAAAAGACTTTTTGAACTTGATTTTGTAAAAGGTCCTTTCACCTCAGATTTTGAAGCAACACACATCGGTAATAGTGCTTTTGAAAATATTGGGTATATCGAAGTAGATAATAAAAAAGTTCCCTTCAAAACATTCAACATACCAGAGGATGGTGAAGGCGGCAGCAACTGGTTGGACATCTGCATCTATACTGCTATGTATGAAAAGATTTTAGGTCATGAATATATAACATGGGATACAAATGCCAAGTGGTATGAAGGAATTGATCAACTTTTAACCCAAATCTTGAATGAGCTAAATCAGGTTTATCCGATTAGAATAGGCGTGCTTGGATTTGAGATATCAGGAATGTATTATCTCCAAACCTTAAAGGAAAAAGAATTGACCGAACAGGATATTTCTTATACCAAATTCTTTGTTAATAAAGAAGAAACTCTGAAAGGAAACAATTGGGAAGTGGTCACTCAGCTGACTCGAAAATAGCAAAAGAAGCAAAATCGAAGAAAATTGAGTCTCATCTTTATACCCAAAGCGAATGACTTCACCTGTCCCGAGCATCGGTAGTCATTCGTATAAAATATCGAAGAACAAAACAAATGGCTAAAAATACATTACTCGTCACCGGCTCTTCCGGCTTAATTGGCTCAGAGGTCGTACGGCACTTTGATCGACTGGGATGGAAAGTTTATGGTATCGACAACAATATGCGCGCCAGCTTTTTTGGTCCAAAAGGCGACACGCGTTGGGCACAATCAACCTTAGAAGAACAGTGTGCGCAGTTTGAGCATATAGAGCTGGACATTCGAGATCGAGAAGGCGTTGCTGAATTATTTGAGCGGCTGCGACCGGACTACATTTGTCATACCGCCGCACAGCCGAGTCACGATCTAGCTGCAAGTCGCACTTTTGATGATTTTGATGTGAATGCAGGTGGTACACTCAATCTGTTGCAAGCCGCTCGACAATACTGTCCCGAGTCACCTTTTGCGCACATGAGCACCAACAAAGTATATGGCGATGCACCTAATCAATTGAATTTAAAAGAGTTAGACACCCGTTGGGATTTTGCAGACGAAGCTTATCATGATGGTATCAAGGAAACATTCACCATCGACCAATCGAAGCACTCTCTATTCGGAGCTTCCAAAGTGGCTGCTGATATTTTGGTGCAAGAATTTGGACGCTATTTCGATATGCCAACTTGCGCACTACGCGGCGGTTGTCTGACTGGACCCAATCATTCCGGTGTCGAGCTACACGGTTTCCTGAGCTACCTCATCAAAGTCAATATCACAGGTGGCGAGTACACCATTTTTGGTTACAAAGGCAAGCAAGTCCGTGACAACATTCACTCCTACGATGTCGCCCGATTTATGGAGGAGTTTTTCAAATCGCCCCGCAAAGCCGAAGTCTACAACATCGGTGGTGGTCGCGCCAATTCCACTTCGATCTTAGAAGCCTTTCAGCGCATCGAAAACATCACCGGAAAACCGATGAACTATCAATATTCCGATCAAAATCGCGAAGGCGATCACATTTGCTACATCTCCGATTTGAGTAAAATGAAAGCGCACTACCCCAATTGGGATATTACTAAAGATTTGCAAACGACCTTTGAGGAAATTGCTGAGAGTTGGGAGCGACGCCTTTAGTACACTTGCTAGGTTGTCGTTTCCCACGACGACCTAGCTTTAATCACTGAACGAAAACTATATATCTGAAAATCCTACTCACAAGCTGGAGCATCCTCCCAAGACCAGGCGGTACGAGCGTCATCGTAGAACAGCTCGCCAAAAACTTTGAGTCAGATGAGTTGATTGTCCTCGGCGGTACAGACTACTTTCGTCCCAGACGATTAGAAAGACCTAATAACCATCCACGATTCATCTATTTTCCATCCGAATTTACACTTGGTGGTCGTGGGGCACGGTTCTTTGAGCAATTGAGACGACAGCGATTTGATGCCCTTTGTAAAAAGATAAAAACGGTCGCACAAGAAGAACAAATCGGCTACATCATTGGTATCTATCCAGACTCGCTCTACTGTCTGGCAGCTTGTCGAGTAGCAAAAGAGCTAGGTATCCCTTTTGCTTCTTATTTTCACAACACTTACGTCGAAAACGTCCATCTCAAAGAAAAAAACGCCGAAGCTATACAAGCAGAAATCTTTGAGGCTTCGACTCATATTTTTGTAATGAGCAAAGGGATGCAGCGATTTTATGAGCAAAAATATCAGCTGGATAAATTTGTGCCACTGGTGCATACATTTGACGATTATCCTGCGCCTAATAGTTTGAGCGGTATTCCAGGCAGTAACAAATCAACCTATCATCTCGTCGCCATCGGCAATTTCAACGAATCCAACATCGACGCCACTCGCCGCCTCATCAATGCCATCAAAAATAATCCCAAATACGAACTGGATATCTACACCCACGTCCCAAAATTGCTCTTACAACAGCGCGGTTTGGACACTGTCGCTATTAATCATCGTGGTTTTGTGACACCTGATCAAGTGCATACTGTATTGCAACAATACGACATTGCTATTCTGACACATGGTTTCACAGGCGGCTACGGCGAAGTCGAGTATCAAACCATTTTTCCGACGCGTACCATCCCGCTGCTACTTTCTGGCAAACCTATTTTTGCACATTCGCCCAAAGGCTCTTTTTTAAATGATTTTTTGATGGAAAATGAATGTGCAGAGCTAGTCGATGAAACGGATGAAAAAGCGATTATAGCTGGGTTGGATCGAGTAGCCGATAATATAAGCTATCAACAACAACTGGTCGAAGCGGCTCGACGGACTGCCGATCAGTTTTATGGGAAGCGAGTGGTGAAGTTTTTGAAAGTAAAGCTGCAAGAGAAGCGAGGGGGGCAGTCTAAAACGACCCCCGCGCCACAGTCATGAAACTTTTTTACAAAAGCAAAATATATAAAGTAGCCTCCGTACTCCGCTACTTGACAGCTCGCATTATCCACGGTTCTCGCTTTCAATGCGCCAAACTATCCATGATCGGCAATCGCTGTGGCATCTACATCTTCAAGACTGGACAACTCAACTGCGCAGGACGCATCATCATCAATAACGATGTCATGATCTACGCCAAAGGCAAAATCAACATCGGCACTCAATTCAACTGCAATCAATACAGCCGCATCGTCGCTCATGAACGTATTGAGATTGGTAATAATGTTACGATTGGTCAGCAAGTTAGCGTCCTAGATCACGATCATGCTTATGAATATGCCGGATCAGACTTACAACTCAATGGCTATACCACTGCACCTGTTACAATCGGAAATAATGTTTGGATTGCAGATAAATGTACGATTTTGAAGGGGGTGACGATTGGTGATAATGTCATTGTCGGGGCGAATACATTGATACATAAGAATGTGCCAAGTGATTGTGTGGTGGGAGGCGTTCCTTTTCGGATACTTAAGAAAATAAGAGGATGAGAAAGCGAGAGTTGGAGAAGTTAGTAATTGAAATCTGGAAATCATTTTGGACAATCGCAGTTATAGTCATTCTATTTTTCATTTTTGTATTTACCTTTTTAAGTGTTGGAACACAGTCTCCTGAAAGTGAAACATATCTAACATTTACCAATTTTGTGATTCCTAATTTCCTTGTTATATTATGTGTTATCTATCATACTGTAGAAATCTGGCGAGAATACAGATTGCAAAATAAAGTAGGGGTGGCTTTATAATTATCAGTTTTCATAGCTATCGTAGGCTTCGTTTACTATAATTTGTGGGAATATTATAGATATATTTCCGTTCAAAGTATTCTAGCATTTTCAACTGTCGTAGTCCCAATTATCAGCTTTCTTAGCTTGATTTTGAATAGAGTTTCAAAGCTCGTTTCTCCGCAAAAAAGCTAATCCCCTAAATTGTCCTGTAGGGACAAACTGTTTATAGAATATTGATTGTCATTAGTGTTGCGTTCCTCCGATCTTCGGAGCAGGCTGCAAAAACAGCCTGTAAGGCACATAGACAGGTTGTTCCTACAGAACGCCAATAACAAAATGATACATTCTCTATAAACCGATGATTCCTACGGAATATCATTTTTCAGTTTACAAAAAAAAACTTTCTAAAGTACTCGCCAATGTGTGGTATTTGTGGAATAATAGATTCTAAACAAAAATTTAGTAGGACAGAACGAGCGAATGTTGTTAAGCAAGTGAATATTGCTTTACAGCATCGCGGTCCAGACGAAGCTGGTTACTTCGATAATGAAATTGCAAGCTTGGCGATGCGCAGATTGTCCATCATTGACCTTTCCGGCGGACAACAACCCATTTGGAATGAATCGAAAAATGTATTAGTTTTCTTCAATGGCGAAATCTACAATCATCTTGAACTAAGAGAAAAATTAGAGCAAAAAGGACACCACTTCCAGACGCAAACCGATACGGAAGTCCTTGTCCATTTGTACGAAGAACACGGAACAGATATGCTGTTGCAATTGAAAGGGATGTTTGCTTTTTGTATCCACGATCAGCGGCAGCAAAGCTTCTTTTTGGCACGCGATCGGTTTGGGGAAAAACCGCTCTACTATCATTGGGATGGAGAGACACTTTCTTTTGCTAGTGAAGTAGCTGCGCTGCTGGAGAATAAGGGCATTCCAAGGCGATTGAATGTAGATGCACTGCCTTACTACTTTCGGACTTCTCTTGTGCCAGAGCCGATGACACTTTTGCAGGATGTGCAATCTCTACCAGCAGGTCATTACATTCAACTAGCTGATAATCAACTTGATATAAAGCCCTATTTCAAGATCAACTATCGCATCAATCCAGACATCAAAAGGGAAGAAGATGCGCTAGATATGGTGCGTCCTTTGCTACAAAAAGCAGTCGAGCGACAGACAGTGAGCGATGTTCCCGTTGGGGCATTTCTATCCGGTGGCATAGATTCGAGTACAGTTGTGGCATTGCTACAGCAACAATCGAGTCGCCCGATTCAAACGTTCAATGTACGATTTGAAGAACAGGCGTATGATGAAAGTGCGATCGCGCGGGAGGTAGCGGACTATTGTGGCACCGAGCATCATGAACTGACCATTCCAAATGCCGACTTTACCGAAGGTTTATTTTGGGAAATCATTGACCATGTAGGACTGCCGTTTCGAGACAGTTCTGCCATTCCGACTTATTTGATTTCCAAAGCGATTCGGCAACATGTCAAAGTTGCTCTTTCGGGCGATGGCGGCGATGAGTTGTTTGGTGGCTACGATATTTTTCAGTGGTATCAAACAATCGTTGGGTTGCAAAAGATACCACGTCCGTTGCGCTATGCCGGGAATGTGACATTCAAACTGGCACAACAAATTCCTGGACTCAATCAACAAAGTAAACTCCGCCAACTACAGCGCGTCAGCCGAACATCGTTGTTGGAAGAGTCAGAAATACCGCTAGCATTAAATGAATTTTATCAGCCCAAAGAAATCCAAAACTTACTGACGATTCAGAACTACAGCTTGCAGTTGGAACAACTCAAAGACTATCCCAAAGCTGCCAACAACTGGTCTCCTCTGCGCCGTATCATGTATCATCGCACCAAGCACACTTTGCCTTCCAATATGCTCATCAAAGTAGATCGGATGAGTATGGCAAATAGTCTAGAAGTGCGTGCCCCTTTTTTAGATCCTGATTTATTTGAGGCGGCAGCACAACTACCAGATAAGTATTTGATACATAAAGGAAAAGGAAAATATCTAATTCGTCAGTTGATGAAAGATCAGTTGCCGGATGCGGTGTTCAGTCATCCTAAAATGGGGTTTGGCATTCCGTTGTACAAATATCAAAATGAAGCGTATAAGCAGTTAGCGCATCGCTTGCTTTTTGAAGACAATCCGCTATCTTCTATTTTCGATATGACACAATTGAAAACTATCTTTCACCAAGCCTTTCATCTTCAAAAAAACACCGCAAAACAAAGCGTTTTTCAATCTGCACATCGACTATGGATGCTGATGCAATTGATCGGCTGGGCGAAACGCTTTAATGTAACAGTGGATTGAGACGCAACATACAGACATTGATGATCGGTCCACTTCCCAATTACAAAACAGGTCGAGTGGGTGGTGCAGCCATTTCATTTAGCTATTTGTGGGATTACTTTCGAAGACATAAACTGTCTCACTATGTACTCGATACACGCCCTTTCGATAGAGATAGGCGACGCTATTTTCACGTCCCGATTTTGTTTTATCGCACCTTGCGCTGCCTACCGACCACGGATGTCGTCTTCGTCAATATGAGCATGGGCGGCACACGTTATATTGCGCCTATCTTATTCATCATAGCGAAAGCATTCGGTCGGAAATTTGTATTTCGTCCCTTCGGTAGCCGCATGAAAGAGGAGTATGAGCAGTACGGAACGATTCAAAAATGGATTTTTCACAGAACGTTACTGCGCTCCGAGTTGCTGTTGTTGCAAACAGAAGCATTGTGTGATTATTTTCGCCCATTGACCAATAATGTCCGCCAGCTACCCACGTCCAGAGATGCAGCCGAGCCGACCTATAAAAAAGTCAATCCCACTTATCAGAAACGCTTCATTTATCTAGGACGCATCTTACCATCCAAAGGCATCGATTACTTGCTGGCAGCAAAAAAACAGTTGGGAGCAGACTATACCATTCATCTGTACGGAGCTATCGAAGACGAGAAATACAACTACTTGAAAGAAGAGGATAGCATTTACAAAGGTGTGTTGGGACGGGATGCTGTGACACCAGTTTTAGCCCAATATGATGTATTGATTCTACCCACTTTTTTTGAAGGCGAAGGCTATCCTGGTGCCATCATTGAAGCTTATTCTTTAGGCATTCCGGTCATCGCGACACAGTGGAAGTCCATCCCTGAAATCGTGGAACATGAGCAAACCGGTCTGCTTATCCCACCAAAATCAGTGACCGCCATCATCGAAGCCATCCAATATTTCAATCAAGACAACTACCCCACCTTCTCCAAAAAAGCGGAGCAGACATTCGATGAGCGTTTTAGTGCCAAAATGGTGCTGAAACAAATGATGACACAGTTTTTGGACATATTGACGGAAGAAAAATGAGTGCTCCACCGACTTATTTTATCTCTGGTGTTCAGCGTTCTGGTACGACACTACTTTCCTTCTTGTTGAGTGGACATTCGCAGATTGATATGCAGCCGCGTGCCACTGCTTTCCGCTTGATTACTTGCTTCAAAAACTATAGAGAACGACTCGGCGATACCATTACTGATGACCAAAATGAGCGATTTCGGCAACTCATTCGACAGGACTATAAGGGCATTTTGGCGGAACTGCTTGATTGGGAAAATTTTGACCAATATGAAAGCATTCAAGAGTTGATCGCCACCTCCATTGAGCAGCAATTAGCAACAAAAAATAAGACCATTTGGGTAGATAAAGCCCCCAATTTGCAACACTATCTAGAGGGCTTGTTCTACCTAATGCCCAATGCCAAAATCATCCACATCATCCGTGATGGACGGGCAGTCGCCAATAGTATGCACCGACGCACGAATAAACCACTTCGGTTATGTGCGCAAGAATGGGTCGATGGCAATGTAGAAGCATTAGCAGCTCAACGCTTATTGGGACGAGATAAAATTTACTTCTTGTCCTATGAGGATTTAGTGAAAGATGCGACAGCTACTTTGAAAGGAGTTTGTCAATTTTTAGACATAGGATTCGAACCTCAGATGCTCGACTTAGAAGCCCACCAACAAACAGGTGGTGACACCGCTTACGTTGATACTCGCTTCGATAGTCAGAAACTAACTGCTTATCAAAATCAACTGACTGCCAAACAATTACAGCAAATCGAAACTATTCAACTACCACTGCTTCAGCAATTCGATTACCCATTGCTCGCCTCACCGACCGCTTACCAACCACTTACCACTGCACAGCAAATTTGGCTGCGCCAGCAACACAACTTTTCCGCCTTGTTTCGCGCTTAACAAACGCGACTCGTCGATTGGCAAATACAAGAAGTGCGTGTTCCTTTCCGCAAACGATTGGGCTTTTTTCTCCAGGTGCTCGCCCAAGATCTATTATCCAAACCTATTTTTGATTACTTATTGAAAGTGAAAGCAAAACGAAAGGGGGAGTTTTAATGTCACCCGGTGAATAGCACTTTCAAACACAGAAAAGCAGCATTCAATGTTCCCGTTTGATAGTTGACCAAAGCGTTGATTCACCGGGTGACTAGAAGTTACGACAGTATACTTAAGTAGTTGACTAATAGATTTCAGACATTAGATGTTAGAATAATTAGCTGATAATCAACCATCTATTCTATCTTTAATTTCCGTTTTCTTTTACTCATGTACTTAAGTGCAAAAAGTCGCCCGGTGAACCAACAATTTTAAGTCAAGTCAGCAGTCACTAAATTTAGTGCTACTTATCTGAATGCTGCATTCACCGGGTGACAACATTTAAAAACTATACTTAATCGTACCTTCAATATAGAAAGGTGTACCTGGTGTGAAGTGCAATTCTTCTACCGGCAATGCTTCATTCAACAGTTGAGATTCCGTCGCAAACTGCGCTTCATTCCATTCTTGGTTGAATAAGTTCTCAATATTGAAACCAAGCGTGACATTGCTGAAGGTATAATTCGCATTGAAGTCAGTGATGAAGTAGCCATCTGCGATGATGGAGTTGTCTTCATTCGCCGGACGGTCGCGGATATAACGATAGCGCAAGGCAGCATTGAAACCACTCGGATGACGGAAACTCAATCCACCCATAGACGTCAACTCAGGTGCTAATGGAATACGATTTGCTCCTTCCTCTTCTTCTGTGGCACGGGCATAGGTATAATTGATATCACCATTCAAGAACAAATAACGACCGATCTGATAGCGCAATGACAAATCTACCCCTTGACGCAATGTTTTGCCGCTCGGCTCTACGATACCTGCATCGCCAACATAGACAAATTCCTGCTCCAAGTACAACGCCCACAATGCCGGGCTCACCCAAAGTCGAGGAATAGGCTTCCAAACTGCTCCTAAGTCAGCTCCATAAGCCGCCGGAAGGATGTCGTCTGCTTCTTTGTTGATGACTACGCGAGAATCATTCGAGTGGAAACCAATACCAGATTTCAAGAACAGTTGCCACTCCGTAGTTGGGTTATAAACAATGTTCAATTTAGGTGTTACGATGGCTTTTGTTGTGCTTTCGTTCGTATAAACCGGACTCAACAAATCGACATAATCAAACTCAAAGGCATCCAGTCGCAAGCCCGCATTAATCATCCATTTGTCGAAGTCAAATTCCGCATTGATAAAACCGAATAGGTTAGTTTCTTCTACATTACCGTATGCCAATTGCTCCAAAGTCGTCACACGATTCGCTGTTCTTGCCAATTCATTGTCATCCACATCATCAAAGCGCAAACCAACACCATAAGACATCTCCAAATCAGTGTTGCCTGCCTGAGTTTGTTGGAATAAAGTAGAGTTTAAGCCATAGATACGACGATCTTCAAACTGACGAATTTGGTCGCCATTTTCTCTATCTTCTAGGAAGAACGTAAAGTTGGAAAACAGCTCAAAATCGTAGTGACTAAAGTACGCATTGGTCTTGACGAATACATTGCTATTGACACGCTTGGTGTGGGCGATGTTGACATTGGTGCGGCTCGTATTGCCCCCTTCTGTATCATCGACCGCCCCAAAACGAGAAATCTCGCCACTGTCTACTAGACGCTGCGGAATCTGACCGGATGCATTCCATCGGCTTTGGAAGCGCGATAGCAAAAGCGATAATTGATTACCGTTACCTAAGTCGGTTGAGTACTTACCCATCACGTTGATACGCTGAAAATTCTGAGGTGACTCGAATGGCCCATCACTCAAAATGTATTCAGAAGCCACATAAGCATTGTGTTTTTCCTGATTGCCCAATAGATCAACCAAACCGACCATACGGAAGGTATTGAAACGCCCAAATTCCAGCCCAAATGAGCTATTGTCGATGCGGTCCATCGTCTTGAAATTGACGTAGCCAGCGGTGTTGAAGTTGCCCTGATCGGCGTAGTAAGGTCCTTTTGCAAAATCAATACTTTGTACCGTTTCAGGAATCAAAAAGTGCAAATCAGAGTAGCCTTGTCCATGCGCATGAGAGACCATATTGACCGGCATTCCGTCTACTGTGATCGCAATATCCGTGCCGTGGTCGATGTCAAATCCACGCAAGAAAATCTGTTCTGCTTTTCCACCACCTGCGTGCTGACCAATGAATAAACCAGGTACGCTACGTAGCAATTCCTGAGAAGAGTTGACCGGAAAAACCTTCAAGTCAATGCTCGTCACTGTATTGATGGCTCGGATGGAATTGGTGACATTGACTTGCTCCAAATCCAAAGCTTCGTCTTGCAGTTTGACCGTAATCGGTTTATTCATGTCCATAGTGGTCAGTACACTGCGCACCGTTTCGTATCCGATAAAACTCACGATGAGCGTATCGCCGACCACAGCGCCTGGCAGTTGAAATTCGCCTAGTGCATTACTGTGCGTGTGTTTGTCTTTTGAGACCGTGTAAATGTAGGCATCAGAAACAGGTCGATCATTGGAGTCGACAATTGTTCCGCTAATGCCTTGTGCCAGCATCGTGAAAGTGACGAAGCTGCATAGCAGAGAAAGTAAAAGTTGTTTCATGATTGTAGATTGTTTACTTGTGAATAATGTGAGGGGAAAATGAAGTAGATTGTCCCAAATTCTTGGGATGATGCGCGAAAGGTGAGAACTAGACAACACCGTACATACTTAGTAGTATCAAACAGTCATATTAATACCAACTTCAAAAACAAATTACGTACATAAACCGATTCTTTTGAAGCTACTCTTCGTTGAAAATGCTCGCCTTAGCTACCGCTAGGACTGTGCTTTTCACCTCCATTAGCCTCATAATAATCTAGTTCCTATTTACGTACTTCATTATCGAATTTGGTATAAGTTTGCAACTAGGAAAACGTAGCTGTATTAAATAGCTGATTATCAATCTATTACACTTAATAATCTAACGTCTAATTGTACGGACAAATGGACTCGTGGATAAAACGAAAAACTAGCATATCACCTTTCGACTCGACCGAAGAAGACGCTTGAAAAAGCGAGTTGTCCATATATCATTGTGCCGATGCTTCGGCATCTGATGTCTATTAGACTTTTTCCGGTGGTGGACTATCGATAATAGAAAAGGGAGTCGACAGGGTACAGATGTAAATAAACTGATGCTGTGAAATTCGACTTTGGGAGGAAGTAAAGTGGTTGGTAGTGGGAGTAATTTGAATCTTCTTCTTTGGCGCTTCGACCTTGATTTTTTGCTCTTCTTCGGACTGATCGTTACCTAATTCTTGTAACTGATCCAACTGTTCAAGAGCGACTTCTTGATGGTGATGATGATCTATTTCTTGATCGAAAGAAGGAATACTTGTGTTGATGACAGTAGCAGTATGTACGACCCAATGGATCGATTGTATGATCGGTGATTTCATGAGCGAACAGCAGTAGCTGAGCAGCAACACATATATGATGATCGGGCAATATGTAAGCAATTTGTCTAACACAGATAACAAAGGTAGACAAATTTCAAAAGATTTAATATAAAAACGAAGAATCATACAGAAAAGAGCGGTTTCAGATCTGACAACTTCAATCGCTGTACGACACAGTCTGCCAAGAAAGGTCGATCTATCGTCACATGACACAAGTAACCCTGATGCACATTCACTTCTTTGAAGTACCATCGCTTTTCATTCAAAGAAGTATCGGTTGCCTCCGGCAGCACTTCAAACGATTTCAAAGGCAATGTAAATCCTTTTCCAGTCGACTTCATTACCGCTTCTTTCTTTGTCCAATAGTTGTAAAAGGCATGCATTCGATCTACTGCTGCATTTATAGCGCTCCACTCCCCTTCTGTCATTTGAAACTTAAAATCAGCGATATCAATCAGCTTTTTGTATTCAATATCTATACCGATTGGATTATTTTTGGTCAAAGCGCAAACGACCATTTGATAGCTGTGAGAGATATTGAACTGGATAGTAGAATTAGGTAAGAATGGCTTTCCAATTTCGCCATACTGGACAGCATCAAAGGTAAGATTTTGCCCCGTTAGTTGCTGATAGCCATAGCGTAGTAGCAAACGTCCATAGAGAGAAGCCAACGCATCTTTTCGATACCTAAACTTCCTTATCTTTTGAACGAAATCATCCGGAAATGGAGAAAGCAAGTCATAGAGCGGCAAGTCATCCAGAAGCTGAAAGCTGTAAATAGTCAAAGCAATTCTGAGCTATAGAAATTATCAAATTGTAAGTACAGCAAAGCTCATTTTAACCATCATTGATTTGATTTTCAAGCCATTACGTATTTGAGCAATTTCCGATGATAACCAATACGATTTTTGAGCAATTTAAAATCCGACATCATTCATACCTCTCCACCAAAAACCGCTTCAAATCCGGCTTAAATGCTCGCTTTCGCTTCACTTCATACTCGTAAATCAACTCCCCGATCTTCCCAAAGTAAGGCAACCCGACACTTTCATATTCATACACGCCATCGTTATATGTCTGATTCTCATTGACATGAATGGCAGCACATAGGAAATACTCAATTCCTTTTTCAAAATCAACGATATAGGACGCATCTGTCAAAAAACCGTATGCCCAGCCGACCTTGTTAAAGACACGAATGTGGTCAGGAATGCTGTCATTCGCCATAAAAAACTTGACGTAGTTGTCTGCTAAATCGCTGTAGTCGGGATGTTGGCTTTCTTTCGGTTGAGTGGACATGACACGATACAGAAAATCATAGTCTGCTTCTGTCAAATTGAATCGCCGCGACGCTGCTACGCTTTCGGGAAACAAGATCACTTTCAGCAAGTCATGCAAATCGTATAATGCAATATAATTTTTGGTACTAAAGTCAAATGGCTCATCGACAATTTCTCCATCATTCGTCATTCTAGCGACGCCACGTACCTGATCTTTGAGTGACCACTTTCTTTCATCTGTGGTATACCGCGCACCTTGATAGTACAGCAATTCGTTGTCCTCGACAAAGCTGACGGGATTGGTATGTCGATTGCCTTCTACATCAAAGCCACTGACAGACAGTCGATGTATAATACGCGTATCTTCAAATCCTTTAGCTAGTAACTGCTCATTAAAGTATTTCTGACCCAAAAATTCATACAGTCGATTGTAAGCATCGTTGTCACTGACCACGAATATTTTCTTGATATAGTGGGCGATACTCGGCAATTGATTTTCGGCTGTTGGATCGACCAAAGCGGTCGTTTGCGGCTCGCGTGCTGCTCCATGAAATATAGTCGCCTCCTTATCTAATCCATTGATAGACAGCTCATTCAGTTTCTCTAGTGCCATGAAAGCAGCAGGCATTTTGACGGTGCTCGCCGGATAGTAGTACCGATTGTCATCTACGCCCAATTGATAGGAAGTGAAAGTAGGCACATTGTTTTCGTCTCGATCAATCTGCGTATAGATCAGCTGCGCTTGATATTTTTCCGGTTGGGAAAAGATAGTATCTAGCGGATGACCAGATAGAGCGATGAGCTGTTCTAGTGGATTTTTTTGGGCTTGAGTAGAAAAACCGATCACACTACAAATTAATAATAGTAAGTAACGTAACATAAGCTAAAATTATGAATAAAAAAATCGGCGAGCAAATGCCCACCGAAACTTTATTACAGAAAGAAGAACCAAAGTATTTCCATGGCTCTCCTCGCTCTCTCAACTCTCGAAGCTCTCCAAACTCTACTAGCTCTCCAAAGCCTCCTTCACCAAATCCGCCGCCTCTTGCAACAAAATCGCTGACTTCACTGCTAGACCAGACTCATCAATGATCTGCTTCGCAATATCTGCATTTGTTCCTTGTAGACGCACGATGATCGGCACTTTGATGTCATCACCCATGTTTTTATAGGCTTCCACTACTCCATTTGCGACACGATCACAACGAACAATACCGCCGAAGATATTGATTAAAATCGCCTCTACTTTTTCGTCTTTCAAGATGATACGGAAAGCTTGCTCTACGCGCTCTGCGTCTGCTGTTCCACCTACGTCTAGAAAGTTCGCAGGTTCGCCACCGGATAGTTTGATGACATCCATCGTCGCCATGGCTAGACCTGCACCATTGACCATACAGCCTACATTACCATCTAAATTGACGAAGTTCAAACCATATTTTCCAGCTTCCACTTCTGTCGGATCTTCTTCATCTGTATCGCGCCAGTCTGCCAAATCTTTGTGACGGAACAAAGCACTTTCATCCAATGTCATTTTGGTATCTACAGCGATGATTTCGTCATGTCCATTGTGCATCGTTGGGTTGATTTCGATCAAACTAGCATCAGACTTTACGAAAGCGGTGTATAATTTACTGATGAATTTCACCATATTTTTAAATGCAGCACCACTCAAACCTAAGTTGAACGCTACTTTGCGTGCCTGAAACGCCTGCATCCCCAACTCAGGATCAATATACTCTTTATGCACCAAATGTGGTGTTTCTTCTGCCACTTGCTCAATATCCATACCACCTTCCGTGGAGTAGATAATGACATTGCACTGCTTCTGACGATCTGTCAAAATAGACACATAGTATTCTTTGCAAGAGTCGAAATCCGGCTTGTACGCATCCTCAGATACAATCACTTTACGCACCAATTTTCCTTCACCATCCATGCCACCCGGTGTCTGTGGCGTCTTTAACATCATGCCCAAAATATTTCCGGCATGCTCTTTCAGATCTTCACGACTCTTCGCCAACTTTACACCACCACCTTTGCCACGTCCTCCGGCATGGATCTGCGCTTTCACAATCGCAAAATCAGACCCAGTTTCTGCTTTTAGTTGGTCATAAGCTGCTACTGCCTCTTCCACGCTCTCCGCCAAAATCCCTTTCTGCACAGCTACACCATGTCGCTCTAATAGTTCTTTGCCTTGATATTCGTGTAAATTCATTTGTCTTTGTAGATTTTAGATATGACACCTGCCTGAACTGAGTTAGACAGATGGTAGATTTTCATTTTGCACAAAAGTAGCCGATTTGCATCGCAATTCATAGTCAAAACCTGCAATCATGCCGTCCGCGACCTCTATATTTATGACACATTCGGTCAACTATTGTTCTATTTCCATCATCTATATCTTAAACTAATGCTATGACTCGCTTCTTTCTCCTACTTATTTTCATGATACTGATGATGAAGGGACTATTCGCTCAGACACTTTACTTGATACCGGGTACAGGTGCAGATCATCACTTGTTTGATCGCTTAGATTTGGCAGATTACAAAACAGTCCATTTAGATTATATAGAACCAAAACCGAAGGAGGAGTTTGAGCAATACATCTCAAGACTAGCAGAAAGAATAGATACTACGGAGCGTTTCGCACTAATTGGTGTTTCATTGGGTGGGATGATTGTTACTGAACTTGCAGAACAACTGCAACCGGAAGCAGCCATAGTCATTGCAGGCGCGAAACATCGAAATGAGCTACCGACGACTTACCGCATTTTCCGTCACTTGCCTGTTTATCATTTGATCGGAGGACGTACGATGAGATGGAGTACCAAAAGATTGCAGCCGCTGTTCGAGCCTATGGATGAGGAAGCAGAATGGCTATTCAAAGATATGCTCAACGCTAAGTCAAGTGCGTTTCTGCGTGCTGCGGTGAGGTGGATGATTGGGTGGGAAAGGACAACTTACAGCGATTCGATTGTGCATATTCATGGTACGAAAGATCACACATTACCTACCAAATTTATAACAGCCGACCACCTCATCGAAGGCGGCGGACATATGATCGTCTATACGCACGCTTCGGAAGTCAATCGGCTGATATTGAATATTTTAGAAAGTGACAATTAACGCTGAGTGTATTACACGTCTTTGTCTTTCTTACGATTGCGCCACCATACGAAACCAATCAATCCAACTGCTAAGTAAGGCGTCATCAACATATATAGAATTCCACTATTCAAACCCTTTCCGGCAGTACCACCACCTTCCAAGTTTGTTTCTGCTGCAATTCTACACATTGGACACTGAGCTTCGGCAGTTTCTACACCAAAGACTAGAAACAGAAGTGTAAATACAGTAATTAAAGCTAGACTATTGATAATTCGATTTTTCATGCTGTCTGTGTTTAAATAAAATAACGGTATCCTCTCACGTATCACTCTTCACGCATCACGTATTAAAACTGATAATAAGGCTTCAACATCCAGTACAAAACCGGACCAGTGACAGCCACATACAACCAAAGTGGATAGACCCATCTTGCCATTTTTTTATGCTTGGCAAATTGATTGGTACTTGCTCTTATATAAGTAAACAAGATGAACGGAAAAATGACGGCTGCCAAAACAATATGTGTCAACAAAATGACCAAATAAATTGTCCGATTCGCTCCTGCTGCTGCCGCTTCGCTATCTTCTAATAATCCGTTGCCATTCAAATCCCCGTACAAGGTAGGATCATTGGTAAAGTGATAGCCTACATAAGATAATAAAAAGAGCGCGGAAAATACTATTGCCAAAGTCATGGCTTTCTGATGCGCCACAAATTTTCGCTGCTTAATAAATACCAACCCGATAATTAACACGACAGCGGTCAAAGCATTGAGTGTCGCATGAAAAGGCACTAAAAAATGAGTATCCCAGCCTTCCGGCAAATCAATACTCACGCGTCTCATCAATCCTATTAGTAGCAATACAATCACTGTGACGATCCATGCGCCTATGTTCAGTTTCTTAGCTAAACTAGGTTTAGCAGCTCGCTGTAATAGCTGTTCATTAGTCGTTCCCATGTTTTACTTCTCTTCTTTTCTTTTGAATACCAATTCAGCATCACGTAATAAAGGCATCACAAACATGGCAATATGCTTTGCCATATCACCGACTTCCTTACCATCTGCTGCGTTGTAATAATTGCGCACCACCCCCGAAGTATCTACCAATGCTAAATAATTTTCAGGTTGTTCTTCAAATACTGCCGCAAAAGGTGCTACTCCGCGTACGAAATGCCACTCGCTACTAATACTATCCTGATTGATTTGGTTCAGATAATTGACAATTGCCAAACTATCATAGGACTCAACATGAGTGATGAGTGTCATCTTTTTCGACGTCGCAAACTCGTCAAACAATCCTTCTGATGCTTGTATGATAGGATCATTCGCATCGAACTCATCCACTGTCCCGATTACTGAATATCCACCTTCTAGGTCACTCTTTTGAATGACTTTCCCAGTTTGATCCAATAATTGGAAATTGGTCAATGGAATTTCGTATTTCAGTTCATCCAAAGCTCCTTTCCGCTCATTGTAGCCCATCCGAAGATAGTACCATGATCCCAATGGAAAAAATACCAACATCAACCCCAACGCAGCAAACTGCACAACTTTCTTCATATCTATTATTTATTCTATTCTGTTCAATTTAGGACATCTTCTACTCTCAAAACACCCGCTAAAAATGAAGGTTGAAAAAAGGGAAGACAGACACCATCGTCCATCTTCCCTTTTACAATATCGTGAAGTTAACAGCTATTTTACCCTCTCAAATCATATACATCTTGAGGTAAATAACCTTGTACTTCCATTTCTTCATCGACTGTCGCTTCATTCTTTTCTTTAATCAATTCGCGACGATCTTTCCAAGAATTCCCTTCCTGAAAGAAAGCAATAATTGCCCAAATCAATAGAGCGGTTGGCAGCAATACACTTACCCTCAATCCCTTCACTTCATAGCCCATATGCATGAACTCATAAATGATGTAACGTGCTTTATAGATAGAAAGAACCACAATAATCAGAGCTGTCAACCAGATAATCCAGTTCATATCCTCAGCTCCTGAAAAAATATGCCCTTTGCCCAGCAAAGAGAAAAATACTTCGATCAGTGTGACGCCGAGTAGAATCCAAAATCCTACAAATACTTGTTTCTTAGCGTCTTCGTATGACATATGTCCCATAATACTTCGATTGCTTATTTTGAATTGGTAAAAAACGGTACTTGTCCCTGATTTTTACAATAGGTAAAATACAAGAAATACAAACACCCAAACCAAGTCGACAAAGTGCCAATACAGCCCAATTTTTTCGACCATTTCATGTCCATTTCGCCGCTCCATGTAGAGACCACTCGCGACATTGACAGTGATGATAATTAGGAAAATGACACCTGACAAAACATGAAATCCGTGAAATCCAGTGATGAAAAAGAACAATGCACCAAATGCTTTAGGACCAAACTCTTGAATACCTTTTTCCCCAGAATCCAACTGATAAGAGCGCTGTAGCCACTCCCCGTCTTCTTTGTGAATCAAATAAGTTTGCCCGGCTTCAAAACGCTCTTGTTCTGCACCTGTCTCATAGACATCTCCGTGCTCATCATCAAGATAGACACCTGATTCTGTGTGTGTTCCAAATGGATTGGTACGTATGCCCATATGTTCTGTGGCGATCAGATTATTCCACTCCCAAGCCTGACAACCCAAGAAGCCAATGCCACCGATGATAGTCAACACCATCCAGAAAACGACCCCTTGCTTGTTTTCTCTTTGACCTTCTTGTACTGCACGCACCATCGTCACAGAACTCACGATCAATAAGAATGACATAAATGTCACAAATATCAACGGCAAGCCGTGTAATCCAAACGGAGCTGTGGAGAAAACAAAATCAGGTACTGGCCACGACGGCATACTGAAACGCAATGCCCCATAAGCGATCAAGAAACCTGCAAATGTGAAGGCATCCGACAATAGGAAATACCACATCATCAGTTTGCCATAGCTGGTCTTAAAAGGCTTTTCTTCACCACCGTCCCATCCTTGCTCATACTCGATGTGGTCTTGAGAAAGTTCAGGAGTTGTGGTTGCCATTGGCGGTTCATCAGCTAAAATCGTTCTCCGATGTCCGTCTCTTACTTCTTTTGCCATAGTTTTTTATTTGCTGCCAATCTATGTTTCAGAATTAGGTGGAGTAGGCGTTTGTTAAAATTTTGCTTTATGCAAATTGATCTAGAGGTTTTCTGTGCTGTTTTCAGGCGTCTCCAAAAATCATTGCAAAGTAAAAAATACTATCAGATATATCCAAAGAAAATCAACAAAGTGCCAGAAGGTCAGCGTCAAATCAAAGCGCAGTTTTCTGCTCGCTGTCACTTTATGAGGCAAAGCGAACGCATGTATCAATGCAATCGTCAATACAGCCAAGCCACCTAAGATGTGAGCTGCATGAACACCGGATATGACGTATACAAACGATCCAGATGGATTTCCTGTCAATTCTACACCTATTTCTTCCAATGCTAACCACCCCTGATATTGCAAAGCAACAAAGGCAAGTCCCAATATGAAGGTGACTACCAAAAGTGCTCTATAAAGTAGCGTATTGTTGTTTTTGAAATTGGTATAGGACAAGTGTAGTGTGATGCTACTCGCAATTAGTACAATGGTATTGTACCAAAATATATTAGGTAGTCTGAACTCTAGCCAATTACCAGCTGCTTGCCTCACCACATAAGCACTTGTAAATGCTGCAAACATCATCAACATACTTACACAGGCTACATACAGTGCAAATTTTTTAGATGGAATTTTACTTCTCGAACGCTCTTGTGCCATTACTGCTTCCATTTTTCTATGTATTTGTGAAGGTGAATACCTACCCTGATATTGTTAAATAAACAAATCTACACGCCTGCTACTAATCAGGCGAGTTACCACTGCTCAGGTAACGATTTCTTATTAGAACTACATCTTATCAATGAGATAAATAATCAGCACCAAAGGAATGTATAGAAATGAACTAAACATCAGTCGTAGGGCTGACTTGCGATCAAATCGCTGATAAAACTGCCAAGCGAAATAAGAAAATACCAAACTAATCACACTCACAGAAATCGCTGAAATGATTCCTGTGCTTCCGATCCAAAATGGCACAAATGCCAATGGAATCAGCAGCAATGCAAAAAGAAAAGCTTGTACACCTACGCTCCTGCTGATTGTTCCGTTTTTTTGAGGCAAAAATTGATAACCTGCTTTCTGATAGTCAGAGAAACCAAGCCATGCAATCGACCAAAAATGAGTATACTGCCACAAAAACTGAATGGCGAATAAAGTGACACCCAACATAGACACTCGCCCTTCTGCCGCCACACAACCAATCAATGTCGGTAGCGCACCTGCCACCGCACCTACAGTTACCGCTGCTGAACTCACTCGCTTCATCGGTGTGTACATGAAGGCATAACTAACAAAGGCAATTGTCCCCAATAGAGCCGTTGCCGGATTAAACAACGCCAGCATCGTGATACCTACCAAACTAATCAAACCCGCCATCAATACTGCCGTGGATATATCCATCCTTCCGGCTGCTAGCGGCCTATTAGCAGTTCTGCTCATTAGCTTATCGTAGTCTTTCTCTAAGACCTCATTCAAGATATTGGCGGCAGCTGTTACACAAAAACCACCTATTGCTAGTATCACTACTTTAAATAGCTCTATGCTTCCTGATGCAGCAATCAAATACGCCATCACAGAAGAAAAGACAACAGTCAAAGACAAACGCGTTTTGACCAACGCATTCATATCTGACAGCCACTGTCTCGTTTTACCAACATGTGCAGTTTTAGCCTCCAATTCTAGTATTATATAGTGAAAGGTAGTAGAAATCACGTTCTACTACCTTCCTAATTTATCAATATGTTTCAATTAATCTTAATCCAGTGCTAGTGAACCTGTTCCTTCTCTTTTTCAGTCATCGGTTCTATCTGTGAAACAAAATCACTTCCATCATCTCTTGTACCATAATCATATGCCCAACGCTGAACAGCCGGAATATTACCTTCCCAGTTACCGTGACCAGGATTAATAGGTGTCGTCCACTCTAGCGTGGATGCCTGCCAAGGGTTTTTGTCTTTAACTTTCTTACCATACCAAATGCTATAGAAGAAATTGATAACCATCAGTAACTGAAATCCAAATGTAATGATCGCCGCTACAGTAATGAACTGGTTTAAGCTAGCAAACATCTCAAAAGTTTCATATCCATCAAAACGCGCATAACGACGTGGTACACCTGCTAGTCCGATGTAGTGCATCGGCCAGAAAATAGCGTAAGCACCAATCATTGTCCCCCAGAAATGAATCTTACCTAACGTATCGTTCATGAAACGACCGTACATCTTAGGAAACCAGTGATACACACCTGCATACATTCCAAAGAATGCTGCAACACCCATCACGATGTGGAAGTGAGCAACAACGAAGTACGTATCATGCAACTGGATATCAATTGCTGAGTTACCCAAGAACAATCCTGTCAAACCACCTGAGATAAACATGGAAACAAAGCCAATGGCAAACAAGCTAGCAGCGTTGAATCGTATATTACCTCTGTACAATGTCGAGATCCAGTTAAATACTTTCACCGCAGACGGAACTGCAATAATCAATGTGAAAATCACAAAGAAATTGGAAATAAATGGATTTACACCTGACATAAACATGTGGTGAGCCCATACTAAGAATGCAAGAAATCCAATCGCCAAAATCGAATAAACCATCGCTTTGTATCCGAATATCGGTTTTCTCGCATTGACTGCAAGTACCTCAGAAACAATACCAAACGCGGGTAGAATAATAATGTAGACTTCGGGATGTCCCAAGAACCAGAACAAGTGCTGATACAGTATTGGACTACCACCTACATGCTCTAGTGCCTGACCATTGATAAAAATCTCGCTCAAGTAGAAACTCGTACCCAGTCCTCTATCGAACATCAATAACAAGAATGCAGATACCAGTACTGGAAATGACAATAGACCTAGTATAGCAGTCACAAAGAACGCCCAGATAGTCAATGGCATACGCCACATACTCATTCCTTTAGTACGCAAGTTCAATACAGTCGTGATATAATTGATACCACCGAGTAGCACCGATACCACAAAGAATACCAAACTTACTGTCCAGAGCGTCATACCTGCGCCTGAGCCTTCCGAAGCTTCAGGCAATGCACTCAGCGGAGGGTAGGCTACCCAGCCCCCAGAGAATGGTCCTGTACTCAGGAAAAGTGAATAAAACATGATGACACTGGATAAAAAGAAGAACCAGTAAGACAACATATTCAGTAATGGAGACGCCATGTCTCGTGCGCCCAGCTGGAGTGGAATCAATAAATTAGAAAATGTCCCACTTAACCCAGCAGTCAGTACAAAGAAGACCAATATCGTACCGTGCATTGTCACCAAAGCATAGTAGAACTGTGGGTCTAGTGTACCAATACCATCTGCGTTAACGTTGATCCATTTCCCTAGAAATGGCTTCAACCATGAGATGTTCTCCTCCGGAAATCCAAGTTGTAATCGGAAAACCAAAGACATCAAGCCACCAATAATCGCCCAAATCATACCAGTGATTAAAAACTGGCGAGCAATGACCTTATGATCTTGACTAAAAATGTATTTCGTAATAAAGTTTGACTGGTATTTATCTCCATGATGATGCTCATGAAAATGATCGTCAAAACCCAACTCCTCTATCAACTTTTCTTCCTGTAGAGGTCTGTTTGCTATAATATCAGCCATGTCTATCTATTATTAGTAGTTAGCTTATTGTGTTCAAATAAATTCCTAAACGTCGCCTTGTGTTCGCAGGACTGTAAACTCTGTGCGTCTATTATTAGCGCGTCCTTCTTCTGTATCATTGGTGTCTACTGGTCTAGCAGAACCATACCCAATTGCTCTCATACGATCACCATTCACGCCGTTTTGGCTGAGATAATTGTACACTGCTTCCGCACGAGCTTGAGATAATGCTGTGTTGCTATCGGCATTACCTGTGTTATCTGTGTGTCCTGCCAGTTCTACAGAAACATCACTGTACTTCTTCATAAAGCCGACAAGATTCTCCAATTCATATTTTGAATTGTCAGTCAGGGTAGCTGAACCTGTTTCAAAAGTAACATACTCCAATTGAACAGTTCTTAAAGAATCGACAGTAGCATTTAGTGCTGATTCTGCTGCTACGTTGAAGTCTGCTTTTCTATCTTCAATCTCATACCCCAAAACTTCACCCTTATTTGGGTCAGCATCCGTTCCTCTCACTTGAGAGACATAATAGGATTGTTGATTAGACAACCATTCTCTATACTCAGATTCATCGACTACTTTCACAATCTTACGCATAGCGTAGTGACCTTTTCCACACAACTCTGCACAAGCTAGCTCATACTCAAATGTTTCCCAACGCATTTTACTCGGATCATCATCATCCGGTACATTATACTCAGGCGTGTTTTTTAATCGCTCTCTATACTCTTCAGTCGTTACTTCTGGTGTAAAAACGAAGTAAGTAGGTATACCGGGAATTGCATCCATTTTCACACGGAAATGTGGCAGATAAAAATTATGGAGTACATCTTTCGCTGTAATTCTGACACGAATTGGTGTACCGACAGGCAAAACGATTTCGCTAGCCATGAAGTCATCCCAGTTTTTCTCGTCTTTCCAATCTTGACCCAAAGGATTCGTACCAGTATTGATCAAACGGAAATTCTTTTCTCCGATCAGTCCATCCTCACCTGGATAACGGATATCCCAAGCAAACTGATAACCAGTCGCCTCAATTTCTAAATACTCGTTCTCTGCACTTGGTACTAAAGCAGGTACACCATCTCTAGACATATCTGCCATTACAGTATTCCAAGCGTCCAAACCACCAACTACCAAAAACGTCATGACAACAGCAGGAATCAATGTCCAAATGACTTCTAATTTATTGTCATGTGAAATGTGATCGGAAGTCCCACCTTTCACACCTCTGTACTTGTATGCGAAGTAAAACAATGCGATCTGTGTCAAGACAAAAACGATGCCCGTAAAGAACAGCGTGATATTAAAAATTCTGTCTAGAACAGGACCGTGAGCAGAAGCTGCCCCATGAGGACCATATCCTAGCATATAATTTTTGTAATACAAAGCAGAACCGATACAGGCAATCAAGAAGATAACCATGAAACCGATCATCCAAGTACCGTTTCTTTTATTCGTCACAAACTGCATATCCGCTTCTCCACGAAGACGTCCCGCCACCTCACTCAGCCGAGCAATCTGAACGGTGATGATGCCAATCAATGCGATAGAAGCTACGATGATTAATCCTATCATTTCTTTATCTGTTATATTGTTTATGTCGCTTTACAACCAATAAACTGTAGTAAAGCTTTTATATAAGTTGCTGATTATCAAAGATTAATCAACAACTTTCAAAACTTTCAATTATTTCTATACAAATATACACTAATAACAAGAGCTACACGCCACTAGTTCTCTAAGATTTGAGTAAAAAATGTAGCGTCATTCATTATTACCTGACCTTTACATTTAGTGTGCTTCATCATAAGGCGGCTCGATATGGTGCGTGATACTTTCCACCAAATAAGGATCATTTTTCGCTACCAAAGGTGCTTTAGCTAGGTTCGTGAAAAACACGAATAGATATAGACTTAAAAAGCCGATCATTGTCCCAATTTCCAGTAACCCGGGATAGTGAAATCCTGCCATTGCTCCACCGCCATGTCCATCTCCTGCATGAGCAGTTGCATCTCCTGCCATTTCTGCACCATGACTGTGCGCTAGCACTTCATGGGCTGTATGTAGGACTCCCGGCTTAATCATTAAGAAATAATCCAACCAGTGACCGAAAATGATGATACCGGCAACCAAAGCCAATGTACCTGTCTTGCGCTTAGTAGTATTTGGCATCAGAATTAAGAATGGTAACACAAAATTGATACCCAAATTCAAGAAAAACAATGCCGGAAACTCATCACGCCGTGTTTGAAAGTAAACGGTCTCTTCCCCTACGTTTCCATACCAAATCAGCATATACTGAGAGAACCATAAATAAGTCCAGAATACACTGAACGCAAACATATACTTTCCTAAATCGTGCATGTGGCTGTCGTTCACTTTTGGAAAGTATCCTTGTCCTCTCAGGTAAAGCATCAACAAAACAGTAATTGCCATCGTAGACACAAACCAACTCGCTCCTGCATACCATGCAAATAACGTACTGTACCAATGCGCATCTATGGACATTATCCACTGCCAGATAACTGCTGCACTCGTAAATCCTGCAACTGGTAAGAATATAGATGCCAATATTGTCTGTTTCTTATTTTGACGATAGCTACCCTCTGGATCCTTGTCTTCCTGCAGAGAAGAGCTTCTAAATTGACGAGCAAATACGTACCAAGCTCCTAACAAAACAACGGATGCTACTGTATACCAAGTCGGGTTCAAAAAGCTACTTTTTGTTTGTAGCAATTCATCTGTCGCTACTGAGCCCGAGTCTGCCCAATGATACAAGTGATGAAATCCACCCCATACGCCTATAACTAAAGGTAGCATCAGTGCTAGCCCTACAACCATAAACTGTGCCTTGGCTTCCCATACACGCTTGAAGTAGGTATACCAGCCTGCCCATGCAATTAAGAAGGCAGATAGGATAAACATAGACATAAAGGAAATCCCAGTAAAGAAGGCAACATTGTGTAGATAGTTACTCCAGAATCTGGTATGTAACTCATCGTCCACGAAGAAAGTAATCAGCAAACAGAGGACACCCAGTCCTATGCCAGCTAGCAGTACTGTCTTAGCAGTAGATTTGAATTCAAATGTCTGATTTGAATGTGTCAGCGTTGAAGCCATAGTTTCTTATTTATACTTCCTTTTGGAAGAAGAATCTCTTTTTAAAATACTATTAACTTGGAGTCACTAGCAATAAGTTGTCGTTAAACATAGAATACAACTTATTGCTTTGTTTCAATTATCTTTCAGTCTCATCTGTTCTAGGCGAACCAGGAATTTGTGGTTGATCGACTGCATTTATAGTGCTTTTTGAATCTACAGAGTCAGTCCGCACTGCTTCTTCCATTTGTTCAGCCAGTTCTCTATCGTATGCTGCCACTTTATCCGTCCATGCTGCAAATGTGACTCCGTAAGAATTAAGCGTATTCTCTTCTTCTGAGTACACTTTTTCGTAATGTTTAGCTTGTAGCTGTCGGATGTAGTGAATAACTTGCCAGCGCTCTTCATAACTCATTTTTCCTTTGTATGCTCCCATTGCATTTTTACCATACATGATAGCGTGATAATATCTTCCGGGAGACGAGAAGGCAACTGAACTGTCTAAAACCATATTTGCCGGAGCAAGTGGATAAGCTCCAGAAGCGTATATTCCGTCCCCATTCTGCGCTTGAGAGCCGTGACAGACAGCACAAAAAAGATTATAAAGCTCTTTACCTCTGGCAAGCCCCCTCTCCGTGATTGGAAATGGATTTTCCATGATTTCTTCTGTAGCCCTAGCACGCTCTTCTTCGGAGTCGCCATAGTGATAAGGAACACTTCCGGTAGTAGCTACATACTCAGGGTCGTAAATAGCATTACCTCTACGTACATCGTACCTAGGTATTGTTCCTTTTACAGGCAACTTAGCTACAGAAGTAACATCCAAGGGCAGTACGCTCTCTTCATTCCATGTGTTGGCAAAATAATAGTTATGTGTATTTGCCTCCACAGCAATTGAGTGTGCCATATCCGGCATATATTCACTTCCTGTCTTATTGAGACCTGTATCTTGACAAGCATATAGCAGGATAGCAAAAAACCCTATTAGCAATATATTTTTCAATTCTTTCTTTGTCATTTTTGATAGTATAAACTTCGATATTTATTTAATACGAGTCGAAGATGTTCAAAATGATTGTCGATCTTTAGATGTATCAGACTGGCAATACTTTTGTAATGACTTCAGAAGCACCTGTATCTTCCAGAAAGCTAGTCATATCGTCTCTATCGTCAGCAGTAATATCATCAGCATCAAAAGCAATGACGAACTTATCGTCTGTAATGCGATCATCCAATACAGGCGGTTGTATACCGGGTCCTTGCCCATTGACAATATAAAAGGATACCACCATTCCGATAGCTGCGAACAATACCGTCACCTCGAAAGTAATCGGAATGAATGCAGGAACAGACCAGTAAGGCTTCCCACCAAAAATCATCGGCCAGTCTCTCGTGAATACCCAAGTCATGAATAAGAAAGCCGTCAATGTCCCAATCAGACCGTAAACGAATCCGGCAATATGTAGGCGCGACTCAGATAAACCCAACAAGGGATCTAATCCGTGAACCGGGAATGGCGTATAAACATCCCATATATCACGGTGATCTGCTTGAGCTTGCTTGACTGCTTTTAATAGTATCTCTTCATCGTCGTAGATACCATATAGAATTTCTTTGTTTGCTATTGTTGCCATTACATTCTATCTATATGAGTTCAATAATTAATCAACCTTTTGAGTATTGCTACCGCCTAATTTTTACTGCTCTCTTAGTAAGCATAACAGTATTAAAATGAAAGGCAACAGCATGATTTAATTATTTCACATTACTAATGATACAATAATTCAAATTTTCCTTAGTTACCTGAGATGACTCCCGTTGTATTAGATTCATCACCTCTCACTTCAATGGCAGGTGCTACACCTTCCTCACTATGTACTTTTGCGTTTGGTCCGACATATTGGTCACCTGAACTTTTCAAAATACTTTTAACTTCCGCGATTGCAATAACAGGGGCAACTCGGGCGAAAATCAAAAATAGTGTAAAGAACAACCCTATCGTACCTACAAATAGTCCAATTTCTACCCAAGTTGGACTGTAGTAACTCCAACTAGAAGGCAAGTAATCTCGTGCCAAGGTAGTCGCAATAATCACGAACCGCTCAAACCACATCCCGATGTTGATGAAGATGGACAGAACAAAAGTAACGACGAGGTTTCGACGCATTTTTCGTGACCAAAATATCTGTGGTGATAGTACATTACAGGACATCATACCAATATATGACCAATAATAGGGTCCAAATACTCGATTATAGAATGCCCATTGCTCCGGCAAATAGCCTGAATACCAAGCAATAAATAGCTCGGTCAAGTAAGCAACACCAACGATCGTACCAGTCACCAAAATAACTTTATTCATGGACTCAATATGCGCTAGTGTGATGTAGTCTTCTAGCTTAAATACTTTTCTAGCCACCAACATCAATGTCAGTACCATCGCAAAACCTGAGAAGATAGCTCCAGCTACGAAATATGGAGGGAATATGGTGGTATGCCAACCCGGAATAACCGAAGTAGCAAAATCAAAACTCACAATGGTGTGTACAGACAGTACCAAAGGAGTCGCCAAACCTGCTAAAACCAATGACAAGGCTTCCCACCGCTGCCAGTGTTTGGCAGAACCTGTCCATCCGAAGGACAACAAGCTGTATATCTTCTTGCGAATCCCCTTCGCACGGTCACGTACAGTCGCAAAATCCGGCACCAGACCTGTATACCAGAACAGTAAGGATACCGTCAAGTAAGTAGAGATCGCAAATACGTCCCATAACAGCGGCGAGTTGAAGTTCACCCAAAGTGGACCACGTGTATTTGGATAGGGAAAAATGAAAAATGCCATCCAAATACGTCCCATGTGAATCAATGGAAACTGACCCGCACATACGACGGCAAAGATAGTCATCGCTTCTGCGGCTCGGTTTACCCCGGTACGCCATTTCTGACGGAAAAGAAGCAAGATCGCAGAAATCAATGTCCCCGCGTGACCGATACCGACCCACCAAACAAAGTTAGTAATATCCCATCCCCAGTTGATGGTTCTGTTCAAATTCCAAGAACCGATACCATAATAAATTGTCCAGCCTAGACAGAAAACATATAATGCCAAACCTGTCACAGCGACGATAAATCCGATAACCCAAGGCACACTGGGTGCACGCTCCGTTGGAGCCAGAATATCTTCTGTTATTTGATGATAAGTTTTACTGCCATTAATTAGCGGCTCTCTTATCGGCGATACTGATGCACTCATATCTATTTTGTTTCGAGATATTAGACGTTAGACAATAGACTCTAGACTACTTCGTCAATTACTTAACTCTACTTCTTTGACCTCTAAATTCCCTTTGTATAATTTTATTTAGCTACGCTATATCAATAGACTCTCTTTAGTCATAAAGAATCGTCTAGTACTTCATTAACCATGATTTTCATCATGACTGTGATCGTGACTGTCATGTCCATGATCGTGATCATGTCCGCCGGTATATATTTTCTTAGCGTGAGGCTTGTTGACCACTTTGACGGCATACTTAACAGAAGAACGGACATTCGTCTGTTCTAAAGCGATATAATTCAGATCAGAGTTCCAAACTCTATCTAGCTTATCTCCTTTGTTGTTGCGATCACCAAAGGTAATTCCGCCTGTAGGACAAGCTGTTTCACAAGCTGAACGTACATCATCATCTCGAAGTCTGCGATTCTCCATTTTGGCAGTTAGTTTAGCTGCTTGGATACGTTGTACACAGAAACTACATTTTTCGATGACCCCGCGAGAACGAACAGTCACGTCGGGATTTAAGACCATACGCGTCAAGTTATCGGCACCAAATGGCAATTCTTCACCATTGATTTTTGGCTCGTTACCAGGCCATAGATCAGCAGTTGTATAATCCAACCAGTTGAAACGACGCACTTTATAAGGGCAGTTGTTTGCGCAATAACGTGTTCCAATACATCGGTTGTAAGCCATTTGGTTTAGCCCCTCGTTGTTGTGAGGTGTTGCTGCAACCGGACAAACATTTTCACAAGGTGCATTGTCACAGTGCTGACACATCATCGGCTGATAGACGATATTTGGGTTCTCGGCATCGCCATAGAAATAACGGTCGATTCTCAACCAAGCCATTTCATGATGCCGCCCTACTTCTTTCTTACCAACAACTGGAATATTATTTTCAGACTGACAAGAAACTACACAAGCTCCACAGCCTGTACAAGAACTCAAATCAATATGCAGACCCCAGTGGTGTCCTTGACTGTAGACCAATTCTTCGTAATCAGGATATAAAGAGTAATCATTCAGTTTCTGATGATGCTTTCGCTCCTCTATCAATCCCATATAGTCTGCCGCCATAGGATCGGCACTACCATGGTATACGTTTCCACCTTCTTCACTGTGGTCACCCTCATTACCATGATGTTGTCCGTATAAGAAAGGCTCTAGTTCATCTAAGTTGGTTCTGCGGATAACAACGCGCTTAGTCAAACTACCTTGAAATCCTTTTCGGATGGTAGTTGCTGCTTTTTCATCCAGGAAAATTTCTTCTCCATTGTCATCGCCTTCAAGACCAATTGTATTGTGATATTGCACACAAGCAAGAGGATCTTCGACTCCGTTCTTTCCACCATATTCTACTGATGCGTAGTATTGGTAGTGACCATTCGCGTCAGTTTGTATCCAATTATTAATGTAAGAACCAATTAGCTCACCGGTTTTACCAACTACTTCACGACCGTATCCCAAACTGATGGCAAATGTATTCTCTCTTTGTCCAAAACTCTTGATCGCAATACAATTCGCTGTATTCCCACTAACGCTCAAATCTACTTTGTCCGCAATACCATACAACTCATCTTTATTCAACCCATCATAAGCAACAAAACTTCTGTTACCATCCCAAGCTACAGGCACTTGAAGGTAGTTCCCCCAAGTACAGCGTGTCACAGGGTCAGGGAGCTCTTGTAGCCAAGGGTTAGCAGAATATTGACCTGCACCTACAGAGATATCTTCAAAAAGCGCGATCTCTAGTTGATCATTAGCTAATGGCTTATTGATCTGTCGAGCAGCATTGGTAGCATTACCCGCATAAGCTGTTGTTGCTGATACATCGTTCACTTCTAGTACGCCGTCGCGTAGTGCTGTATCCCAGAAGGCTTGAAACCGCTGAAAAGTACTTTGTTGATTGAATATCGTGCTTTCCCAGGTTTGCTTCATGTACTCATAGCAAGGTTGCTCAGCTTCGGCATCAAAATTTTCGCTTTCTGCCAAAGTTAGTAGAGTAGCCTCTGCTTGACGGGTATTGAAGAGTGGTTGTATGGTCGGCTGTATAGTCGAATATATGCCCCGTTTAGGCTCTGCATCTCCCCAAGACTCTAAAAAGTGAGGAATGGGTAAGATATAATCACACAAAGCTGTTGTCTCATTTGGAGTAGCAGCTAGTGATATTTTCATTTTTGCCTTTGAAATAGCGTCTGCTACTTTGCCTCCATTGGGTAGGTCAAAAACAGGATTGACATCATCCCAAAAGATAACGACATCAGCATTGGCTGCTTGCTTCGTAAAATTTTGAATAGCTTGATCTGAGCCTTGACGCTGCAAAGAAGCATGTGTAAATTCAAGCGTCTTGCCATAATTGTTCAACAAATCATTGATGGCATTGACTAAACTTTGTTCGCCTATGTTGTTAGACCCTGAAACAACCAATGACTCGCCTTTGTGTGCTAGTAATTCTTTAGCATACAATTTTATCTCTTCTTCCTTTCCTTCGCTCAACCTCGGTGCGCTCACTGTAGGTGCTCCTGTCGCACTAGCCACTGCGTTATAGAGCGCAGCAATAGCTATACCTTGCTCAGAAGGTTTTATAATAACTCTGTCATCAGCATTAGAACCCGTCATAGACATAAAACTCTCCACTTGAATGTGTCGAGACATTTCAGCATTCTTTGTGTCTTTGATAACTCTGTTTTTGGTGTAGTCAGCAGAGAACTCTACTGGAGATATCCAAGTTCCTAAGAAATCAGCACCAAAGCTAACGATGACTTTTGCCTTGTCAAAATGATAGTTCGGCAAAACTCTAATACCGAAATCACGCTCATTGGCATCCAATATAGCTGAACTAGAAATAGCATCATAGACAATGTGTTCAGCATCATACTTCGCTTTGAACTCTTCAATCGCGCGTAATGTAGTGGGACTGTTGATCGTATTGGATACGATATAGACGCTACCTGCATTACTTAGTGCTGATTTGATTTCTGAATCAGCAGTCGCCCAGTCCAATTCTTCTTCTTTTCCTTTTAAAACCTTACCATCTTTCACACGAAAAGGGCGGATAAAACGACTTGTGTCATACAGATCTAGTACACTAGCTTGCACACGAGCAGAGGTGCCTCCTTGAGTAAAAGAAGAGGTTTTATTTCCTTCTACTTTGATGGGTCTTCCTTCTCTGGTTCTGATGAGAACTGGACAAATATCTCCTCCTCGACTAAATGTAGTCGCGTAGTAAGTAGCTACACCGGGTACAACATCGTCAGGTTTAACGACATAAGGGAGTGCTCTACGGACAGGAATATCACAACTCGCAGCCATCGTAGCTGCACCCAATCCAAAACCTAAATACTTTAGAAAATCTCGACGATTAGATGTTGTATCAAGCACTTTTTCATCAGCGACTTGATCGACAATGGGCAACTCCACAAATTCTTTCTTTGACATTTCTGTCAAGGCTGCTTCATTGTTCAAGTGTTCTACACCTAACCATGTATCTTGATGTAATTCTTTCATATTAATATAAGTACTATAGTGCGATGCCTATTGGCAATCGAATAGATATTATTTGATTAATAGTGGCATTTTTGACAGCCTAGTCCTCCTACGTCCTCGACAGAAACACCTTCTCGGTCTCCGCTTTCGAGCTCTTTGTGATAGGTCTCATAAGAGTCATAATACTCGTTGTCAAACTGCACTTGAGATTGTCTATGACAGTTAATACACCATCCCATAGATAATGGAGAGTGCTGATAAACCACTTCCATTTCCTGGATTTGTCCGTGACAAGTCTGACACTCCACTTTACCGACAGCGACATGCTGTGCGTGATTGAAGTAAACGTGGTCTGGCATATTGTGGATTCGTACCCACTGAATTTCACCTTGTACATCAGGCTTTAGTTCTGTCGTCAGAGAAGCGACGATCTCTTCCCATTGCTCATCTTGCACCTCATCCACTCGACCTAATGCCTTTGGATTATCTGTATTGGCTTTGACATAAGAGTCACCAATCCATTTCTTGTAGATCTTCTCTACTTCTTCCTGGCTTAGCTCTGTGTAGTCCTCGATGTACTTATCTGTGTTCGGGTCGTAACCGATAGACGCGTAAATTTTTGTAATCTCTTGTGTGCCGTATTTCGGTCCTGCTTTGATCGCACGGTGACAGTTCATACAAGTATTCGTACCTGGTATGACGGAATGCTTAGAGCGGCGTGCCCCTGTGTGACAATACTGGCATTCGATTTCATGAATACCTGCATGCGTCTCGTGTGAGAACTTAATCGGTTGCTCCGGCATATAGTCTTGCTGGCGTCCCAATTCAATCGCGTTATTGACAGTCGTGTAGCCTGCTAGAACAACTAAGGCGAAAATCACAAAACCAATCACACCTTTACTTGTCAATACATCAACCAATGTACGGCGACGGGCACCATCATTTCCTTCTTTTACTTCTGCTAGATAGTTCAAGTTGGAGATAATACGCGCCAATACAAGAGCGAGCAAAGCAAGTATGACAAACAGACCGATGAAGAGCGGCTTGTTGATACCTTTTTCTTCTGCTTCTGCTGGTATACCTTCTATCCCACCTGTTATGACTGGATCAGCATACTTTGGATTGTTGATATACGCCAGTAAGTTATCGATGTCTGCATCTGTCAACTGAGGAAAACTACTCATGACAGTCGGCTTCCAATCTGCCCATAATTCCAGAGCACGTGGATGACCTTCTGAGATCATTCGTTGAGAGTAGCGAATCCAAGTATATAAGTCTTCCTTCGGATAGTCTGCCCAACGCTCTTCTACACCTCCTAAAGCAGGACCTGTCGCATTGGTCTTCATGTCTTTGGCGTGGCAAGTAGCACACTGCAATCCAAAAATCGCGTCACCTAGAGCCGGATCGCCTCCTCCTTCATCTTGTGCTATTGCTATATTGCCTAAGAACAACAGCGCCATCAAAAACACAATATGTAATTGTCTCATATCGCAGCTTAAATTATATCTTATCATTAATCGTGTGATTGAAAGGGGCTAAGTGTTTAGTTTATAGTAGATTACGCTAGAATATTTGTTTGTCAGTAGCCTGTCACGCGCAAAAGTAATAATAGTAGAACGTCAATTCCCAATGGAGGTCGTATTCTTGATATTATTTAGATTCTATCTAAATAGATGACGTGTGCATTTTGTCAAGTAATCTTCGATTATAGCTATGCTTACTGATCGCTTTTTGCCAAAAAAGGCAAAATATTATTCTGAATTTTGACATTAAACCACGCAAACAAATGGTTATATGCAACTTTCATTATTTTTTGAAAGATACAATATTTACAGTTATTATACAAGCTTTGTTCGCTCATTTTGGTCAAAATCAACTGTCGATACAAAGTGCTCATCTGTTTTCCATACATTTGTATTGAATTGATATTCATCTACATTGAAACACAATAACAAAATCATACAACACCTCTCTGAGGATACGATCAAGCAAGTCGCTTTGGTTTGCTTGCAGTCGCACTACCGATTCCGACCGGGACTGATGCGTAGCGAGCTGGAGAAAAGCACCTATTTGGATGCACGCTATGATGTGGAGTATGGAAAAGACATCATTGCAGATGTCTATATCGCTTATCCCGACCGAGACGGTGAGCTTTTTGAGGCTACGGTAGAAGCCACATCGCACCAAAAGAAGGAAGAAGTTTGTTATGATGTACAGACTAAGTTACTGAGGTGGGATGCTGCGGCGTTTTCTATTGTAAGTGCTAGCGCACTTTTTTTGCTTTTGTATTGGCGAGGCGACTATCAGCTGGACAGCTTACAGGGATTCGTGCTCTTTTTGTTATTTGTTTTGCTGACAGGCATTGGCATTTTACTGTTTGAATGGATTTGCAAAACTTGGTTTACAGCACTAGATCGCTATCATTATATCTACGCAGTGGAGCAGTTCAAACGCTACTTCGTCAATGAACAATGGATAGCGATAGGTACAGATGTTTTTGTGGACGAAACGGTGGGTGAGGAAGAAATAGCAGAAGGCTCGAACAGCCCTGAATTGCTAGAGCTCAAAGATCAGTGTATCAAAAATGGCATTGGCTTGATTGAAGTCAAGGAAGATTTGACACCTGTGATCTTGATGACACCAGAGCGAAGAGAATCTAGCGATAACAAAGCACGACTCCCTTCACTCGAAAAATACACCAAGAAAAGTACTCAACTCGCTCTCACCGCTACCCCACGCGGCATTCGCTACCAATACCTCAAGCGCAAACGAAAACTCCGTAAACAGCTACGCAAAGTAGGCATCAGTAGAAACAACCAAAAGCTAAACCGCTTCAAGCGCACATACTATATTCAAATAGCAATTTGCTTGATTCCTATCGCTATGCTGACAACGCTTTATGCCATAGATTTTGCTGAAAAACCGTACCAAGAACTGGACAGTGAAGCCATTCTATTGCCACAAAATAATCCATCAGCACCAGTCGCTCTGATGGACAATGATATGCGCGAGCTAGACAGCATGGATAGACTACACGTGCAGGCGTTCACCGATTTGCAGTATGACTATCTGGAGTTGCCGGACGATCAGCCAGACTATACTTTGAAGAAGCAAACCGTCAAAAAGCGAAGATTCTTTTTCGATACAGATGACTTTGAGCCGGAGCGAAGAATTACCACAAATCCAGACACGCTCTATCCCATGCTCAATGTACCGATTGGTTTTTTCTTTACCGATCAGGGTGTGGTACGCGACAGTATGAACTGTGCGGAATATCTGCGGACAGATTCGGCTACTTATTTTATTCAACAAAGTATACAACCCGACTGGGAAACCGCGATGCAGCAAGTCGACACGCTAGCTACGAAAGGCATCGCTGCTCATCTGCTCCATGCCCGATGTCTGCCTGTGAGCTTAGACGATTATATTGTCTTTTTGGGAGCACCCATGCGCAATAGAGAGGCAGCTTTCAGTCAAGCATTGGACTTTCGACAAACGTTGAGGCAGTTCGATTTTAGTGTGCTAGAATTTGGTGTACGAACTTATTATCTGGATACTTTGCTGGGCGATTATCAGAATCAATAGGAAATGATTCGTAGCGTGTCCAATCCCGCTCGCTGTTGCACAAATTGTCGCAATTGGTTCTCTTGATCGCTTCTGTTTCGTCGTTTGTCTGTCCACTCGACTAGTAGCGTAGGCAACCCTTCTTGATAGGCATTGAAGTCAGTCGCTTGCATCCGCGCGAAGCTCATCGTTTTCAGGTCTGGTAGGAAGAGTTTGGCATCTTGCGCAAGCTGTTGCAGTGGAATTGCTTGAGCATTTAGGCTATCCATTTGTATTCTAATGCGTGCCATTTCTTCCTCTTTATCCACCTGCACTTCATAGTTATTCTGTAGTCGATCGGCGACTTGTCGGATGGATTGAAGATCGTTCTTCATGCTAGTCAACTCAGATTTATCTACATCACTATCTTGTATGACGCGAAGTAAGACCGGTGGGCCCTCCAATCGTTCATCTAAAATACTATTGTACAGTAGTAGCGAATCTCTGGGGACAGTTTTACCGATCAACTTGAGGACAACGAGTTGCGTCGAATCGGCTTGTTTGATTTCCTGTCCGATGCAATTGGTTTCGCCTGAGAAAAATTCAGTCACGAAGGCGTTGACTTTACGCTTACGCTCCAAATCATCCAAAACACCTAATAAAATAAAGGTACTCGGTACGATCATCAAAATGCTAAATCCCAATATCAGTGCATGAGTGCGTCTGCGCTCCTGAGCCGTTGCGTACTCTTTCTCGTCAAATTTAAGCAGCCGAACAATCAGGAAAGTTGCTAGTGCAACGAAAAATGCATTGAAGAAAAATAGATAGAAGGAGTTGAGCATGATCTGCCACTGACCCGTCGCCAAACCAAATCCGGTCACACATAAAGGAGGCATCAAGGCGGTAGCAATGGCGACACCCGGTATGGCATTTGGTTGATCTTTTCGACTTCCTGAAATGATACCTGCTACCCCACCGAAAAAAGCAACTAATACATCCAGCGTCGTTGGCTTCGTCCGCATACTGATCTGCTCAGTCACATCACCGAATGGCGTCAACTTGAAGTAGATAAAACTGGTAAAAAGGGCGATCAGAATAGCGACACCATAGTGCTGCAAGGAGACGGCTAGCATATTTTTATCATTGATGCCGACTGCAAGTCCTACACCCAAGATAGGCGACATCAGTGGCGAGATCAACATGGCGCCGATGATGACTGCCGAGGAGTTCAAATCCAAGCCCAAAGACGCGACCATAATGGAGCAGATCAGCAACCACACAGCAGGGCCGCGCATTTTGGTGTTCTTTTTTATGGAAATGATTGTCCCTTCCCGATCTACACCAGTTTCCAAATGAATAAAGTCGCTAAACCATTCGACGATGCCCGCCCAAAAGTCGCTAAATGTTTGTTGTAGTCCTCGATTTTTCTTTGGCTGAATAGGCTCCATATTTTTCTTGCTATCCTTTGAATAGAGATTTTATCCCGATAGCTAGCTATCGGTATTAGATCGTAGATGATAGACTTCTTCTACAGTAGACTGAAAACCTATACGGTGATCCAGAGAGGTACAACTACTGCGACCTATTGTCATACGTCGTTTTGTACAAGAAGCACGATGAAATTGAAAAATTTGAACATCAACACTTTAGTACACAAAGTCTGTCATCTAAAAACTTTGATTGAACCACAAAGAACTTCTTTTTCTAGAATTTGGTGGGAAAAATTTGGATGGAAATGAAAGGAAATTTGATGGATATTAGACGTTTAAGTAGTTCATCAAACTATCGTAACGATCTTGTAGAGTCTCTAGATAGTCACTTTCGTTGAAAGAAGCTTTGATATTATAATTGAACCGCTCGAAGGTGGCGATGATGTTTTGGATGTATTGGGCATTGATCTTCAAAGTAACTTCTAGCTTGGTCGAGTAGGCATCTGTCGTGATGAAAGAACTCAGGATACTAGACCCTTCTGACTCTACGATGCGAGCGATTTCAGAAAGAGAATAGTCATTTTTGGTCATTTCTAGGACTAGAATAGTTCCAGGCGACACGAAAGAGTCCATTCGTGCAAAATACTGCAATAAATCTTCTTGTGTCACTAAACCGACATAGGTATCATCATAGTCGACGACAGGTACAACAGTCAACTCATTCTGTGCCATCATCCGCATCACTTCATAAATGTGGTCGTGACTACGGACGAATGGTCGATACAAAGACAAGCGATAAGAACCTACTGCTTCGCGTGCGTCGAAGTCTAGAATATCATCCTCAGAAATAAGCCCGAGTAGCTGTTCATTATTGACGATGGGCAAGTGACGGATGTAAAAATCCCCCATGATGCCCAGTGCATCGTCTCCACTGTCAGAGGTACGGAGCGGAACAATGGTGTCAGAAACCAAATTTTGTGCGATCATGATTGTTCTGTGCTGAGTTGGGTTTGATTGTGTAGGTTTTAGCGTTCATAAAAGATAACGTCCAGCAGTGAAGATGTGTTGATAAAGAAAAAAGTTAAATGAAGAAATAAACTAATGATCTATGTGTAAACATTGCTTTGAAGAAGATATTGATTCTTTCCCATCGGAACAATTCTGGTTAGCTTTCGATTTGAAACTGACGCAGAAGTTGGTCGCAGGAAAAATGAAATATATCCGATTTGTATCAGATGGAAAATTACATAAAGACGATGGATATTATCTATATCAGTGCCTACATTGTCAACAGAAATGGACATTGAAAGATCCAGATTATTCATTTCGAGGTTATTTCACAGCTTCTGAATAAAAGCAAATTTACCGCCATAACAGTAAAATAATGCTCAAAACTTTCAGACATTAGTTATTTTGCTCATTTTTACCGTCAAAGCAGTAAAAATGGACATCAGAGAAATAGGACGTATCATTTTATTTCATCGAAAGATCAGTGGTTTATCTCGTATACAGTGCGCGATGATGGCGGGAGTCGGCAAAACCGTCATCTATGATATAGAGCATGGGAAAGAGAGTGTTCAACTGAATACCTTGATGAAGATTTTGCACGTATTGAATATCCAAATCACACTTACAAGTCCACTGATGAAACACTATGACCATGAGAACAGCTAGTGTGTATGTACATGGAGAATTGGCGGGACAGTTGATAGAACTAGACGATCAAAAGTCGTATCGGTATACCTATTTAAAAGGATACAATAATGCTTCTGTCTCTCTGACGATGCCTACTACTCAGTCTGTGTACGAGTTCGATCAGTTTCCGCCTTTTTTTGAGGGACTGCTGCCCGAAGGAGTTATGTTAGAAGGATTGTTGAGACAACTTAAAATTGATGCTGATGATTTTTTTTCGCAATTGGTCGCGACAGGAGCAGATTTAGTTGGTGCAGTGACTGTTAAAGCAATTCCTCATGAATAGATGTCCCATCACTTACGAAACTTGTGGCAGTGAGCAATACTCAGCAAAAGGGCTACAACTTCTGCATCCGAAGTTAAGTACGCTTCATCCGCTACCCTACTCCGCCGAACAGCAAAGGCTGGAAGCCGCGACTCGTATGCAAAGAATGTCTATTCAAGGTGTACAACCAAAATTGAGTGCCGTGCTCGACGTGAGCGCAAGCAAGTTCGATTTAGTCGATGTCGATGGTCGCTATATCATCAAGCCGCAGAGTCATATTTTTCAGTCTGTTCCTGAGCTAGAGGATGTGAGTATGCGCATGGCAAAAGTGATAAGTATTGAGACGCCTTTCCATGGATTGGTTTACAGCAAAGACGGCAGTTTGAGCTACTTTATCCGGCGTTTTGATCGTATTGGAAAATCAAAAAAAGTAGCGGTTGAAGATTTTGCACAGTTGGCAGGGTTGTCACGTACGACCAAGTATCGCTTTTCTACAGAAAAAATGATCGCTATCATTGATGCGCATTGCACTTTTCCGGTGATCGAAAAGACTAAATTTTTTCGACTACTATTGTTTAGTTTTCTAATAGGCAACGAAGATATGCATCTGAAAAACTTTTCGCTCATCACTCGGCAGCAGAAAGTAGAATTTTCACCTGCTTATGATCTGTTAAATAGTACACTAGCAATGGGTGGGGCAGTGGAAGAAATGGCGTTGCCCATTGCTGGGAAGAAAAGTAAACTGAAACGAGCCACCTTCGTTAAGTATTTAGCTGAAGAACGACTTCAACTGACAACTACTATCATCAAGCAAGAACTCGACAGTATCAAAACTGCTCTACCCGAATGGAAGCAATTGCTAGATATTTGCTTTCTCTCGACAGACTTAAAACGAGCATATTGGGAGCTGATAGAAGAGAGAGCCAAACGAATGGATTTATGGAGTTTTTGATCTGTAAAAAAAATCAAGGAAACGGAATATACGTATCATCGCCTGGCACTTTCGGAAATTTCTTATCCGCCCAATCCTGTTTGGCTTGTCTCAGCCGATCTTTGCTGTAAGCCACAAAATTCCACACCAGCAGTGGCTCGTGCTCTAATGGCTGTCCACCGAAAAGTAGTACTTGCGTATCGTCTGCCATACAGATTTCGCACTGTTCATCTGTTTTGCTGACGAGCATCTGTCCGGCTTGTACTCTTTCATCGCCGACAGTAATTTCTCCTTTGACGATCACAAATGCGACTTCTCCTTTTAGCTGGTCGTGTAGTCCGATAGTAGATGCTTTTTCTGCATAAATATCTACCATAAACAAAGGGGAAAAGCCTTGCAAGAGTGCTGTTTTCCCAAAACCCTCACCAGCTACCAATTTATAGGTCACGCCTTGACTTGTCCATACCGGAATTGATTCCTTCGGGTGAAATTCAAATTGCGGAGACATTTCTGCCTTCTCCTTTGGCAAAGCAACCCAAATCTGATAGCCGTGCATCGTGAATGGTTCGCCATCTCTATCCTTTGCGGGCGTTCTTTCAGTATGTGTCACGCCATTGCCGGAAGTCATGAAACCGACATCGCCGGGACGGATCGTCTGTATAGTCCCCAAGCTGTCTCTGTGCTCCATTTCTCCTTCAAACAAATAGGTCAGCGTACTCAGACCGATATGCGGATGTTGATCGACATCCAGATAGTTGCCATTGCCCAACTGAGCAGGTCCCATATGGTCAATGAAGGTAAATGGACCGACTTGTCGTTTTTGGCGGAAAGGCAAGAGTCGCCCCACCAGAAATCCACCGAGATCGGCTTGGCGTTCGTCTATTAGAAAGTTGTTATTTGCCATTGTGTTTATTTTGGGAATAGAGACTCTTCACCGCTTATCAAAACCGTCGATTTCGCTGAAAATACCAAGTCAAAATTGCGCTCAATAGTATTGCAAAACCCGACACATAGAAGACCGCATAAGGTGACTCTTGGAACGGCAATTGGATATTCATGCCATAGAAACTAGCGATGAAAGTGGGCACACTCAGTACAATGGTGACCAGTGTCAAACGCCGAACGTCTACGTTTAGGTTGTTAGATATAATGGAACTGTAAGCATCCATCGTGCCGTTCAGGATATTGGTGTAGACATTCGCCATGTCGAGTGCCTGACTGTTGTCAATGATGATGTCTTCAAATAGATCAGTCAACTCTTCATCTTCCTGAATACGCAGAAAATTGGTGCGTTTGATTTTCATTTTCAAAAGCTCATTGGCACTCAAAGAGCTCACAAAAAACACCAAACTTTTCTCCAGACTCAGCAACGCTTTCAACTCCTTATTCCGACTCGAACTATACAGCTCTTTTTCGATCATGGTGCGCTGCATATTGACCAGTTTCAGACAAGTCAAATAGCCATATACCGTCTGCTCAAACAACTGCAAAACAAAGCGACGATGGTGTGCCGGATCGAAATTTTTGACGCGTCCATCCAAAAATCGCTGCAAGACAGAACTTTGCTGAGAAGAAATAGTAATGATGTTATCGACCGTCAAGATAATACCGATGGGCACGGTGATAAAGAGCGCGTCATTGTCGGTGACATTTTTGTTTTCGATGGGTGTATTGAGCACGATGAGACGGGCATCATCTTCGCGTTCGTAACGAGAGCGTTCGTCGATGTCTAAAGAGTCCGTCAGGAAGTCCAAAGGTAGATCAAACTGCTGCGCGACTTCCTCCAGCTCTTCTTGCGAGAAGGGAGGAACGATATTGACCCAACAGCCGGATTCTAGCTGCTGGATTTCTTGTAATTGCCGATCTTGACGGTTGTAGTAGCGAATCATGGGCGGCACAGTTTTAGAACTTTTTGAATCTATTCCTCCTGTGCCGCAAACTTACAATTTTTATTGTGGAAATGGATTTTATCTCAAAATGGCAGGACAGACGTATCAAATTACTTTTTGCTCTTTGATTTATCAAATGATTCAATTTTTCAGCGACATGAGCATGGTATTTGTCTCCCCGAGAGTCGGGACAGGCAAAGCCGACGGGCTATTCATTTTGGCATTGCCCCAAAACGAATCAAAAGGTCTAGAAA
>JBCDHX010000040.1:0-42241 GCA_038749535.1 Bacteroidota bacterium
AACGAATCAAAAGGTCTAGAAATGGCAAACTCCTCCGTCGAACCTGCCCTTTCGCCATCCGCCACCTAAGTAAAACGTGTTCCACACTTGCTCCATACGACAACTATTACTTATCATACTTTTGATGCGTTTGCCCTAATCTTCAACTACTCATACCAATTTCAAAAACAAATTACGTATATAAACCGATTCTTTTTAAGCTACTCTTCGTTGAAAATGCTCGCCTTAGCTATGGCTAGGAATGTGCTTTTCGCCCCCCCCAAGCGGGACAGGCTTCGATTAGCCTCAAAATAATCTAGTTCCTACTTACGTACTTCATTATTGAATTTGGTATTATGTATCAGACTGTTCGTTGTGAACAATTAGATTTTGAGTTGCCTTTGAAGGAATTATTTGATGTAGAGTAGCTAGTCAAGCTTCTCCACCACCGCTTCCGATAAAATATACGGCAGTCGATACACATCACTTTCGTTTAGTTCTAGCACACCACGCACAATGACACGCTCATCCGTCTCAAATCGTCGCTTCTCTCCTTTCTTCAAGTCCAATTCCACAATGGTTTCCGGTCCGGCATTGCCACAGAAGTAGCAATTGGCATACGGAAATTTAGACAAAACATAGTACGTGCCTGTTCCATCAATCGGAATAGTGTAGCCTGTCAATTCGACTTCTTGTCGCTCATATTTTTCAGGGTCTTCGCCGAATCTCGGAATGCTTTGAGTGCTCCCAAAATTCGGATCGTATTCATTGACAAATTGCACATCCGCCAAGATGTCCCAATTGATGCGCGTTTGTGCATGAAAAGTCAATACCGACGCGATCACCAAGACCAATGTGGTCGTTAATTTCATAGTTTGAGTTTGGATAAAGAACGCTTGGTGGCTGTCGCTTTGTTTTGGATGACTTACCTTATCGGGTAATTATAAATTGATTGTACCAGCGATTGTTTTCATCCATGACCTGCAAAATATAAGAATTGCTAGGTAAGCGAGACAAATCCCAATCCAAACTCGTTCCTTCCATCAGTCGCTGCTTTAAACTATCGACAACCCGACCGGATACATCTAGCAAGCGAAATTGTACAAGTTCTAGTGTTGACTTGTTTTGGATGGTCAATCTACCATTAGTCGGATTAGGTGAAATCGTCAAAACGGCGGCGGCATTTTGTAGCTCTTTGGTCGAGACGACATTGCTGCTGTAGCTATCGAAATTATCAAAGTGAAACGTGTTATTCGTAAAAGTATTGGAAGCAAAAAGAAAGACAAATTGATTGACAGCGGTGTTGCTGATATTTCCATCCGGTCTATCTAGTAGCTTGAATGTCAGTCGCTCCCATTCATTTTGAGTTGTCGTGACCGCTTCAAATCGGCTGTGTCTTCCGCGTGGATAGTTATCACCTTGTGCTAGGTTACTGTTTTCGAGTTGCAGCAAAATTTGTGTACCAACAGGTGCGTCCGTGTAAACATCGAGCACAAAATCTTCGTCGCCGGACAGATAGCCGGAGACATTCCCCAAATCTTCAATTTCATACACCAGTATATCAAATTGAGCACTACCATCACGTTCATATCGACCTACTTTTGGCGACATATTAATGCTGTTGCCTGCCGGATTATCGACTTCTATGAGTTGTCCGCTTGAAAAGATTTTGGTGATTCTTGCCTCATCGTCGAAGTTTTCAAAGGTGAATGCTTTTGCTTTGACAGGAGCTACTCTTACATCCAAAACAATAGTCGTTGTCTCGCAAGCAGTCTCTACAACAGCCGTCAGTTTTCCACTCGTATCCCCCCAATCGACTGTGACTTGTGTACCATCATTGTTGGTCACGAAAGAAGCATCCGAGGGCAAAGTCCAAAGAACAGTTGCACCATCCGGCACATTATCTAGTGTATACCGAACGCCTTCTGCTCTATTCGCCACAGCGCGCTCTCCTTTCAATGTCGGCGTTGCCATATCATACACGCGCACATAATCGACTTCCATGACCTGGGGAAAAACGGTCGAGCCATCAGGATTGCCGGGCCAGTTGCCACCAACAGCGACATTCAGCAGAAAGTGGAAATTTTGATCAAATGGCCATCGCTGTGGCGAGACGTCTGAGCGGTTTTTGGTCGCATACAAATAGTCGTCGATGTACCAACGGATTTCGTTCGCTTCCCACTCTATGGCAAACTCATGAAAGTCATCATCAAATGTACCTTCATGCAGCATATATTCCTCCCCGGAAGCACTATTATTCGGCCAAGCTTGCCCAAAATGAATCGTCCCATGTACGGTACTCGGTTCACGACCAATCAATTCCATAATATCAATCTCTCCACTTTGCGGCCAGCCGCCATATACATTATCCGTTGGGAGCATCCAAAAAGCCGGCCATATCCCTTGTCCCGTTGGTAATTTTATAGATGCTTCAAAACGTCCGTATTTCCAGTCGCCTTTGTTGATGGTGCGCAGTCGAGATGAGGTGTAGTTTTTGCCACCGACATTTTCCCGTCGGGCGGTGATTTTTAGGAGACCATTTTCGACTGTGGCGTTCTGAGCTTGATACCATTGTAGTTCATTATTGCCCCAGCCGCAGATGCCTATGTCGCAGCCATCACCGATCTGAGGTGTCCACTTTGTGTTGTCCAATGTTGTGCCATCAAAGTTGTCTTCCCAAACGAGCGTCGGGCATTGAGCAGAAAGATTGAAAGTGAAAAGGAGTAGAAGCAGGAGGTAGGCGGATGTAAAAATTGATCGGTACATTATTGATTTGTGTTTGTTGACTGTAAAATAACAGGAATCAATACAGTATCGGTTTATTACACACCATTTTTGATAAAAATGCGACAAAAGAAATGACTTCTGTTTTGAAGTTTTCACATTGAACCAACATCTATAAGCTTGTTGTGTTATTACTCCAAACCAAAATTATTTGTGAAGCAGTCAGATCAAAATTTTACAACCAAGCAGCAAGAAGCACTGGATTCGATTCGGATTTCGCGCATTATTTTACCTATTCTGATCGGTATAGGTGTGGTGATTTTTTTGCTCATTCGGCAGTTTGATCCTGAGGAGTTTCAGCAGATGCAGTGGACGAGTCGTACTTTTCTAGGCATTGGCTTAGCATTGATATTGCTTGTCATTCGACACCTTGCTTATTCCACGCGGTTATTTATCCTCTCCAATCGAGAATTTACTTTTCGGAAGTGCCTAGAGCTCATCTTTATCTGGGAGTTTAGTTCTGCGGTCTCTCCTACGAGTTTGGGTGGTTCTGCTGTTGCTTTCTTTGTTTTGGCGCAGGAAAAACTATCGACTGCCAAAACAGCAACTATCGTACTGTACACCATCGTTTTGGATACTGCTTTCTTTGTGTTGTCTATTCCTATTTTGGTCGCTGCATTTGGACTAGAGATCATCCGTCCGGGCATGGAAAGTGGAGCAGATCTGGACGGCTGGGGCTATACGTTCATTTTTGCCTATGTGCTCATGGCGATTTATGGGACTGTCTTCTATCTCGGCTTATTTCGATTTCCGCGCCGTATTAAGCAGTTTTTGGTGGGTGCGACCTACATTCGATTTTTGCGGCGTTACCGCAGCGATGCCATAGAACTAGGCAATGATATGATGGCAGCCAGCTTGCAACTGAAAAAGCAAAATTGGCGATTCCATGTCGGCAGTTTTCTAGCGACGGTGACAGCCTGGTCTTGCCGTTTCCTTATTTTAGGTGTGCTCATCACCGGATTTGTCGCGCTCATCCCATTGGATTTTTTGACGCAGTTCGCACTATTTGCTAGACTGGAAACGATGTTTGTTATTATTGCTTTTAGTCCCACGCCAGGCGGTGCAGGATTCGTAGAAGTGCTGTTTGGTGGCTTCCTGACCGACTATGTGCAAGACGACACCAGTGCCATTGTTATTTCTACAATTTGGCGACTGATTACTTATTATTCTTATCTCATTGCCGGAGCCATTATTATTCCCAATTGGATAGATCAAATCGTGCGCGAGCGTCGCCGCAAACGGGCTCAGGTTAGCTGATGAGTGCATAAAAAAAGGACGACCTCACAAGGAGATCGTCCGAACTAGGGATAGTTACCACATCACTAATAGGGTATGCTAATAAGTCTTAACAGCAGTAATCTGCCCAACTATCAACAGGCGTACAGATTTGCTTCATATCTTTTTATTGCTCAATCACCGTCAACGGTCGCGTAGCAATTCCTTTATTCGTTTGAATGCGCAGGTAATACTGTCCGGCTTTCAGGTCAGTGACTTGGAAAGTATGCTCGCCGCTAGATAATTTGCCATTCTGAATAGTACGTAATGATTTACCGCTGACATCAAAGAGTTGAATATCAATAGTCGTTGATGTTGCTAGGTTGATGCTGAACTGTGATTGCTCCACTGCTGGATTCGGGTGAGGACCGTCGATGTTGAAATCTTTGTACAGGCTGTTGATGCTCACAATCTCTTGCCCCTCCAATGGTACGATAGCGACATATAGATCAATATTGCCATCGTTGGTGCGACCATCTGCCCAGACTGGAATGGCATAGCTGGAACTCGCCACGGTCTGTGTATATTCGCCGATGCCAAAATTACCATTTTTGCTACCGATCAAAGAGAAATCGGCTGCTGCTGTCGATACCGGAAAGCTAGGCTCAAAAGTCGCTCCGCCGTCTTTAGAATACGTCAAATAATAGTACGTATCCAAATTGTCTGGATCTTCTCGACGATCATACCAAGAAACGATGAGTGTCCCCAATTCATTGACCGCCATGCTAGGATAAAACTGGTGACTATCCAGTAATCCGTCATCATTCAGAACGTACGCCTCACTCCAGCTACTGCCGCCGTCGGTAGAGCGCGCATAGTAGATATCCAGTCCTTCTGTTTCCTTTTCCAATAGCCCATTAGCAGTCCAGACCATATATAGATTGCCGTTGTACAAGCCTTCTGATCTATCGACGACAAGATGTGGGCAAGGATACAAACGCTGTCCATCGATACCCACTACATTGCTTTCCGGCTCGTCACCTGACAGTCGTGGTATATGAAAATCAGATACTTTTTTCTCTTGTGCGAAAGTTGCTCCACCATCTCTGGATTGAGTATAATATAGCGACCAGTTCAAACTATCAAGCGTCCCGGCGAAAGATACATGAACGATACCTTCGCTATCGACATCTATACTTGTAAACTGCACGACTTTATAAGTATCGCTATTGACGTAGACAGATTCTGTAGAAAATCGCTCTTTATTGGCCCCTTTTTTACGCAGCGTGATGTCCATATTGATGTTTTCGCCGTCTTCTGAGGCGATAGTCAAGTAGGAAGCGTAAATGGTGTTGCGGAACTCAGAATCAGAGCGATCTACGGCCAACCATTCTTTATCCACAAACTTAATGTCACCGCCCAGGCTACCACCTAGTATATCAACCAAACTTCCGGCATTGCCTTCGTCTAGTGGTTCTGCTGCAGCGACCCAAGTGGCACCGCCATCTTTCGAAACTGCATATCGAAGGGCAATATTTGTTTGGAAAGTGAGGTCGGTGCTCAGGGTCAGCCAGCAGATATAAGCGACACCTTCTGTGTCAAATACAATAATCGGATCGCCACCACCGATCACAAAGCCGTCGTCTATCGTACCATCAAAACTACTCAGTTCCCATGTTTGACCAAAGTCTTTGGTGTAGTAAGTAGGAAAAGTCAGCGGCGACAATATGTTGTCGGGACTTTGGCGCATCGCGCTGATGATGATGTTGTTTGAATCCAGTGGATTGATGGCAGCGTGTAGCTCTGATTCGGCTTCGGCTGTGGCATCGATCACTTGGTCGTCGTCGCTGCGAGAGTCGATGTGACGGATAGGCGTAGCTTTGAGCTCGCTGATGGTGGCGTCCGGATGGCTTTGGAGATAGCGCACGACACGATTGGCATCGGTACGCATTTTTTTATTCAACTTGTGTTGTAAGTAATTCTGAGCTTGTCCACTAGTACCGACTAGCGACAACACACCCATAAGAAGGAGTAATCGGTAAAACATAATGTGTAATTTAATGCTAGAAATATGATTCCCTGTGTTCCACGCATAATGCAGGAACAATCGTAGTAATTGCAATAATAGAGATGAGATTGCTTGTTGATGAGCTAGTGTGATCTATGTAGATCAGTGCTTGAGAAAACGGGAATCTGTACTGTGGAAAGGTGGTGTAGTTCTAGATAAGAGCTGCTTGTGTATTATGCGCAGCAAAGGTAAATCCTTTTATTTCAGAATGACAAATATTTGAGGTGGTTTTTTGCGTTAATAAAATGATGTACTCTTGTAAGATGCTGACGGACAGTATTTTGTGTATTGATATTTTTATTGAGTTTACTTTGCTTTGACTTTTGAAGTAGGTCTAAAAAAGGTATAAAGAACATCTGTTATATTCAAATCATAAACTGTATGCGGTAGCCTTACTTGTAGTCGCCAAATTGATTTGGCAGACTGATAGATCGATTGTATTCTGAACTAGCCAAACATCCCGAAAGCTATCGGGAGGCAGTCACGAAATTACCATCCAAAGTGAGTAACAATCTGATGAGCGACTTCCTCCGGTGAGCGATTTTCATTGTTGATTTTCAGATGATTGGGTCGGTTAAATTCGTCACCTTTGGTGTTGAGTTGGTATTTCATTTCTTGATGAAGGACACGTTCTGCGATCTCTAGATTTCTTTTAGATGGTTTGGCGAGTAGTCGTTTTTCGTCTTTATTGCGGATGAGTCTTGTGGCTAGACTGGCTTCCAATTCGACATAGAATACTTCTTTGCCTTTGGATTCAAAAATATCCACCAGCTCATTCACATAATCAAAGTCTCTAGCATTGTCGAGTGCCCACACCAGAGTAAATATCAATCCCTCAATATCACTTTCCACAGCCGTTTTCATCATCTCCATTCGATACAAAGCGACTAAGTGATTGAACTCTTTCGTTCCAAAATCAAATACCGGACGTACCGCTTCTATGGACAAATGATTGTGAAATAACTTCATATCTGTCAAATCGGCAAGTGCTTGTCCCACACTCATTTTACCGACAGCAGAAGGGCCAAAGATGAGGACGAATTTCATAAGGTGAGGATGATTGAATTTGAGAAGGAAAAGGCATCATCTACCAGTCTACTTTCCGCCGCATCGCCTTCTTTTCCGAATGTCGTTTCTTACTCTTCAGTCGTTTCTCACGATCTGCACGGATGGGTTTGTAGCGGCGTACTTTCTGCTTTTTAAGGGCGGTTTTGAGTAGCTCAAAAAAGCGTGTTATCGCCAGTTCCTTGTTGCGATGCTGCGAGCGTTTTTCTTGTACGACGACGCGTAGCTGACCGTCTTTGTTGATGCGTTTTTTGAGAAGGCTACGGATGCGTTTTTTCTCTGTTTCTGATAGTCCGGTAGAAGCATCTACATCAAATAGTAGCTCCACTTTGGTCTCCACTTTATTGACGTGCTGACCGCCGCTGCCTGAGCTGCGCGCTGTCCGAAAATTCAACTCTGATTCGATTTGCTGCTTGTCCATGACTGAATACTCTTTCTGATAAAAGGTCGATCAGGTGGAAGAAGTTCCCAATATGCTACTCAATTTGACTTGAATTGCTATTCCACAAACAACTGTCCACTTTCTTCCATCAACTTCAAAAACGTTTCGCGTACCTCCATTTCCAGCTTGAATAACTCCAGTTGCTGATCGAGTAGCTGCAATTGGAAAGAGGGCGACAAAAGTGGATCGGCAGATTCGGACTGTTGTAGTCGCTGCATGAAATTTTGCATCCGTGTTTCAAATGCTGCCAAGCGATCTTTTTGTGCTGTCCAGTTAGTAAAATGATTTGCCAATATTCTGACTTGTTGCTCCAGTTGTTGCTCAGTTTGAAGTGTCCGCAGTTCAGCTTTTCGCATCAGTGTCTGCTGTTCTATTTCTAGCTCCGCCAACTTCAACTTACTATCACCGCGAAATGGCAACAATACCGCCGCGCCTACGACCACTTGCTCTCTAAATATATCATCGGGAGAACGATTATATTCCATACCGATAAAATCCAGCCAACGCTGACTTTCGGCTTGCTCTAGGTCGATTTCGCGCTGATTGAGTTGCTGTTCGATCTGATTGTCATAGGTAGATAAAGTTGAAATATTCATACCGAAGGCCGTGATAGCCAATAGCTCCACTTCAGGCATTGTCGTCCATTCAAGTGTTTGACTGCTATCGAAAGTAATCAGTTGATTTTGATAAATTTGAATAGCAGATTCCGCCTCGAATAGTTCGTGCTGTAAATTGATCCATTTTTCCGGTATTGCCTGCCCGCTAGCGACTAGTCGTTCTATAATTGCCACTTGTTTGGAGAGAATGCTTTGCTTTTTTTGTGCGATGTTCAGTAGCTGATGTGTTTCATAAGCTGCCAGCCAGTTTTCATGCAGTCGGATGATGGCTTCCTCTTGCTCCTCGGCTAAGTCGATTTGAGCTTCTTGCTCATACAGACCATATAGTTGTCGCTCAATGCTCCTGACACGCTGGCTACGCGGCGAAAAACGTACTTGAAACCGCTGCCGATTCCACTGAAATTCGTCTGTTTCTGTCCGAAATTCTATTTTATCGAAGAAAGGAGATCGAAAAGTAGACGACGATATACCTGCGGTCATGGTCGCCCGAATATTTTGTAACTCTTGTGCCAGCCAGTCCGTCGCGGAGATGGTATCTTGTGCTATTGTCTGTGCTGTGACGGTTAGTGACAGCCATAGTAAAAATATAAGCTGTCGCGCTTTGGGTGATGTCCGATTCCTCATACTGATTTACTTATTTCCCTCCTGCAATTCCAAAACAACCTTCTCTTTCTGCAAGAAATCATTTTCCGCCGGGATGCGCACTAGCACTTCACGACCATAGGTTTTAAAATCGGTTAGTTTGCGGAGTCGCTCCGGTATTTCGACGATGCGTGAGCCTAGACCGACAACTTCGCCTGACACGATGACATCCGCTGATTTGGTTGAGCGCACTTTGAATACATCTTGTTGCTGCACCTGCAAAATCATATCTTCTTGCACATAGCCTTTGACCAAAGTAGGATTGGGTTCATACAGAGAAAGGATGGTGCGGAATCGCTCAATGTGCTCGCCTTCTTTGGCATAGATATTCCCAATCAGGCCATCATGTGGAGCAAGTAGCGGAATTTCGATCTTGGCATTGCGCTCGTCAAAAGCAAGATTGGCAGTCAGTCGCTCTCGCTCTATGCGATAAGGATTTTTGCCCAACCTTGTCTCTTGTTCGAGTTGAGTTCGCGTGGTTTCATAATTATCAATGATGAGCTGGCGTTCCGTTTGCAAGGCAGCAATTTTGTCTGACAGTGGCGTGTATCGAAGCGAATCTGTCATCCAGTCATCCGACAAACTGCGCTGGAAATCGCGCTCTTTTTCCAGTTCAGCGATCTTGCTATCTATATCTATTAGTGTTCTCTTTTTCTTCAGTTCCAAGTCTTGCAATTCGCCTAGACGTCGGCTGCGCCAAAGCTGCTCCTGCGCCTGAAGTTCTGCGATCTGGAATGGCTCTTCGCTCAGTTGCTCTTTGGCGCGGATACGGTACATGACAAGCAAAGTGTCGCCTTTTTGGACGGCTGCACCGGGCTGCACGCGGATGTCGCCTACGGCAATGGCATAGTTGAAATTGATCTCGGTTTCTTTGTTTTCTGCAAAGCCAAAAAATGAAATCACCGGCTGCTGAAAGCTAGATTGAATGTACCAAAGTGCTGCTCCGATGAGGACGATGGATAGGTAGAAAAGATTGAAGTATCGAGTCATGTAATTTGCTAGTCTGATTTTATTTATTTCGAAGCGTCCGCCCTCCGGTATGGTCGTAGCCTTGCGCACGTTCTAGTTCGATCATGGCTTGGGGACGAAAATTCAAGATCAATGCACGTCGCTGTCTATCTGTCGTATTACCACGCGAAAAGTGTAACGTATAGCCGTCGTGAAAAGTACAACCGCCTTTGGAAAGTGGAATGGCTTCGGCCTGTTTCAGTCTTTTGGGCTGGCAATATAGTGCGCCTTTTCCATTCAGAGATTGATGTGGTAAAATAGTAGCCTTCTCTGCTTTTGGGATAAACCACATACAGCCATTGTCTTCATCGACATCATCTAGCGCGACCCAAATGCTCACTGCCCGACGATCAGGCATCGCGATCCAGTAAGCAGCATCTTGATGCCAAGGCGTAGGCGTATCGGTATGTGGTGCTTTGTTGATGAGCATATCAAAATCAAAGGCAATGTCTGCGCCTAATAAGTTCTGCGCACACCATAAAGCAATATCATAGATCGGCATGACTGCTAAACGTTCAGACACCCAGCCAGGACGCATGATTTGTGTGATGCGCTCGACGGCTTGAGGATATTCTGTATCTCCTGCCAGATCACTCCTGAGCCCGATGGTACTTTCTTTATCCTCCAAAAGTTCTTGATAAATGCTACACAACTCCGCCACTTGATGATCGTCGATCAATTGATCCAGATGCGCATATCCGTAAGTCAGAAAATGATCTTTTATGTGAACAGTCATCATGAATAGGAATTAGCTGAAAGTGAAAAGTAGCTGACACAAGATAAGAAAGGGTTAGCATTTAGGAATCATACGATCATTTGGCGTTCGTAATTTATTCCAAATTAATCTTGCCAAAAAGCGGCTTTATCCTTTGTCTTCGCACATATTCGTTTTTTGATTTCTTTCTGAATAAAATTCTGCGCGTCACATGAAAAAAAAGGAATATACAATCATGGTGTTTTCGGAGCACCAGACTGGTGTTTTGCAGCGCGTGGTGACTGTATTTACGCGGCGTCACATCAATATTGAGTCGTTGACGACTTCCAAATCTTCGCTAGAAGGCATTCATCGTTTTACGATCAAAGTACACGTGGAAGAAGACATGGTCAAAAAACTGGTCGCTCAACTCGATAAGCAAGTCGATGTCCTCAAGTCCTTTCACTATGACAATGATGAGGTGGTGCGGCAAGAGCTGGCGTTGTATAAAGTACCCTTGAGTAGCTTTAGTTCCGGGCAAAGTATGGAACAACTGGTGCGGCGGCACAATGCACGAATCTTGGAGATCGAACAAGAGTTTGTGGTCATCGAAAAAACGGGTCAGCAGCATGAAACGGAAGCACTTTTGAACGAACTGCGTAATTTTGGCATTTATGAATTTGCGCGCTCCGGACGAGTAGCGATTCCGCGACCAATGGAGCGTTTACTACATTACTTAGACTCCATCGGTGCTGCGTCAACTGATGACTGATCTATGATTCATACTGCTTCTTATCGCCCACCCTTCCCTTTTCGTTTTGGACATTTAAGCACCATTTTCCCAGCTTTGTTTCGTCAAGTCGATTGCTCTTTTGAGCGTGAGCGACTAGAATTAGAAGATGGCGATTTTATCGATCTGGATTGGTCAAAAGTAGGCAGTTCGCGTACTATTTTATTGTTGCATGGACTGGAAGGCAGCAGCGATAGCCGATACATTAAAGGCATGGCGCGCGCTTTCAATCGAGCAGGCTGGGATGCTGTGGCACTGAATTTTCGGGGCTGTAGCGGCGAGATCAATCGCAAACTCATAGGCTATCACATGGGTGCGACAGCAGATGTGCACGCGGTCATTCAGCATCTTTTTACGCATTACAATTATGACCGACTGGTTCTGTGTGGCTTTAGTTTGGGTGGCAATGTGACGCTAAAATATTTAGGCGAACAAGGTAAAAATATCCATCCAGAGATCACACACGGTCTTGCTTTTTCCGTCCCCGTTGATATTCCTAATGCCAATATCGAACTTGCCAAATGGCACAATCGAATCTACATCAAGCGTTTCTTACGGTCACTGAATGAAAAGCTAAAGTTCAAGATGAAGACGTATCCCGGTCAGATCGCTTGGACAAAGCAAAGACTGCCACGCAGTTTTCAAGAATTTGATGGTTGCTATACCGCTCCCGTACATGGTTTTGGGACAGCCGAAAATTACTGGGAAGTCAATAGCAGCAAGCATTTCATCAATGATATTCGCATCCCAACTTTGCTTGTCAATGCCAAAGATGACAGCTTTCTGGGCGACAGTTGCTATCCTTATGACATTGCTGATGACCACGAATTTTTCCATTTAACAACGCCGAAATACGGTGGTCATGTCGGCTTCATTCAGTTCAATGAAAACGGCTTATACTGGTCAGAAGAGCAAGCATTGACATTTGTCAATTCATAGTCACCTAACGTTGACCTAACATTAGTTTAACATCGCTTGTATGCGTCATTTCTAACTTTCATTCGTTCTCTTTGTCCTACTTGAAATAAAATTTATTAACACATAACGTGAAATAAATAAATTTACATTGTTGAGAAATAGTTGAAATGGGACGTATCACAGATAGTAACCTTTCGACGATTTCTCAACACTGAGAATGTAATTTTTTTATTGAACTCATACAGATGAAACGATTACCACTCTTCTTCCCCGTCCTCATTCTTCTATTTTTTAGCTTCATCGCTTGCGAAGACGAGAAAATGGACACACCCGATCCCATTGACAATTCCGGCAATAAAGAAGGCATTCAGCTAGATGATCTGGGCACAGCCGACTTGCCTGTCATTTCCATTTTTACGAATGGGCAAGCCATACCCAACGAACCTAAAGTTCCAGCCGACTACAGTATCAAACAAAACAATAATACCATCGCCACAGGCAGGATAGGTATCGAATTGAGAGGGTCTACTTCGCGTCGATTGTTTGAGAAAAAGTCTTACGGATTGGAAACTTGGGACAGTAACAATAAGGACTTGGATGTAGCACTATTGGGCTTTCCAGAGGAAGAAGACTGGATACTATACGGACCATACGCAGACAAAACGCTGCTAAGAAATATCTTGATGTATGACTTGTCCAACCAAATCGGTGTCTACGCCGCTCGGACACAATTCGTCGAAGTCATGCTCAATGAGACCTACATGGGGGTCTACGTTTTCATGGAAAAGCTAAAGCGGGACAACGACCGTATCGACATCAAAAGATTAGAAATGACAGATATGGATGCCGAAAGCATCACTGGTGGCTATATTTTGAAGATCGACAAAACCTCAGGCGACAATGACAACGACGATTGGGGAGGCGATGCGATTTATACAGAGGACATGAGTTTTCGGTCGGATTATGATACCAATGGCGAAGCACTGAGTTTCGCCCCTTTCGGTGGCAAACAAGGTCAAGAAACTTACTTTCTCTACGAATATCCTGACGTAGATGACATCACCAACCAACAGCGCGACTACATCAAAAAATATATTGACGACTTTGAAGATGCGCTGCTTAGTGATGATTTTTCCAATGGCATGGAACGCACCTATACTGACTACATCAGCGTCAAAAGCTTTACGCGTTTCTTTATTCTGAATGAATTGGCTGCCAATCCTGATGCTTACCGAATCAGCACTTTCCTTTATAAAGATCGCGATAAAAAACTGCGGATGGGACCGATTTGGGACTTCAATATCGCCCTAGGTATGGATGGCCGCAGTCAACCCAATCAATGGATTTATCAATACAATGAGCGTGTGCCCAATGATACTTGGCTGGTGCATTTTTGGTGGACGCGCCTGCTAGAAGATCCTTTATTTCGCACAGAAATCAAAACCCAATGGCAGAACTATCGCGCCAATGAACTCAGCAATGCTAACATCAACGCTACCATAGAAGATCGCCTAGAATTACTGGAACAAAACAACGCGATCGATCGCAATTTCGAGCGATGGGACGTGCTAGGCGTCGGACTACCATTCAATAGTTTTGTGGGTAAAGATTATGAAGAAGAGTTGGCGTATTTGAAAGATTGGTTGGAAGATCGCGTGGCTTGGATGGATTCGGAGATTGGAAGGTGGTAGATTTTCAAGGTGAGGGTTTAATCTCAAAATGAAGCCCTCACCTTCAACCTATCATAGCTTTCCAGCTGAATCAAGAACGAGTAATTTTAGTAACTTATAGTGTAACAGTAACTTCCTCTCCACCTACATCGTCCTAGTCAAATTCACACAACCTTCGACGATGAAAAAACGCAACAAATACTTTTGCTACGCAGGCAGTGCGCTATTACTTTTCATGGCAATCTTCCACGGCAGCGGTTTCAATTTTGTCAAAGCGAGCATTGAATCTTCTAATGCAGACTCCTTTTTGAAGGATATTGTTCCCGCTCTCTTTGCGCATCCTTCCATTCATTTGATGGGTCTGACAGCCTTTGGTCTCTTATCTACGACAATGGAGCAGCCTAGGAAAGTGCTGGTTTTACTCGCTTTGCTGATTTTTGTCGATGCCGCTTTAGGCTTTTATCTAGGCGGCTTGATACCTGGTGCATTCTTATCTAGTGCTGCTATCCTGTTCATTCTAGCTTATCGACTTTAAAATTGCAGGGAAATCTTCTTACAGCTGTCATTCTACAATAAGAAATGAGTCTTACTCTATGGTTTCAAGTCGATTGGGAAGCGAAGTGACATTATTTTTGTTATTTTAGGAGATAGCAGAACCAACTTTATACAATTTCCAGATGAAACGTCCATGATTAAATCGTCATTAAATATGCAAGACAATGACTATTTAATCATGGTAAGTTCCATATGACCATCAAGGAAAATAAAATAGACAGATGAAACGCTTCCTCCTCATCGGCGCAACCGTCCTAGCCATCGGCATCCTTTGGCAAACCATTCGCCCATTCCAATCCAAAGTCGATTTTAGCACCGAGGTCAAACCGATCTTGAATAAATATTGCATTCACTGTCATGGTGGTGTGAAACAGAGTGGTGGCGTGAGCATGATGACGCGAGAAGAAATGCTACTTGCAGGCGACTCTGGTACGCCCATGATCGTGCCTGGTAAGCCAAATGAAAGCGAACTCTACTTGCGTCTCGTCCATGAAGATGAAGAAGAGCGAATGCCTTTTGAAGCGGAGGCATTGGCGAAGAGCGACATTGATGTTCTAAAAAGATGGATCGCGGAAGGCGCACCATGGGGCGAACATTGGGCATTTCAGGCAGTCGAAAAAGTAGAAGTGCCGAATGCAAAGCGACTCATGAGTGTATCTGGCGAAAAAGGTGATTGGTCACAAAATGAGCTGGATGCTTTTGTGCTGGAGAAAATGAAGGAGGTTCAACTCTCGCCATCTCCACAAGCATCGCCAGAATTGTTATTGCGTCGCGTGAGTTTGGATTTGATTGGCATTTCATCGCCAGAAAATTTAGCCAAAAAGTACTTAGCTGAACCGACCCCAAAAAACTACGAACTGCTAGTCGATAGCTTACTGGCGCGTCCCGAATTTGGCGAACGTTGGGCGAGTGTATGGATGGATTTGGCAAGGTATTCAGATACCAAAGGCGCAGAAAGAGACGACATTCGGAATATATGGGAATACCGTGATTGGTTGATTCGAGCTTTCAACAACGATATGCCTTATGATCAATTTATCACCGAACAACTCGCAGGCGACCTTCTTCCCAATCCCACCGATGCCCAATACATCGCCACTGGCTTTCACAGAAATACCGTCACTAACGACGAAGGTGGCACCGACAATGAAGAATTTCGAGTCGCAGCCGTCGTCGATCGCGTCAATACGACTTGGGAAGCTTTGATGAGTTCCACTTTTGCTTGTACGCAGTGTCACGGCCATCCTTACGATCCGATTCGGCATGAAGAATATTTTGAGTTTTTGGCTTTTTTCAATAACACAAGAGACAACGATACTTTCGGCGACTATCCTTGGCTACGAAAATTCTCCGAAGAACAAGAAGCGAAGTTAGAAGAACTCATTGCTTGGCTAAAAACAAACGCGTCTCCCGAACAAGCCAATCGCACCCGCCTCTTTCTGAAAACTTGGCAACCTGCTTATTACTCTTTGCAAGCTGATAGTCTAGTTCATGCTGACATTTATGATACCAAATATTTAGGCTTACGAAAAGATGGAATTGGACGACTTGAACAAGTCAATCTCTCTGATAAAAATAAACTCGTTTTCCGCTATCACGCTAAGATGTCCGAAGGTAATTGGACACTTCGAGCAGGTCATCCTGATGGACAAATTTTGGCAACAGTTCCTGTTGAGCAAGCTGGCGGTTGGACGATTCAAAGTATTCCTTTTCAATCGACTTTCGATGGTACAACTGATATCTTTTTGAAACTAGAAGGAGTGTCTTCTGCTTTCGAAAAACGCCCTTTGATTCAGTTCGATTGGTTTCATTTCGGGCAAACTCTTCCTGTTGTTGATGTTGCAGAACAAGCCAAATATCAAGCTATTTACGACGAACTGCTCCATGCGCGTACCGAGCACACGCTTATCATGATTGAGAATAAAATGGACATGGAGCGCAGCACTCACCTTTGGGATAGAGGCAATTGGCTAGCCCCCGTAGAAAAAGTAAAACCTGATGTGCCAGATATTTTCCCTGACTTGCCAGAAGGCGCGCCCAACAACCGACTAGGCGTAGCGATGTGGATGACCGACAAAGCACATCCTTTGACTTCTCGCACCATAGTCAATCGCGTCTGGTCGCAGTTTTTCGGTGTGGGTTTGGTAGAGACGTTGGAGGATTTGGGGACGCAAGGTATAGAACCAACCCACCCTGGATTGTTGGATTATTTGTCTTGGCAATTGATGCACAAATACGACTGGAGTTTGAAGGAATTGATGAAAACCATCGTCCTTTCGGCGACTTATCAGCAAGACTCCAGAGTGACGTCCGAATTGGCACAAAACGATCCCATCAACACCTACTATACGCGCTTTCCAAGAGTGCGATTGAGCGCCGAACAAATCCGAGACCAAAGTCTATTTGTAAGTGGTTTATTGAGTTCCAAAATGTACGGACCGAGCGTGATGCCACCTCAACCCGATGGTGTTTGGGGAACGCCTTACAACAATCAATCTTGGACGACGAGTGAAGGCGAAGATCGTTATCGACGGGCGTTATACACCTATTGGAAACGCTCATCGCCTTATCCAGCTTTCCTCACTTTCGACGCCGCTGCTCGTCAAGTTTGTAACGCTCAACGGATAGAAACGAATACGCCTTTGCAAGCTTTGGTAACGCTGAACGATCCTGCTTTTATGGAAGCGGCGATTGAATTAGTACTGCAAAATGATATGAGTTTGTCTGTCGAAAAACAAATCGTGGAAAGTTACAAACGTGCCATTGGGACGGATATTAATGAGGCTAAATTGAAAGTGCTATACGCCTTGTACAAAGACATGGAAGCGGAGTATGCGGAACGAGAAAGTGAGGTGAGTGAGTTGTTGCAATTTATTGATAGCGAGCATCATACGTCTTCTGTCGCTGCGCTGTCGATTGTGAATAATGCGATCTTGAATTTGGATGAGTTTATTACGAAAAGTTGATGCTTTTTGAAACAGATAGGATATTTTTTAAACACATAGGAACATAGAGGACATAGTATTTTTGCTTCGCAAAAAAGCTATCCTATGTGTCCTTGTGTGGTATATGTATTTAATAATCAACACTTTGTATGTTTTAAATTTATAAGCCTAAAATATGTGTTTGTATCAGTAGTGTCCGCTTAAAAAAGTTGTGTTGAATTGTAAAGTATTAAAAGACAGTCAGTTAGGCAAGAAATAGGATGTGACGGATTTGAAAATAAAAATACTCACACCCTTGCCTTGAATAAAACAGACCTTCGCTACTCAAAAGAGGAGAGTAAGCATTTTGAACAAAGGGAAATACGTTTTCGCTCAAGTGATGAGTATAGCTCATCGAGAAGCATTTAGTAGATGTGTCAAACGCTATAATGGTAATCACCGCATACGCACATTTAGCTGTTGGCAACAGTTTTTGTGTATGAGTTTTGGACAGCTCACTCACCGCGAGAGTCTTCGCGATACGGTACTGTGTCTTTCCTCTCATCAAGACAAACTGTATCATTTAGGCTTAAAGCAGCGCGTGAAGAAATCTACTTTAGCAGATGCCAATGAGCAAAAAGATTGGCGAATTTATGCCGATTTTGCTCAAGTATTGATCCGCAAAGCCAGACGTCTTTATCGGGATTCTGCTTTAAGTGCCATCGAGTTAGACAACGTAGTTTATGCACTTGATTCGACCACTATCGACTTATGCTTGAATGTATTTTGGTGGGCGAAGTTTCGTAAAACAAAAGCAGCTATTAAGCTTCATACCTTACTTGATATAAAGTGCGAAATCCCTGTTTTTATTGACATTACAGCAGCAGCAATACATGATGTTAATGTGCTAGACATCTTGGAATTCGAGCCTAAGGCATTCTACGTGATGGACAAGGGATACATCGATTTCAAAAGACTATACACTTTACGTCAGGCAGGTGCTTTTTTCGTTATCAGAGCTAAAGCTAACTTAGCTTTTCGTCGACTCTATTCACACAGCGTCGATAAATCCACAGGATTAAGATGTGACCAAACCATTCGATTAGCAGGACACTATTCCAAAAAATACTATCCAAAACATTTGCGACGCATTAAGTACTATGACCAAAAGCACCAAAAGCATTACGTTTATCTAACGAATCATTTTGAAGCACCTACTTTGCAGATCGCTATCTTGTACATCAATAAATGGAAAGTAGAAATCTTCTTCAAATGGATGAAGCAACACCTCAGAATTAAGTCGTTTTGGGGTGAGTCAGATAATGCTGTAAAAACACAAATTTGGATCGCCATATGCACCTTTGTGCTAGTAGCTATTTTGAAACATCAGCATAGAATTCAACATTCTATGTACGAAATATTACAAATTTTGAGTGTCTCCGCTTTTGATAAAACACCTGTAAATCAGTTGTTTATGAGGCAAAGTATACAAAATGATGAAAACCAACTTCATAACCAACTGAATCTCTTTGACTTATAAGCGGACACTACTGTAGCTAAATAACAACTTATGTATCAAGAAGCGCTTCAACTCGTCAGTCATCTTACTGCTCCAGAAAAGGCGCGTCTGGTCCATTGGATTGTCAGTGATATGGGCAATGCGTTTCCTGGTATAGAGCGTCGTGCAGACGTAGCAGGTGGCGATGCTTGTATTGTGCGTACACGTATCCCTGTTTGGCTATTGGTGCAAGCGCGAAAGGAAGCAGAATCTGATGCGGTTATACTTAATGCTTACCCTCAACTTCGAGCAGAAGATATTGCGAATGCTTGGGCGTATTATCATGCACATCGAGAAGAAATAGAACGTGCTATCCAAGAAAACGAGGAAGTATGAGGTTGTTGTTAGCAGATGAAAACTTCCCTTTTCCCTCCTGATCGGTGTAGCCTGAAACAAACAAGACCTCAACTTTGCACAATCCACTTTTTTCCATAAAATTAGGCCTATGGTCAATCCAATTCAGCACATTAGTATCAATCCTGACATTCGATTTGGGAAGCCCTATGTTACAGGTACACGTATAGCTGTGTTAGATATCTTGCAATGGTTGGCTTCGGGTATGACACAAGAAGAAATACTGAAAGATTTTCCGTAGTTGGAAAGTAAACATATTATAGCAATTTTGGATTCCAACATAGAATCGCTGAAAAAGGGTTTTCTTTAGCATCAAGCAAAAAATCAAATCATGCGCTACTACATACTCTTACTATTTCTACTTTTAGGAGGCAGTGCTATCGCTCAGAACAAGCATGATCTTCGATTGGGAATATCTCTGGATCGGGCGTATTCTCTCAATTATAATTATCTGCAAAGAGAAGACAAGAGCTGGATGCTTAGTCTTTCTTTTCTTCAAAATGATCGTATCGCGTTTGTCCCCGACTCCATAGGTAGTGATATCAATTTTACAGAATCATTTTTGAAAATTAGAGCAGGTAGAACACACTACCCCAAAGGTCATGCCAGTAATGGTTGGGAGTGGGGCTACTATGGTTATGCGTTGTTGAAACTCAATGATTCGGAAGAATTTATTGAACAATATGAAGAAGTGCTAAACTTCACTCCTGAGTACAAAACCTGGGGTGGTGGTGTAGGGGCAATTGTTGGTTACCGCTTTATTTTAAAAGATTAGCTAGTCATCTTTCCAATGGGTTTCCTTGATTTTGGACTAGAACAATCTTCTGTTAACAATCCTAGCCTAACAGAAAGACAGAGAAATCCGACTCCGTCCTTCATCTTTAACCTGATTCCTAGTTTGCTCATTGGCTACAGTTTTTGACAAGTTACTCTGATCGTTCAATCATAGTAAGATAGTCTAATCTGATTACCGCAGCATAACAGATTGTAATAGCTTCAGCTTCCCGAGGATTGGGAGGCGTGAAGCTTAGTCGATCAAAGGGCTCATCTAGCTTAGACATTATACCCTGTCACCGACCCCTTCTTCCTTCCACCTTATGCATAGATTTGGACATATCAAAAAGAACACAACTTTTGAAAAGTATGTTATTACTATGATAGCACCAAAAAGCAGCGCCTTCCAATGGATTACAAAGAATAGCTGTACCATCTTACAAAAAGCGAAGCGCAGCAAAAGAGGAAAAGAAATGACAGCAGTAAGAAGACTCGGTATCATAGGCGTAGGACCTAGAGGTGGATATGCTCTGGAGCGATTGATGATTGAGCTGGCGAGCGCGCAAAAACTCAACAGTATTCATATATCCCTTTTTGAGCGGACAGGCAGTTTTGGGAATGGACGAATATATGACCTAAATCAAGCCCTTTCTAATTGGATCAATATTCATGAACGCGATCTTAAACTGGACAAACGGGAAGAAGTCACGACTGATGCCCTCTACATTGCCTCATTTCCTTCTTATCACGAGTGGGCAGGCAAAGACTTTGACAAAATCAGTGAGGAACAGAGAGATACTTTTCCACCTCGTAGTCAAGTTGGCGACTATTTAGCTCAACGATTTCAGTCGCTCGTTCAGCCGCTGATGAAAGCAGGTTTGGTTGATCTATATGAGGAGGAAGTCAAAGACATTGAGCGACTGGACAACGACCAGTTTCAAATCGTCACTGACGCAGACAGACACGAACCATTCCACGAAATACTCTTGACCATCGGTCATCAAGATACAGAACCATCCGAGCAGATAGCTAAGTGGCAAGAATTAGCTAGTGACTACGAAAATATTTACCTCTTCAAATCACCTTACCCGGTGACTACCTATTCTGACCACGAAGCAGTAGATGAAAGTAGTGTTGTTGGTATACGCGGATTTGGATTGGCGATGATAGATGCTGTGAGAGCCGTGGCAAGCAAATTTGGTACATTCCATATCGTCGATGAAAAAAGCAGACAGTGCGAGTATCAATCAGATCAAGACCTGAAAGATTTGCTAGTCCCTTTTTCACTCACTGGGTTGCCACCTGTTCCCAAACCACTAAATGCGCGAATAGATAGCTGGTTTAAGCCCACTGATGAGGCTATCGAAGCATTTAAAAAGCAGATAAGCGATAGCTCAGTTCAGAAAAAAGCAGACAGTACTCGCTTTCTCATTGACGCTTTTGCGCCTATGGCAGCAGCGATTTATAGAGCATTGCCGAGCAACAATGATGAGCAAGATTTGTCAACATCAGAACTGGCTTCACTGATTAGAAAATGGCTGGAAAATCAAACCTTCAAGCATCCCACTATCGTTCCTACAGCGCAGTCACCTAAAAAAAGCATGGAAGATTTCATCGGTATGGCGATAGGAAAACAAGCAATTAGTCTAGACTTTTGCATCGGTCATGTATGGCGAAAATGTCAGCCCACGATATACGAAGCTTTGTCTTATAATGAGTGTAGTAATAAAGTTTTTGCCGAAGTCATCAAACTAGATGAATCGACGAAGCGATACTCCTATGGTCCGCCGGTAGAGAGTTTACAGCAATTGATTACGCTCGCGGAAGTAGGTGTTTTGAATCTAAATTTTGCCGATGATCCTAAGATCGAAGTCACAGCGAAAGGTTGGCAGTTCACGAAAGACAATCAATCAATCACAGCCGGCATTATGATTGACTCTGTTTTGGATGCACCGAGAGTCAAATCTGTACAAACTGTTTTGGTCAACGATTTGCTAGACGATCATTTTGTCAAAGTAGTGCACGATGACTTTGGTGTAAAAACTAACGAGAACGGATACATCATTTCGAGAGACAATCAAAAGAAAACATCAATCGCGCTACTCGGCAGGCTAGCCAAAGGAACAATTATTGGCGTAGACGCTATTCTGGAATGTTTCGGTGCTCGACCTAGAAGATGGGCAGAACAAGCCGCCGAGCAGCACATTCAGTGGTTGGAGAAAGAATACAAACAGCAACCAGCATCTGCCATGATGTCATAGATAGCATCGCTACTTTATTTGTTGCAAACTCACTTACTCAAAGATAGGTAACACAAAGTGATAGTACTTAAACGCCTTGCTACTCGGTGAGGCTAAAGCGACCAGCCAATATACATTCGGCTCGTGATCAAAGGTCGTACCGCGTGCTTTTTGTGGCGGGATAGCAAACGTAAATCCTTTGCCCATCATCTGTGGATAGTGATCTAGATGCAGAATCTCTAGTTGTCGTTCCTCTCTTGTTTCACTACTACTTTCAACGATTCGTTTATCGACAATGACATTCAGGAGTAAAGCTTGCAGATCATTGGGGACTGATTTGTCTGTGACTATATTCATGTGGACAGTATCGCCTAGTTCATAGTGAGCTCTGTCTAAAGCGATTTTTACATTCCCGAACTTTGATTTCTGTGTAAATAAAAGAGCAAGATTGTACACAAATCCACCCGTAATGACCAATGCAAAAAGCGAGAGAACGATGAAGAAAACAGGTTCATCTTTCACAGCATCCACCCAATTTTGAGTTGGGAATCTGCTACCAAGAAAAAATTTCATTCCAAATACACAAAAAGCGACCAGAACACCAAGTACCAGCAAGCCACCTATCCAAGAGCTGGGTTTATTGTTATTATTGATACTAGAGGTCGCATTCTTCAGCCACAGCCGCTGCGCTCCATTGACCATTATATGCTCAAACTGCCGACCAAAAGGCTGTGTTATAATTGTTCCGATGACAATGATAACAAAGAGGATAGGAACGATATACCAATAGTTGAAAGAACGGTTTTCACTTAACATCCCGTTGTCATACATAGAAAAACCGATGCCTGCTAGGAAGACAAAACCAAATAGCAAGAGAAAAATGGTCAGCCGCCAGTTATGAGATTTGCCTTTATATTTTTTGTGTTCGTCTATCCGACTGTTGTATGTCCAAATGACTTTATCATCGTAATAGGTCGAAATGGATTTGTTGAAAATTGATGGTAATTGCTCAACTTTGTTGCGGACGATCTGACTATAATTAGGGTCTAGCATTTGCGTTTTACTGTTTTCGTGGTGGCAATTTACAGTAAGCTGACTGTTATTTCAAAAACATATCGACGAGCTTCTTCATTTCTCTGTCTGAGCTATCTATTTTTGTAGTTCTACTGAATTATTCTATCTATGAAATATCTCTTTCTCCTCCTTCTTTTACCGATCAGTTTATTTGCCCAGGATAAACCTGCCTATAAAATCTATCGCGCCAACGGCAAGAAAATCAAGTACAAGAAGATGGTCAAAACGCTAGAAAAAGCAGACATCATCTTGTTTGGCGAAATTCACAACAACCCTATCACACATTGGCTACAACTAGAAAGTACAACAGATTTGGCAGCATCGAGACAGCTGATCTTAGGCGCAGAAATGTTTGAAGCGGACAATCAAACACCGCTCAATGATTATCTAAAAGGCAATATAGATGTAGCTGCTTTTGCTGAACAAGCGCGCCTCTGGAACAACTATGATACCGACTATGCTCCACTTGTCAATTTTGCCAAAGAAAACAACCTCAGCTTCGTCGCCACCAATGTACCGCGCCGTTACGCACGCACCGTTTTTCGGGAAGGATTGGAAGCCCTAGAAACCCTGCCAAACAACGAAAAAGCATGGATCGCGCCACTACCGATTGCTTATGACGGCAGTCTGCCCGGTTACAAAGCGATGCTCGATATGATGGGCGACAATCCGGCTCATGGAGGGGATAATTTTCCAAAAGCACAGGCAATCAAAGACGCGACGATGGGACATTTTATCTTGGACAGTTATGAAGACGGCAAGCTCTTCATTCATTACAATGGCAGCTATCATTCGGATAATTATGAAGGTATCCTTTGGTATCTGCGTCGCCAACGCCCCGACCTAAACTATGTTACGATTAGTACCGTATTGCAGGCAGATATTGATACCTTAGCAGCAGAGCATAAGAACAAAGCAGACTTTATTTTGTGTATTCCAGAGACGATGACGACGACTTATTAGCTATGAGCCTTTAGCTGTTAGCTTGTTCAGCGACTAGCCATTATTTCAGCGATTGCAACTCAATAGGCTATCAATCTGCCCACAATTTCACCAATTTTTCCAATTAGCCAACTTTTCCAATACGTTAACTAAGCAATTCAACAAAAAACAAACATGAACCTACAAGATATTTCCCACCTCATCCAAAAACGCCGAATGCTCTCTCCTCCTTTGTTCACAGGTGAAACGATTCCGAAAGCAACCATCGAGCAATTGCTAGAAAATGCCAATTGGGCACCGACGCATCGCAAGACAGAACCCTGGCGATTTCATATCGTCAGCGGAGCTGCCAGAGCCACTTTGGGCGATCACTTTCAAGCTATCTATAAGAAGCAGATACCTGAAGCTTACTTCAATGAGCGCAAGTATAAGAAACTGAAAGACAAGACATTGCAGTCGAGTCACATTATCGTGATTGGGATGCAGCGAGACCCAAAAGAAAGCGTACCGGAGTGGGAAGAAGTGGCGGCAGTGGCTTGTGCAATTCAGAATTTCTGGTTGTCCGCAGAAGCCGCAGGTCTGGGTGGTTATTGGAGTAGTCCGGCATTGCAGATGACACACATTGGCGATCATATTCCACTAGCGGAGGGCGAGACGTGTTTGGGCTTTTTCTATCTGGGCGTGTCAAAAGATGTAGAGTTGCAAGGACAGCGCGGCGACTGGCGAGAGAAAGTGAAGTGGCTGGAGTGAATCGCATATCATACATAGCTAAGCCAGCATCCATTCATAAACAATAACTTACCGTTTTTAAGAAGATATACCCCTTACTCGCCTTCCATTCTCTCCAAAAATGTTTTGACAACTTGTGCGCCAACTTGATTGCCGACTGTCAGTCCAACTTCATTATCGGTGCGAAAATGAGCACCACCTTCAAAACGAGACTCAGAACACTCTTTGGCTAACGCATGAAATGACTGTTCATCTTGTGGGAAAAGAGAAGACAACGCAGTCGCGATAGAACCCGCCACTGTCGTATGTCCAGCAGGATAGCCGGGGAAATTGGGCGTTTTGATGAGGATAGGTTTAAAAGACGAATCATACTGAAATGGACGAATACCCCAATAGTGATATTTGCCGTCCCAGGCAGCAATGATGCCATCGAATCGAGCAGTATGAAAGACCGCACTTGCAAAAGCAGCTTTTAGTGGATTTAGGTCGTATTCCAGTATTTTTCGCTCCAAAAGATTATCCCAAACGGGCGCACTTTTCCACTTCCAAGCTATTTCGCTAGTCTGATGAGTCGCATTGAACTGACGCAGTTCTTCCATATCTGCTGTCCAGTCGGTAGGTGGTGGAGCGGGGCGAAATTGATCGGAACTCACTAAAGTCAGTGGTTTCCATTGCCGCTTCATGGGATCCCATTTGCCCGGGTTACCCGACCAAAGACTATCTGCAGCAGGTACTTGACCTGCCCATATTTGATCTGTACGATCTGTTTTGGCATATTCGATATACTGACTCGCAATTTGCTGACCAATAGCTAGTCCGCTCTTGATATCGAAAGGCAATTGAAGACCGGTTCTCAGGCGTGCTCGTTCAAACTCGTTGAGTAGACTATCCAGATATAACTTCCTGTCAGGAAAGTAATAACTGATGACTTCCTTCGCGGCACTAGCTGCTGCGCTCCATTCACAGATAAAGGTAGAATACCCTCTATCGCGACTCAACTGCTGAACACGAGGACTCAACTGAAAAGGAGCTTTTTCTTGATACTGTTTTTTGTACTTCCAAACTTCGACGAGCGCATCATAAATGGCAAGATGTAAAACAGCGACTCGCCCTCCATTTTTATGCCCTTTGTGTGCTCTGCTGACCTTCATCATCACTTGATGCCAACGGTAAGACGGATAAGCAGCATTCCAATAATTGATTGCTTGAATGTCCTTTTCATTTGTCTCCTTTTGAAGTTTCTCGATCTCCGCGATTTCTTGCCAGCGTTGTGTATCATCAGTAGGCGAAAAATTTTCTTCCAATTGAAATTTAAAGGGTGCGAAATCAGCGATGTGTACTTGAGCAGTTGATGATGCGGTAAACAGCAAGAGCGCAGTCAGGCTAAGTAAATGGATACTTCTTGAATTTGATGAATTGGTCATGGCATTTGATTTGAAAGTGTAGAAGACGAGAATGAAGTTGAAAGTTTGTTGGCGTTCAATTTACACCAACGCCTTCTTGATATCCTTCACCAACACCGGTCCCCGATATACCAAACCCGTATAAACCTGTACCAAATCTGCCCCGGCTTCGATCTTTTCTAAGGCATCTTCGGCAGTCGTGATACCACCCACACCGATGATGACCAGATCTTTTTTCGCTCGCTCCCGGATATATCGAATGACTGCCGTCGCCCGCTCTCGCAAAGGCGCACCGCTGAGTCCGCCATTCCCGATGGTCGTGATGGTATCGTGAGTTGTTTTTAACTGTTCGCGACTAATGGTCGTATTGGTGGCGATGATGCCTTCTAGTTCCACTTCTTCCACGATTTCTATCACTTCATTGATTTGCTCAAACGTCAAGTCCGGCGCGATTTTTAGTAACATTGGTTTGGGTTGCTCCTGAGCTTGATTGCGTGCTTGAAGACTTTTTAGAAGATGAGTGAGCGGTTCTTTTTCTTGCAAACTGCGCAAGTTGGGGGTATTGGGAGAACTGACATTGACGACAAAATAATCAACGTATGGGAAAAGGGCATCGAAAGTATACGTGTAGTCATCGGCTGCCTGTTCATTGGGTGTCACTTTGTTCTTGCCGATGTTGCCACCGATGATGATGCCTTCTGGTCGCTCTTTTTTCAGTTGCTCCACGAGCGCGTCTACGCCTTGATTGTTGAAGCCCATTCTGTTGATGAGTGCGTCGTCATCGGGTAGCCGAAATAGACGCGGCTGTGGATTGCCGGACTGCGGTTTGGGCGTCACTGTCCCCACTTCTATGAACCCAAATCCAAGACTTGACATCTCATTGATGTACTGCCCATCTTTATCGAATCCTGCTGCTAATCCTACTGGATTTTGGAAGGTCAGACCCAATAAATTTCGCTTCAAATTGGGATGCTCGAAACCATATAGTTGTTGTATGATTTGTCGCGCACCGGGTATAGTCAGTGAGCGTTTCAGGGACTTGACGGTGAAATGATGCGCGTTTTCAGGCGCGAGCGAAAAAAGGAGTGGCTTGACTAAATTGTACATAGTAGCATGAAATAAATTGAAGTGCGAAAATAGAGAACACAACTGAATTGGGCGCCCCTTAGGCTTTGTCATTTTGCAGGGTGATCTACTCATCTGGTCAAAAATTCGTTATTTTCTTTGACAAAGAATCTTGAACTTTTAATAAGTCTGTGCTATTATCCTTTCGTGTACGCCCTCTCTTTTACTCAACATTAATTTTTACCGCCGCAGTACAGATGAATACCACACAACTCAAGCACAACCTAGACCAGGAAATCAAGGAGCAACTGAAAAACTGGAAGTCCATCGTCAAAAAGTATCAGCAGCCTTCTACACGCAAAGCTGTCGTGCAGCTGATTAACTCCTTCGGTCCTTTTGTGGGGCTTTGGGTGCTAATGTATTTTTCGCTGTCTTGGTCGTATTGGATTACGCTGGGACTGGGACTTATCAATTGCTTTTTCCTAGTTCGTATATTTATCATTCAGCATGACTGCGGTCATCAGTCCTTTTTGGGCAAACGCCGCTGGAACAATGCCATTGGCTTCATTTGCAGCTTTTTTAGTTCTATTCCTTATAACTATTGGTCGCGCGTACACAGTTTCCATCACGGTCATGTCGGGCAATTGGATTTTAGAGACATCGGCGACATCAATTTTTTGACGGTCGAAGAATTTAGAGCTTTGTCTTTTTGGGGCAGGCTGAAATATCGCCTTTTTCGCAATCCATTCGTCTTGTTTTGCATCGCGCCCATGATCTATATGGGTTTCCGACTACGCTATCCATTCATCAGTTTCAACAATGCCAAAAGCATCACCCGCAAGCACCTTTTCAATAATGCGTGTATGCTGGTTGTCTACACGATCCTTGGCTTCCTGATCGGCTGGAAAGCCTTTTTGATGATTCAGATTCCGATCATTTGGTTCTTTGGTATTGTCTCGTTTTGGTTTTTTTATGTACAACACCAACATGAAGAAGGCTATATGCGCTGGAAAGACAATTGGGACTATGTATTGGCTGCCATCAAAGGAAGTACGTACTACAAACTACCGCGCGTTTTTCAGTGGCTAACAGGTAACATCGGTTTTCACCATATTCATCATTTGAGTTCGCGCATTCCCAATTATCAACTCGCCAAATGCGCTAAAGAAAATCCTATCTTGCAACGCTACACCACGACTTTGACCTTCAAAGAAAGTCTAGGCACCATGTTCAATAAACTCTGGGATGAGCAAGAGCGGCGCATGATTTCTTTTCGAGAATTTTATCGAATGGAGCGCGTACGAGTACGGGCTTAAATAACCGTTTGCCCTATACTTTTTGAGCCACTACAAACAATCAGAAAACAACTATGCAGCGCGTCACACTCGCAGACTACTCCATATTTATCGGCTCAGATATTTGGGCGGCTTGGCAGGCTTTTTTGGCGGAGCGGTCTTACTCGCGACTTATCGTCCTAGTCGATGAAAATACCCGCAAATACTGTATGCCACTCTTTGCTGCACACACGCCTACTTTGGATCGCTTGTCCATACAAATCGTCTCCGGCGAAGCGCAAAAGAACATTGATACTTGTCAGGCAATTTGGTCATCTATGATGGCAGCGGACATAGATCGGCAAGCACTGATGGTCAATCTAGGTGGTGGCGTCATCGGCGATATGGGTGGATTTTGTGCGAGTACCTACAAACGTGGCATTGATTTTGTCCAATTTCCGACAACTTTGCTCTCTCAAGTTGATGCGTCCATAGGCGGCAAATTGGGCATCGACTTCAGGAGCGTCAAAAACAGCGTGGGCGTTTTCAATAACCCTCAAAACGTCTTTATACAGCTCGATTTCTTACAAACGCTATCCGCTCGTGAGCGTCGCAGCGGCTTTGCCGAAATGCTCAAACACAGCCTCATCGCTGATCGGACACAGTGGGATCGATTGAAGGATGAGCGCAATTTATCAGCAATAGACTGGTTGGAACATCTCCCCATGAATTTGATGATTAAACAACGCATCGTAGCGCAAGACCCTTTCGAGCGTGGACTCCGAAAAGCCCTCAATTTTGGTCATACAATAGGTCATGCCGTCGAGAGCCATTTTTTGAAAACAGAGACACCTTTACTACATGGAGAAGCCATTGCGATAGGGATGATTTGTGAAAGTTTTTTGTCGCATCGGGTTTTGCATTTATCTGAGCAAGCATTGAACGACATCGTCGAAGCCACATTGGACATTTATGGTCATGTCGATATTCCGAAAGAAATTGACGACTACCTGCTACAAATGATGCGAAAAGATAAAAAGAACGAAAATAAGCAAATCAATCTATCCCTCTTGCCCGCCATCGGAGAGGTGAAAGTGAACTGTACGGCAGACGATCAGTTGATTCTAGACAGCATTGATTACTATCGTTCTTTACAATGATCGTCAAGCAATTTCCAAGACTAGAAAAAGACTTTTATGTAGATGATGACGTCGTCGTACAAGCACAGCGGCTACTCGGCAAATTACTTGTCACCCATTTCGATCATCAACTCACCGTCGGCAGAATCGTAGAAACGGAAGCGTATCGCGCACCCGATGACAAAGCCTGCCATGCTTACAACAACCGCCGTACCAAACGAACGGAAATCATGTTTCGCGAAGGAGGCACTGCTTACATTACGCTCTGCTATGGCATCCATCATTTATTCAATGTCGTCACCGGAGCGGAAGGTATGGCACAAGCAGTACTTATCCGAGCCATAGAGCCGATAGTTGGTACAACAACTATGCTAGAACGACGTGGACTTGAAAAAATGGCTTATCGGGTGACTGCCGGACCGGGCGCGTTAAGTAAAGCGATGGGCATAACCACCGACTGGCATGGAAGTACTATGACAGATTCAGAAAATCCCATTTGGCTGTCGGATGATGGCGTTGCTTATGCTCAAAAAGACATCATCAGCGGCGCGCGTGTCGGTATCGCCTATGCCGAAGAATGGAAAGATGTGCCTTGGCGATTTCAGGTCAAGGATTCGCCTTGGGTGAGTAGAGCGAAAGGTGGATAAATCTTACTACTCACGCTGTTTCAAAAATTAACTACATACTGCACTCATATTTTCATGAGCTTCCCATAAAAGGCAAGCGACAATGTTTACATTTGCATCTTGTCAGTTAACTTCATTTTGTCACTTGCTCAAGCCAACATCATCGTGCAAAAATCCAGCTCTTCTCCTCTCATCAACCACCACTCCGAAGTCAAATTATTCAGCGGTAACCACTCCGAAAGATTGGCGACAAAAATCGCTAAAAAATACGGCAAATCGCTAGGTAACATTCAAGTCAATCGCTTCAGTGATGGGGAGATGCAGCCTGTGATCCTAGAGTCCGTGCGTGGTTCTTACTTTTTTATCATTCAGTCTACGACTGCCCCGGCAGACAATCTGATGGAGCTACTGCTCATTATAGATGCTGCCAAAAGAGCTTCGGCAGGCTATATTTCTGCTATCATTCCTTACTTTGGTTACGCACGCCAAGATCGAAAAGATAAGTCGCGTGTTCCCATCTCTGCCAAGCTAGTAGTAGAACTATTGCAAGCTGCCGGAGCAGATCGGGTAGTGAGCATGGACTTTCATGCCGATCAGTTGCAAGGCTTTTTTGACATTCCTGTAGATCACTTGCAGGGTCAAATTGTCTTTTTCAAGCATCTCAAAAGGATGGATATGAGCAATGTGACGTTCGCTGCACCGGATGTAGGCGGCGTAAAACGAGCGCGTAGTTATGCGCAACAGTTTCAGACGGATCTAGTCATCTGCGACAAGCAACGTGTCCGTGCCAATGAAGTGGCCGGGATGACGTTGATCGGTGACGTGACCGGCAAAGATGTTATTTTGGTCGATGACTTAGTGGATACTGCCGGGACGCTTTGCCGTGCCGCCAATTTGATGATAGAAGAAGGCGCGAGAAGTGTACGCGCAATTTGTACACACGCTGTCCTATCTGGAGATGCATATAAAAACATCGAAAAATCTGCACTTTCCGAATTGATCGTATCTGATACCATTCCACTGCGTAAAGAATCCAAGAAAATAACCGTACTCAGCGTCGCCAAAGTGTTCGCCACCGCTATCAGAAACACGCATGAGCACAAATCAATCACTGGACTGTTTGTGAAAAAATATGGTTAACGAACTCTTTCTTTTTATCAATCGTTTGATTGAGCGTATTCATCTATCTGAATTTCTGTTACTGTGAAAAAAGCCATCGAAATCATCAACCGCAAAGCCACTTTTCAATATTTCTTCAATGAGACCATTGAGGCGGGCATCCTTTTGCAAGGAACAGAAGTCAAATCCATCCGCGCCGGGCACGTCAATCTAAATGACGCCTATTGCTTTTTCAAAAAAGGCGAGTTGTACATCCAAAGTATGTACATCAAAGAATATGAATTTGGGAACATCCAAAATCACGAGCCGCGCCGACCACGGAAACTGCTCCTCCGCAAACGCGAGCTCAAACGATTGGACAAGAAAGTGCGCGAAAAAGGCGTGACACTCATCCCTCATCGACTTTATTTCAGTGATCGCGGCTTCGTCAAAATCGACATCGCCGTAGCAACCGGAAAAAAATCTGCGGATAAACGTCAAAGCATCAAAGACAAAGACATCAAACGCGATATGGATCGGAGTTTGAAGAATTTGCGGTTTTAAGAGATCGTCATTAGCTCATCGTGATCTGTAATTCATAACCATTCGCTTTTGCAAAATGGCATAAGTCTCTGATATGATCTATCTCAGATTGCATATCTTCCAAGAAATCAACTGTGATTAATTTCCACTCAATTTCTTCACCTACGGTTTCTATACCATTTTCATCAAGCTTTATCTTATGAAGCTTGACAGAATCTTTGCTCAAGTCTATTCTCTTGCTGTCTGTATCATTTCTAAGAATCATGGATGGCTTCCACTTATAAATATCGAATCTTCCTTTGTATAGAATTTCCTCGTCGTCTACTAAATATTTTGCCCAGACTTGTGATCGTTTTAACTCGTTACCATCAGCGTCTTCAACTCCCTTATAGTTGAATGGTCTGATGAATTTATGCCCACTTTCTTTAAAAGTTGTCTCTATTTGTTCTAGTAATTCTAATACTTCGACAGGTTGAAAAGACAAATTCTTCTTTACCTCATCTAAACTATAGTCCCAATCATTAGCCTGCTCAAAAAATGAAAAATCCACTTTGGACGTAGTCAATGAATGAAAACTTTTGAGAAGGTCTATATCTGTAGCAAAATCTACCAAGTCGAGTAGTTGTTGAGACTTTGGAACTCCTACTTCCTTCACAACATAAACGATTCCATTCTCTTTTTTGACGATGTTAGGATATACCCATACTCCCATGATTTTTAATTTTTGAGCTTGAAATTTTACTACTATTCATATACTTATATCGCATCATCATCCTGCTCGCCCGTCCGAATCCGCGTCACCTGATCGACATTCAATACCGTCACTTTTCCATCGCCTACTTCACCCGTTCTTCCAGATGTCACAATAGCTGCTACGATGTCATCGACTTGATTGTCTGCTACCAAAATATCAATTTGCAAGCGAGCAATATAGTCCGTGTCGTAGATGCTACCTCTGTAGACGCGTTTGCCGCCTTGTTGTAGTCCAAATCCATTAACTTGCTTCATCGTAAAGAAACGAATACCGATATTGGCCAATGCATCTCTTACTTTATCAAAACGAGATAGTCTGACGATGGCTTCTATTTTTTTCATAGTTGTGTATTTGTTTATTTGGTTAAAAATTATTTAGATACGCATAGCGTTGCAAAGAAAGAAGATTCCTAGATTTCAAGCCAATCAAATGACGAAATTTTCTATGTCCAGACTACTTTGGGTGCTACTTTTTGCAGGACTCCAACTGACTTGCGTGCGACCGGATGACGATTGGGGGTTTTTTGGGCATCGCCGCATCAATAGAATGGCAGTTTTTACCTTGCCCACAGACCTCATTGGTTTCTATAAATCCAATATCGAATACATCACCGAGCACGCCGTCGATCCGGACAAGCGACGCTATGCCACACGTCACGAAGCCGTGCGACATTATATCGACATCGATCATTGGGGTGTCTATCCCTTCGAGGAAGTACCACGCGACTGGACGGATGCATTGATGCGCTATACGGACATCTATGCAGTAGACCTCAATGGCGATACCAGCCACCTATTCGGCAATGGTCAATTTGCGCGTGTGGAGTTTTCTTTGGACAGTAGAAAGAATCCCTATCGACAGTTTTTTCAGCAAAATATACTACCGCAGTATTACGAAGATGAGTGGCGAATCGACTGTGATAGCTTGAACGCCCTACTAGCCATTCCCATCGACTGCCAAGCGGTCTTTGCCATAGATCGCTTTTCCGAATATGGCATCTTGCCCTACAATCTGGAGCGTGTTTACAATCAACTCATCAGTGCTTTTCGATACAAAGACAAGCGACGTATCCTGCAACTGTCTGCCGAAATGGGTCATTATGTAGGTGATGCGCACGTACCATTACACACCACCGAAAACTACAATGGACAGCTCACGAATCAAGTCGGGATTCATGCCTTTTGGGAAAGCCGTCTGCCAGAATTATATGCAGATAAAACGTATGATTTCTTCGTCGGTAAAGCCACTTATATCGACGATCCAAATGATTTTTTCTGGGATGCGACCTTAACCAGTCATCAACTACTGGATTCTGTTTTATTGATCGAGCAAGATCTCAGAGATCAATTTCCTTCCGACCAACAAATGTGCTACGAAGAACGCCTCAATCGCAACATCCGTACGCAGTGCGAACCTTTTGCCCGCGCCTATCACGAACGCCTGTCCGGTATGGTAGAACGACGAATGCGAGATGCCGTTTTGGCATTGGGTTCAGTATGGTACTCGGCATGGTTGGAAGCTGGACAGCCAGATTTGAAGGATTTGGAAATAAAAGAGCTGACGCGTAGAGAACTGCGTATCCAAGCAGAGGAGAAAAGGCGTATAGAACAAGGTGAGGAAAAAGGCAGAAAACATGCTGGATAGTTGTATTTTTCAAACAGAAAAATGGTTAAATTTTCCTACAAATTGTTTATTTTTGTGGGTGAGGTATGAGCTCAATCGTACGAACTCAACGCCTCATCAGAGCCAGAAAATATGAATGAACATTTAGATGCGACCACCGCAAATATGACGTCGGAAGAGACCCAAATGGAACGTGCTTTGCGTCCCAAGTCGCTTGCCGACTTCAGTGGTCAACCAAAGATAGTAGACAACCTTAGCGTTTTTATAGAAGCTGCCAAAGGTAGAGACGAAGCACTCGATCATGTGCTGCTCCATGGACCTCCCGGTCTAGGAAAAACAACTTTGTCGCATATTGTCGCCAATGAGCTAGGCGCAGAGATGAAAATGACCTCCGGACCTGTATTGGAAAAGCCAGGCGACTTGGCAGGACTGTTGACCAATCTGAACAAAGGAGACGTTTTATTCATCGACGAAATCCACCGCCTAAATAATGTTGTGGAGGAATATCTATACTCTGCGATGGAAGATTATCGCATCGACATCATGATCGACAGCGGTCCCAATGCCAGAAGTATTCAGATTACATTAGAGCCTTTTACGCTTGTTGGGGCAACCACTCGTATGGGACTGTTGACTGCTCCGATGCGGGCACGTTTTGGGATAACCTGTCATTTGGATTATTATGATTTAGAGACGTTGACCAATATTTTGAAACGCTCTGCTTATTTACTAGAAGTGCCTATTACAGATGATGGTGCCGTCGAAATCGGGCGACGTAGCCGAGGGACACCGCGTATCGCCAATGCTTTGCTTCGTCGGGTTCGCGACTTTGCGCAGGTAAAAGGCAATGGCACAATTGACACAAAAATCGCGAAATATGGGCTAGAAGCTTTGAATGTAGATGAAGGTGGTCTAGATGAGATGGACAACAAGATTTTGGATACCATCATTCATAAATTCAAAGGTGGTCCGGTCGGTCTGACGACCATCGCAACAGCCGTAGCCGAAGAAGCTGGAACGATAGAAGAAGTACATGAGCCTTTTCTGATTATGGAAGGCTATATACAACGGACACCGCGAGGACGCGAAGTGACAGAAAAGGCGTATCAGCATTTGGGCATTGTGCCGCCTCAGCAGGCAAATACGTTGTTTTGAGCTAGTGTTTGTATAGATCAAGTAGATCAAATACAATTGCTTACGCTTGAAATCAATTTGACAAATCTTCTGATCTTTGATGCTGATCATAATGATTGAAAGAAAGTATGGATGTTTAATATGACTGTGAGATTTGTCAAATTTTCTCTAGCCTTATAGATGACTCGCCATTGTCTAAGTAGTTACGATCAAACAATAATTAGCTGTAAATTTGCGGTTAACAGATCGGTAGTCGTCTGTCTACTTGTCCAAATTTGAACTATGTTTGATTTCTTGCTCAATCAGCAACCCATTGACAATCCTACTGCACTCAGTATTCTGATTACGGTATTGTGTGCTTTCTTCCTTTCTTCTTTGATTGTATTGACTTATGAACTCACGACGGAGGGCGTTTCTCGTCCTGTCCATTTTCTGCAATCTATGGCACTCATCGCCATCGTGTCGGCTATGGTGATGCAGGCGATCGGGGATTCTTTGGCGCGTGGTTTGGGGATGTTGGGTGCATTGGCGATTATTCGATTTCGGACGCGACTGGATGATCCTAGAAACATCACGTTCATGTTTGCTTCTATCGCGACGGGGATCGCGTGCGGTGTTTTTGGATTTACGGTGGCTTTCGTCGGGACGATTGCGTTTTGTGTGGGCGCGTTTATTTTGCGGTTTTCACCTTTTGGAAAAGCAGATAATTTACTGGGCAAGTTGCGCATTGATTTACCCAAAGGCAGCCCCACCAATGATAGCATTCAACCATTGCTGAGAAAATATTGCCGAAAGGTAGTGGTCGAACAAATTCGATTTCTGAACCTCAAGCGCAAACAAAAGATACGCGATGCCGCCGGAAATGTTGTCGATGAGCAACAACTCAATCTAGAAGAGGTAATCGCTTATGAGTTTGTGATTCGGCTGAAAGACAGCAGCTTCAAAGGGCAGACAGCACTGACCAAAGCTTTGGAGGAAGTGGAAGACATCCGGGAATTGCGGTTGCGGTTTTCGCCGGAGCAGAGTGAGTTGTAGGTTGGGCAGAAGAAGTCATCTGCTGAATGTCATCTTAACTTCTGAGAAAACTGAATGTTAAACCTCCAAATTTGAACGTTCAACACCTGACATCAGTAACGCGCCAAAATCTGCATCACTCGATCTGATACTTCACCGCGTCCGGCAAGCTGATAGTCTTCATAAGAGCAGGGGATAAGATGGTTGCGCTCAGTAGCTGTCGGCAATTGTAGCCACCAGCGTCCGCTTTTGTAACTCTTCCAAAAAGTAACTTGAATATCTTGATCTTTGAGATGAACGATGTACTCCCCCAAGCTGGCTTTGGATAGGGGATAGTCCCCTTTACGCTGCGCGACGCCCTCCATGAAATACCAGATCAACTGCGCCAGAGCCTGTGGACTACGCGTATCTTTCTTTTTGGCTTGCCAGCCATAAAGACCCATTGAAAGCAACTGCTCATTCATGCCTGCATAATACATCAGCTGACAAGCTTCCTCCAGAAAAAAACCACTAGGCGAAGCATTCAACTGTCCCGGTACTTCTAAGTCTTTCAGTGCCGCAAGATGTACACTCCCGAAATGTGCATCTCGTATACTCGGCTCTACTGCTTTTAGCTCACTTCGGCAACTACCCAGACTGTGATACCACCATTTCTTGCGCTCCATTTTCTGTAAGTCGCTGCGTTTGGTCAAATGACGCTGCCCACCCACAATGATACGCTGTCCAAATCGGTCCGAAGTATCCGTCCGCACTCGATCATCTATGCTCAGCCAATGTTGTTCTCGACCGAATAGCTGCCGATGTGCTTGCTGCTGTGCTTTGCGCCAATCGAGTGACTTGCCCAACAAGATGATACTGCGTTTTTTAGTGATGAGTTCTTTCAAGACCGGAATGAGAAAGGAAACTTCTTTCTTGCGGATATTGCCTAAGTCGGCAATGGTCGTACGCGGAAAATGGTCAGCCAATTGATACAATGCTTGGCGAGCGGCATTGGCTTCCATATCATCTGTCCCGATGAGGACGACTTTGACGCGCTGTAAATCAGGTAGACGCTCGTTGTGAAAACGAATGCTGTGTCCGAGTTGATGAGACTTAAAATCTTCGTTCTTGAAAGGGACGCCTTTGAGCCAATTTTCGAGCATAGGAATGATGGTAAATGAGGGTTAAAGGTATTGATTCGGCTGGAAGCAGACAAGTTCTGTTTAGTCCAGAAGCGAAATCAACGCTTCGCTCGTAGCAGCAAGTGCATCCTCGTTTTGTTCCACTTTGGCGACTACTTTTAGACCATTGTAATAGATATAGATAAGTGCAGCAATAGCATCAATATTTTTCCCCTTCTCAATTTGTCCTGATTCAACTCCTTTTTTCAAGTAGTTGTAAAAAGCTTGCTCAAAAGTTGATTTATTGCTTTGGATGGAGGATTTTAGATCCTGTACAAAGGTTTTATCTTCCTTTGTTGTCTGCATGGAAGCTTCCATAGCCGGCAGTTCGGCAGCAATATTAGTGACGAAGCAACCTCTACACTTAGCATCATTGACAGATTGAGAGATGGCTAGGCGAAGTAGCTTTCTTAATCCAATGCGTACATCTTCCTCTGTAGTCAATAGTTGCTGAGTGGCTTCTATATTGGTAGAAAGATATTGATGGAAGGCGCGGTGAAAAAGTTTTTGCTTGTTGCCAAAAGTGGTATACAAACTCGCTCTATTGATGCCCAAATGCTCGACGAGATCAGCCATAGAAGTGGCATGAAAACCTTTTTCCCAAAAAAGATTAACTGCTTTATCTAATACCGCTTGTTCGTCGAATGCTTTTATTCTGGGCATTTGTGAAAATTCATAATGGTGAAAGCAAGAGTGGTATCTGAAACAATTCACTTTGCACTAGAGTTCAAATTTATAGATTTCGTTCAACTTGTGGAATTTAGTGCTTGCCCAAATTAAAACTGACGGCTATCTTCGGGTCATTGAAAGACTGCGCTTCGTTCAAAAGCCTCGCCGTAGCTACGGCTATGCCTGCATCTTTTGCCTCGTTCAGCCTCTCACTGACCTTCGAATCTAACTCGTCATTTCAGCATTGGTCAAGCACTAGGTCGGATGAGCGCGTGTCTAACAAAGCCTCAAAAGCTTTTCCGTATCATTTCATCATCCTTTTATACTTTCCCAAAATCCCCATTCCGTCACTACACAACTGACTGACAGTAGTTTGCACTTTAGGAGAAGGTGTCATGACTTCCCAGCCTACCGAAGTAGCGCGAAGTGTAAGATTGCCGGATAAACTTCGCTCAAAATAACTGAGCGGCACTTGGATCTCACCATTGACGAGTCGTCCCATGCCTTCGAGTTGACACACTTCTTGCTCATCGTTACCCATGGTTGATTGAAATTGGACGACGATTTCGCCTAGCCCATTATCTCGAATCGTCAACTGCTGTCGGTAAGTGTTCGGATACGGATCGCTGACATATTCGCCGTAGACTTTGGTATTCAGTTCTTCTAAACTCACACCATGCGGCTCCAATCGGAATCCAGCTTCTCCGGCGACTAAGTTATAACTGCTGCGTTTTTGCTCGCCCTTTTGATTGTTGTAGATATGATAGATACGACCATCTCGAATTTCATAATTATTAGAATTGAGCTGAGCATTCAAAGTACGCGTATCTAAGTAAACAGGCAACATAGAATTGGGTGTCAGACTTTTGACAGCTAATTGCTCGTCACCATTTTCATCTGCACTGATGACCACTAGCTCCGGTCGCTCATCTGCATTCATGTCCATCAATTCCATTTGTCGGACTTGGCTGCCTACTCTGATCGTTGATGTTTCCATTTTTTTGTTATCAGGTGTTGTCACATTGACTGATAGGTCGTTACCATTTTCCTCGATGCGCACGCTGTAGCCTGCATAGGTCATGATATCATTCGTCGCTACGATCCGCTCAGCAGTCGTCGATAGTTCATCTGGAATGGCAGCAGATGGATTTAATTCGATATTGGAGATGCTACTGGAAGAAGTATCAGTCGATTGGCAAGCCATAAGACAGACACTCAATGCGAAGAGAAGGTGTTTCATCTGTATATTTTTATTTTTCTTGGTAGTCGGATTCGTAGAGAATCAGATAAGTCAAGTAAAAAATAGAAGGACGAAGAATGCACAAAAGTTCTAGATTTGTGAAAAACAACAATCATGAAATTGCGCTATTGGCTCATACTATTGACTACCTCAATGATGATGTGGAACTGCGAAACCAGCCCGACCGACGAGCATCAAGAATTTCTAAATCAAGTGATCTCTGCCAATGGTGGACTCGAACAATGGAACAACATTGCCATCCTTCAATTTGAGAAAACATCTACCTTGTACGATAGCAGTGGCGTCATAGAAAGTCGTGCCGAGCAAATCCATCACTATACTTATCGACCAAACAGGGTCATCGAAATCGTAACACCAAAAACCTCCACAGCACTAACTTGGGACAGCACAGGTATCACCAAACGCATCAACGACACCCTTCGCACACAAGCCGAAGCTGACCAAGCCCAACCGTCCATGAAAGCAGCGACCTTCGTCATGGAATTGCCTTATCGACTCGCCAAAGATGAAGTCGCCCTCACTCTTTTGGCAGACGAAACACTAGACGATTGGGGTATAGTGAAAGTATTGGAATGTAAGTATGATGACGCTTCCGGTGATATTTGGCGATTGTACTTCGAGCCAGATACTTATCTGCTGAGAGCTTACCGCGTCCAGCACGCCGATCATATCAGCTATGTTGTCAATGAAAAGGTGCACGAAATTGAAGGACTGTATTTTCCGCATGAGCGCAAAAGCTACCGCATCAATGAGCAAGGCGAAAAGCTATATTTGAGAGCGGCGTACACTTACGAAAACATGAATATCGGATGGCTGGATTAGCAAGCAGAAAAGAAGTAGCAAAACGATATATCGCGCTGCTGGAAGCGGGCGATATGGAAGCTATAATTGATTTGTTCGCTGATGATGGTACTGTACAATCACCGATCTACGGCAAACAGTCAGCAGGTGATTTTTATCGGCAGTTGGCAGCGGATACTCGCCAATCTCAGTTACATATCAGAGACCTATTCGAGTCGGCAGAAAAAGCACAACTCGCGCTGTATTTTGAGTATATTTGGACACTCCGTTCTGGTCAAATAGTGCGATTCGAGGTGGTCGATATTTTGAAATTTGATGAAGAAAACAAGATTCAAACGTTGACTATCATTTATGATACGGTGCAGAGTCGGCAGCTGGTACAAGAATTATCATTTAGATCAAGGTCAATCTTTTGAGGCATGCGGAATAGTGGAATATATGGGGAACTTTAGTTTTTTGGATGTATGCTTATTTCTAGGGGTCAGTCAGGGTCTATTTTTAGCGATTGCTTTACAATTTGTGCATCAAAAAAATCAACCTGCCAATAGAATTCTGTCCATCATACTTCTCATGGCAGCCTTGATGATTACAGGGCGACTGTTTTACTTCACGTACAGAGGCAATGAGCTGTTGTTTAGATTGGCAATTTTGGGAGAGGTACAAATTTTGCTATTCGGACCGTTGTTGTACACCTATACAAGAAGATTAGCCTTCCGTGAGTCTCCCAGTTTTCGGCTGCCCATTTTCCACTTCATTCCCGTCGCCATACATCTGTGTTTCGCGCTTTGGGTTTTTACCCTTACGCAAGATGACTTTCACGAGTTGCTACGATCTGGTGCACTCAACATTCCATATCTAATTATTGAAGGCGTTGGTTTACTGAGCAGTTTATCGTATGTATTGATGAGTTTTCGACTGGTTCATCTATATCGAAGAGTGGAAAGTAATCACTTATCTTATACTCAGGAAGTACCTACTTTTCTATATATTTTTCTGAGTGCCATTTTGATTTTTCTGACTTTGTGGCTCATCAGTTTTGTACGGATTTATATACTACATACGCATACGCCATTAGGGTACAATATAGTCTGGACATCTATTCCCATTTTCATCTATGTGGTCGGGTTTTATAGTTTGAAGCAACCCGATATTTTCAGGATGCCATTACCCAAAATAAAGAAAAAAGAGGTCATCAAAAAAATAGAGAAAGATAGACTGAGTGAGGTTGAGGTTGAACAATTGAAGGAAAAAATGGAACAATTAATGATAGAGGAAAAAGTCTATCTCAACAATCAATTGACGCTTCGTACTTTAGCCACTCAGCTCGATACGTCCACCAATAATGTTTCTTGGTTGCTCAACAATGTCTACAAACGTAGTTTTTACGATTACGTCAATCAACATCGAGTTCAGGCATTCATTCGTAAGATTGAGCGAGGTGAGCACGAGCAACACACTCTGCTTGCTCTCGCGATGGACGTTGGTTTCAATTCCAAATCTACTTTCAACAAAGCCTTTAAACATATCATGGGCGATACACCAAGTCATTACATCAAAAAAATGGCAACTTCTTCATAATACCAAATTCAATAGTGAAATTAGGGCAAACGCATCAAAAGTATGATAATCAATAGT